>VXMT01000183.1:8268-15975 GCA_009840965.1 Chloroflexota bacterium
TTTTTTTTAATCCCGCGGTGGCGGCGGGGGGGCGGGGGGGGGTTTCCCCCCCCCGCGGGGGGGGTGGGGGGGGGGTGGGGGGGGGGCCCCCCCCGCGACGCAGTGTGGCCATGCCGCGATGCGCTGTCCAGCCGCCCGGTGTGTCCGCCCGGTCCCCGCCCTACGCGTCCTCGTCGAACATCAGGACGCTGCGGGCGACCTCGCCCGCCTTCATTGCCCGGAACGCCTCGTTGATGTCCGCGAGCCGCCCACGCCGCGTGATCATCTCGTCGAGCAGCAGCCGGCCCTGCAGGTACCAGTCCACGTAGCGAGGCATGTCGATGCGGAAGCGGTTGGAGCCCATCAGCGAGCCCTGCAGCCTCTTGCCGCCGAGCAGGCTGGGGCCGTCGATCTCGACCTTCTCGCCCTGGGGGATCATGCCGATGATGGTGGCGGTGCCGCCGCGGCGGATCGACTCGTAGGCCTGCTCCGCGGCCGCCTTGAGGCCGATCGCCTCGAACGTGTAGTCGACGCCGCCGGGCACGATGCCCTGGATCGCCTCCACCGGATCGCGTGAGGAGGCGTCCACGGAGTGCGTCGCGCCGAGCTCGCGCGCCGTCGCCAGCTTCGACTCGTGCACGTCGACGGCGATGATCGTCCGCGCGCCGCCGATGCGCGCGCCCTGGATCGCGGCCAGCCCGACCCCTCCGGCGCCAAACACCGCGACCGTCGAGCCGACCTCGATCCCGGCGGTGTTGAGCACCGCGCCGACGCCGGTGGTGACACCGCATCCGATCAGGGCCATGCGGTCGATCTCGATGTCCTGCTCGATCTTCACGAGGGCGTTCTGATCGACGAGCAGGCGCTCGGCGTAGGTCCCGAGCCCGGCCAGCGGCGTCACACGCTCGCCCCTCCAGCTCAGCGCCGGCTCGTCGCCGGGGCCGCGTTGCGGGCTGTCCATGCAGAGGAACGGCTCGCCGCTCAGGCAACGGTCGCAGTGCCCGCAGAAGATCGAGGTGCAGGCGATCACGCGGTCGCCCGGCGCGAACATCGTCACGTCGTCTCCGACCGTCTCGACGACCCCGGCGCCCTCGTGGCCGAGCAGGGCCGGCGACGGGATCGAGTAGAAGCCGTCCACGAAGTGCATGTCGGAGTGGCAGACGCCGCTCGCGCCGAGGCGGACGACGACCTCGCTGCCGCGCGGCTCATCGAGGTCGATGTCCTCGATGGTCAGGGTGTCGTGTGGGGCGTGGAAGATGGCGGCTCGCATCGGGCTGCTCCTGCTGCTTGACGTCCGGCGGGGCGGCGCTCCGGCGCGGCGCCCGGAACGCAGTGTGGTCATGCCGCGATCCGCTGTCCAGCGCGGCCCGAGAGGTACGACGAAGGCTACGCGCTGCCCTCGCCGAGCTGCGCGACCAGCTCCTCGACGCTGCGCGCGGGGAGCGCGCAGACGAAGTCCTCGCAGACGTAGGCGGCCGCCTCGCCGGGCGCGACGGCGCGGCCCTCGAGGACCGGGAGCACGCCCTCGCCCGCGGCGGGAGCGAACAGCGTGGCCGGCAGGAAGCGGCCCGCGAGCTCGCGCTCGAACGGCTCACGGGCCGCCGGCTCGCCGACGACCGCGATCTCGCGCGGGGGCGCGATCAGCAACTCGACGACTTGCAGCAGGCTGCCGAAGCCGCCCGCGCCCTCGGCCATCCTCGCAGAGACCTCGGCGACCACCTCGCGGGCGACGCCCTCCCACTCGGCCCGCCCGAAGTAGCGGCCGAGCCAGAACGCGAGCAGGGCCGTCGCGCCGTTGCCGCTCGGCGTCGCCGCGTCGAAGAGCGGCTTCTGGCGCAGGATCAGGCGCTCGGCGTCCTCGGGCGACTCGAAGAAGCCGCCGCCTTCCGCGTCGCCGAAGCGCCCGAGGATCTCCTCGAGCAACTCGGCGGCCCAGCGCAGATGGTCGAGGTCTCCCGTGGCGCGGTAGAGCTCGATCAGACCGAGGCCGTAGCAGGCGTAGTCGTCCAGCAGGCCATCGATCTTCGCGACGCCGTCCTTCCAGCTATGTAGCAGCCGTCCGCCCGGCCCATCGCCTGCGGCCTGCCACATCGAGCCGCGGACGAACTCGGCGTTGCGGCGGGCGATGCCGAGGTAGCGCTCGTCGCCGAGCACGCGCCCCGCCTCGGCGAAGGCGGCGAGCGCGAGCCCGTTCCACGAGGTCAGCACCTTGTCGTCGAGGCCCGGCCAGACCCGCAGCTCCCGTTCGGCGAGCAGCGCCGCGCGCCAACCGGCGAGCCGCGCCTCCAACTCGCCCTCGTCCATCCCGAGGTCGCGCGCGATCTCGGCGAGCGGGCGGTAGCGGCTGAGCACGTTGCGCCGTCCGAACTCGGGGTGATGCGGATCCTGGAAGTTCCCGCCCTCGGTCACGCCGTAGACGGCGCCGCAGATTCGCGCGTCCTCCTCGCCGAGGACCGCGCTCAGCTCCTCGCGCGTCCAGACGAAGAACTTGCCCTCGATGCCCTCGCTGTCGGCGTCCTGGGCGCTGTAGAAGCCGCCCTCGGCGTCCAGCATCTCGCGCTCGAGGTAGTCGAGCGTCTCGCGGACGATCCGCTCGAAGGAGGGCTCGCCGCCGAACTGGAAGGCGTGGAGATAGACGCGCGCGAGCTGGGCGTTGTCGTAGAGCATCTTCTCGAAGTGCGGGACCAGCCACTGGCGGTCGACGCTGTAGCGCGCGAACCCGCCGCCGAGCTGGTCGTACATCCCGCCCGCCGCCATCGCGCGCAGCGTGGAGAGCGCCATGCGGCCCGCCGTGCCGGGCGGCCCGCCCTCGCCGCGCCGGCGCGCCTCGTGCATCAGCAGGAACTCGAGCCCCCCGGGGTTCGGGAACTTGGGCGCGCGACCGAACCCGCCCCACTCCTCGTCGAAGCCGCGCCACAGTCCCTCGACCGCCTCCGAGGCCAGCCCGTCGCCCACCTCGACCGCGCCGTCCTCGCTCGCGTACTGGCGGGCGACGGCGGCCTGCAGCCGCTCCGTGATGCCCTGTGCCGAGTCGAGCACGCGGCTGCGTTCGTTCTGCCAGAGGTCGCGCAGCGCGGTGAGCACACGCGGGAACCCGGGGCGGCCGTGGCCGTCCTCTGGGGGGAAGTACGTACCGGCGTAGAAGGGCTTGCCGTCCGGGGTGAGGAAGACCGTCATCGGCCAGCCGCCCGAGCCGGTCAGCGCCTGCGTCGCGGTCATGTAGACGTTGTCGACGTCCGGGCGCTCCTCGCGGTCGACCTTGATGTTGACGAACGCCTCGTTCATCAGCCCCGCGATCGTCTCGTCCTCGAACGACTCGTGCGCCATCACGTGGCACCAGTGGCACGAGGAGTAGCCGACCGAGAGCAGGAGCGGCTTGTCCTCGGCACGGGCGCGCTCGAAGGCCTCCTCGCCCCAGGGGTACCAGTCGACGGGGTTGTCGGCGTGTTGCAGCAGGTAGGGGCTGGTCTCCGCAGCGAGCCGGTTGCGCCCGCCGGACGGGTCCGTCGCCTCGCCGTCCGTCACGAGTGCTCGCGCCGCTCGTCGCGCTCCTCGCAGTCCTCGTCGCCAGCGGCACAGGCAGGCGCGGTCGCATCCCGGGCGACGCCCTCGAGGGCGTTTGCGAGGCCGGACGCGAGGCCGGCGACGGCGTCGAGCGCGGAGCCTGCCGCGTCGCCCACCGCCTCGCCGGCGCCGCCCACGACGCCGAGGAAGGGCGAGCGGCGGCGCGGCTCCGGCGCCTCGTCATCCGGTTGATCGGACCGCGATACAGGTTCGGACATGGTGCTTGCTCCACCCCGGCGTCAGGCCGGATCGTGCACTCTGTGAGGAGCAGGGTAGCGCAAAGTGTCCAAAACGAACGTAACTACGCGATCCACTGTACGTAATCACGTGATCGAGCGCTTGGGCCCTTGACAGCCTCGCCACCGGCTCTCTAGCGTCCGCCCAAGTCGGTACGTGCAGCAACGCCAGGATGTACGTATCGCGAAGAGAGAGGGGACTGTGGAATGACGTGGGCAGAGCGCGTTGGCGACCTCGCGACGAATATCGCGCTAGTTGGGATCAACCTCGCGAGGATCTTCACGCTGGCCGCCAGCATCCTCGCCACCAAGGTCGACGACCTGGTGACGAGCCTTGGTGAGCGCAGCGAGAGCGGCCTGGCCCGCACCGACACCGCATCCGGCACGTGGGTTCGTTTGCCCGCCGCCGTGCTGTGGGGCATCGCGGCCATCGGGCTGCGCCTCGTCTCGATCGTGACGGTGTTCGTGCGGCAGTTCACGGGCGCGGCGGACGACTTCTTCCGCACGCTCGCGGAGGGCTAGGCACTCACGGCCTGAACTGGCAGCTTGCAGAGCAAGCAGCCGCGAACTAGCGAGACACGCGAGCAGGGTACTCAAGCGTGCTGAATGCGCTCGCGACGAGCGCCTGGACGGACAACCTCCTGGATATCCTGGAGGACGTCCGCCGGGTGCTCGTGTTCGTCTTGCTCACGGTGAGCGGCATCTGGCGCTCGCTCGCGCTCGCGCTCGACGGCCTCGCACGAGGCCTCGAGGGCGACTGGCGGCGGGTGGCCGACCGGACGGGTCTGAATGCCTGGCTACCGTTCCGGATCGCACTTCGTGCAGTCGGGTGGCTGCACGGAGTTGCGGCATCCGTAGCCGCGGCGCTGGGCCGGCTCAGCGCCGCGCACCTGCGGCTCGCGGCGGGCGTCGATGATCGCCTGCTGCGCTTCCTGGGCGAAGCGGCCGCGCCGGCCTGATTCGCCCCCGCTGGTACGAGGTGCGCGCCCGCGGGACCCGCGGGCGCGTAGTCGTACGCCGCAGGCCGCCGCCGCGCCGATCGAGCGGGCGTCCGGCTAGATCATCCTGCGAAGACCGGCGAAGACCACACGCGCATCGTCCAGGATGGTGCGCCGTCGCCGTACGCGCGGCTGTGGACGGGCAGGTGGCCGCCGCGGTGGCGGACGGCTCGCCGCCGGCGAGGTACTGGCCGCGGGCCCGGGCGGTGTTGCGGGCCCGGTCGATGCCGCGGGCCTGGGCGGTGCTGCGGGCTCGGGCGGCGCTGCCGGCCCCGCAGGTGGTGCGGTCTGCGTCGCGCCGCCGTCGGCGGGCGGGGCCGTGCCCGCCTGGGGCGCCGGGAGCTGCATCAGCGCGTGCACCTGCAGCTGGGCGTTGCCCAGCAGGCGACGCAGCTCCGCGCGCTCCGTGGCCGCCTCGCGCTGCTCCTCGGCCGCCGCCTCGAGCTGGCGCTCCAGCCGCTCGACGGAGGCGCGCAGCGTGTCGGCCCGCGCATGGACCGAGGCGAGCAGCTGGTCGCGGTGCTCCAGCTCCAGCTTGAGCCGCGCGATCTTCGTCTCCGCCGCCGCCTCTTCCGCCGTCATCGGCTCGCCTCCCGCATCGCGCTTCCCGGCAGTCTAGCGTCGCCACGCGGCCGCTGCGTGCCGCCCGCTCGCGGCAGCCCCGTCACTGCCCGGCTGGCGGCGTGCGGCTATGATTGGCGGACGGCGCGAGCATGTCGAGAGGGGCACGATGGACTGGACGGACACGCCCGAGCAGGCCGAGTTCAGGGCCTACGTTCGCCGCTTCTTCGAGGAGAAGCTGCCGGATCGCTACCGCCACGCCCCCCACGCGGACTTCCACAACGTGCGCGCCGTCAACGGCGAGGAGATCATCCTCAACAGCGCCAGCTGGACCGGCGACCGGCTCTCCGAGGATCCGGAGATCCGCCGGGCCGCCGACGACTGGGCCGCCGCGCTCAGCGCCGAGGGCTACGTGGCCCCGGCCTGGCCCAGGGAGCTCGGCGGCGCCGGCTTCAGCACGCGCGAGCAGTTCATCTTCCACGAGGAACGCGAGAAGGCCGGCGCACCCCGCGTGGGCGGCACCGGCGCGATGTTCCTCGGCTCCGTGCTCATGGTGCACGGCAACGAGGAGCAGCGAGACCGCTACATGCCCGCGATCGCCCGAGGCGAGATCGAGTGGGCGCAGGGCTACTCCGAGCCGGGCGCCGGCTCCGACCTCGCCTCGCTCAGCCTCCGCGCCGAGCGCGACGGCGACGAGTACGTGCTCAACGGCCAGAAGATCTGGTCCACGCCGCAGACCTCCGACGCGATCTACTGCCTCGTGCGCACCGACCCGGACGCGCCGAAGCACCGGGGCATCTCGTTCGTCATGGTCGACAGCCTGACCGCGCCGGGCATCGTCATGAAGCCGCTGCTCAACGCCTGCTCCGACCACGGCCGCTTCGGCGAGACCTTCTTCGACAACGTGCGCGTACCCGCGGACAACCTGATCGGCGAGGAGAACCGCGGCTGGTACGTCGCGATGACGCTGATGGACTTCGACCGCGCCTCGATCTCCGGCACCGGCGAGGACCGGCGTACGATCCACAAGCTGATCGACTACTCACACAGCGCCGAGGGCCGGACCCGCACGCGCATTGCGGAGCTGCCCACCGTGCGCGCCGAGATCGCCGACCGCATGATCGAGACGGAGGTCGGGCACAACCTCTCCTACCGCCTTGCCTGGATGCAGTCCTCCGGCCTGATCCCCAACTACGAAGCCTCGATGGGCAAGGTCTTCTCCACCGAGCTGCACCAGCGGGTCGCCCGCACGGGCGCGAAGGCGCTGGGCCCGTACACGAACATCTGGCCCGGCGATCCGCGGGCGCCGCTGGACGGCGAGTTCTCCGACCGCTACGTGCGGATGATCCCGGACTCGATCGCCGGGGGCACCTCGGAGATCCAGCGCAACGTGATCGCCACGCGCGGCCTCGGCCTGCCTCGCAGCTAGCAGCGCCATGAAGATCGACGTCTTCAGCGAGATGCAGCGCCCACGCGATCTGTGGGACGACGACGCCTACGAGCACACCCTGATCGAGGAGACCCTCGAGCAGGCGAAGCTGGCCGATGAGCTCGGCTACGCCTGCTGGTGGCAGGTCGAGCACCACGGCGCCGTCGAGTTCAGCTACAGCTCCGCTCCGGAGCTGATGCTGACGGCGATCGCCCGCGCCACCGACCGGCTGAGGGTCGGGCACTCCGCCGTGCTCTCCCCGCACCGCTTCAACCACCCGATCCGCGTGGCCGAGCGCGCCGCCTTCCTCGACCACCTGAGCGAGGGCCGGCTCGAGCTCGGGCTCGCGCGCTCCACGGTCAAGGAATGGCGCGCATTCAACATCGACGGCGACGAGACGCGCGAGCAGATGCAGCAGGCCTTCGAGCTGATCCCGCAGCTCTGGACCCGGGACAGCGTGGACTGGGATAGCGAAGACTTCTCGATCCGCGACTTCACGCTCACGCCCAGGCCGCTGCAGCAGCCCCACCCGCCGCTCTGGCAGGCCTGCTCCGGCCCGATCTCCTTCGAGCAGGCCGGCCGCAACGGCGTCGGCGCGCTCGCCAACACGCTCTGGCGCTCGCTCGACCAGGTCGAGGAGATCATCGAGTCCTACAAGCGCGGCATCGCCCAGTGCGAGCGCCCCGTCGGCGACTTCATCAACGACCAGATCGCCTTCTTCACCTTCGTGCACTGCGTCGAGGACGGCGACGCCGAGCTGAGCAGCGCCGCCGCGGGCGCGGCCGCCTGGTACACCAACACCGCGCTCACCTTCTTCGAGGCGCGCGAGTCCTTCCTGCGGCGCGGGGCGGGGGGGGGGGGGCGGCGGCCCCCGCGCCGCCGCCGCCCCCCCCCCCCCCGGGCCCCCGGGGGGGGGAGCCCCGCCCCCGCCGGGGGGGTT
>VXMT01000165.1:0-10977 GCA_009840965.1 Chloroflexota bacterium
GGCGACATCGTCGCCTTCGACATCGACGGCCGCACGCTCGACCTCGAGGTGGACGAGGCCGAGGTCGCGCGCCGCCTCGAGCAGTGGACGCCGCCGCCGCCGCGCTGGGAGCGCGGCGTGTTCGCCAAGTACGCGCGCTCCGTCTCGAGCGCCGCGGAGGGCGCAATCACGGGCTAGCGCGGCGGTCCGGTCCGGGCAGGGCCATCAGCGAACGTGCTAGGCTCCTCGCATGGCGGGGGAAGACACCAACATTCGCTTCTGCTGGACGCTGCGGCCCGACGACGCCGTGCGCATCGGCGCGACCCTCAACGCCTCGCATCCGCAGGAGCTCAAGGTGGGCGACGCGCCCTCGATGCCCGGCGGCGATCCCGATGTCGAGGATCTGCTGCTCTCCGCCGGCCTGCACCTCGACCAGGAGCCGGCCGAGATGGTCGGCACGCTGAGGCGCCTCGACGGCATCGCGACGGTCTCCGTGCTGACGGAATCGCTCGAGGAGTTGATGCACACCGCGCCGACGGGCTTCATCGTCGACACGCGCTTCGATTCGGTGCAGATCGAGGAGCATCAGGCGATCGGTCGCGGGACGATCGTGCTCGTCGATGGCAAGGGCACGCGGCTGCTCGGATCGCGGCAGGAGGCGGCGGTCGAGCGTGCGCTCGCCGACGCCGCCGGCACGCACGAGGGCTAGCGTTCCTGTCGCTCGCCGTTGACTTCGATGAGCAGGCGGCAGTGGTCGCTCGCGCCCCACTCTTCCACGGAGTTCATCGCGCGCACCTCGACGCGCTCGTGGAAGCCGCGCGAGGCGAAGGCATAGTCGAGCTGGATACTCGCCGTTGCCGGTGACTGGCGCGGCGTCTTGAACGTCGGCACGTTCAGCGTGTCGGGAGGCAGCTCTGGCGGCACGGGATCGGCGCGCCGACCGCCGGGGTGGCGAGGCCCCAGGAACTCGAGCCCCAGCGCGTCCATGCGCTCCAGGACCGTGCGGTCGCGGACCGGGTGGACCGTCGACTGGCGGCGCGTGGCGCCGTGGATCAGGTTGAGGTCTCCTGCGGCCAGGATGCGGTGCGTGCCCGGGTCGGCGCTGCCGATGAACGCCGACAAGTCCGAGATGATGCGGTGCGTCGAGGTGTCAGAGAACTGTGCCGACCTGCTGCCGGTGGAAGGATGGGGCTTGATCCAGCGGGCATACATCGAAGCGACGATGAAGGGCGGCGCGTCGCGCGGGATCACGCGGGCAGCGGCAATCGTACCGAGGCCGCTGACCGCGATCTCATCCCCCCGCGCCTCGCCGATCGGGCCGGCCTGGCGGAACCACTCCACCTCGACGCGGTCGGACAGCCGCACGACCATCGGCCAGCGGTCGGATGGATGCTCCAAGCGTCCCTCGTACCAGCGGGAGTCCCAGTGCTCATCGGGGCCGGTGTCGACATCGGGAGCCACGTCGGGCGGCGGCGGGGTCGCCTCCTGCAGCAGCGCAACGTCGGCGTCCATCGCCGCGAGCTGCCGCCACGGCTCGGCGCGTTTAGCGATGTTCCAGCTCACGACCGTAGTGGGCACGTCGTCCTCCCTCGCCGCAACCGCGCGCTACTCGCTCGCCGGGTCGAGGATGGCGTTCCAGGCGGAGAGGCCGAAGCCTCCGTCGAGGTGGACCGTCTGGCCGACGAGCATCGGGGCTTCGTCGGAGCAGACCCAGGCGACGGCGGCGGCGACGTCCTCGGGCGAGACGTTGCGACCGGCGGGGACGTGCGGGCGGACCGCCTCCGAGACGCCGCTGCGGTAGGAGTGCTCGCCCTCGGAGGCCTCGACCCAGCCGGCGGAGACGGCGTTGACGCGGATCCCGCGCGGCGCGAGCTCGACGGCGAGGTAGCCGGTCAGCGAGGCGAGCGCCGCCTTGCTCACCGCCACCGCCGAGTAGTCCGGCATGTACTGCCAGGCGCCCGGCGAGAGCAGGTTGACGATGCTCCCGCCACCGCGCTCCTCCATCAGCGGCACGGCGGCCTGCGCGGCCTGCCAGGGGCCGAACAGGTTCACGTCCATCGTCGAGTGCAGGTGGCCGGGGCGTTGGGCGATCGCGGGCCTCGGACGCTCGAGACCGCGCGCGGCGTTGTTGACCAGCAGGTCGACGCCGCCCCACTCGGCGACACGCGCGAAGAGCGCCGCGAGCTCGTCGCGCTCGCCGGCGTCGGCGCGCACCGCCTCCGCTTCGACGCCGCGGGCGCGGCACTCCGTGGCGGTCTGCTCGGCGGCCTCGGTGCTGCGCGCGTAGTTGACGAGCACGTGGCAGCCCTCGGCCGCGAGACGCAGCGAGATCGCGCGGCCGATCCCGCGCGAGCCGCCGATCACCACGGCGCGCTTGCCGGCCAGCGAGGGGTAGGTCGCGCCCTGTTCCGCCGTCATGGTGCGCTCACCTCGTGGGGACCGAAGGGCCCCTTGGCGGGATCGATCAGCACGCCGACGGCCCACTCGTAACCATCCGGGTCGCGCACCAGCGTCTCGCGCCAGCCGTGGCCCTTGTCGCTCGCTGCGGCGACGAGCTGCGCGCCGTGCTCGCGGGCGCGCGCCTCGACGGCGTCCGGGTCGATGCCGAGCAGCCGCAGTTGCGCGCCGACGCCGCGTGTCGCGCCGCCGGCGAGGTCGGCGCTCCAGGGGTGGTCGTCGTGGGTGTGGTCGGCGTGCAGCATCACCTCGGCGGGGCCGACGCGGACGGCGGCGAAGTCGATGTCGCGGTAGTGCACCTCGGCGTCGAGCACGTCGCGGTAGAAGGCGGCGGCGCGCTCGGTGTCGCTGACCAGCAGGTTGAGGGCGAGCGGCGGCAGCAGCGCGCCGTAGCGGAAGCCGGGCATCCACGGCATCGTGCCCTCGGGGCGCAGTCTCGTGCCCATCAGCGTTCCTCCTGCGGCGGCAGCGCGGCCAGCGCCGCGATCTGCTCCACATGCTCGTGGTCGTGGTTCGTGAGGTGGTCCAGCACCTCGAGGATGGAGCGCTCGCTGGACGGCGTGGGATGGCGCGTCGCCAGATCGGCGTCGCCGTCGAGGCCGCCGAGCAGGGCGAGCGTCGCCGCGCGTTGCTCGTCGAGGCTCTCGATCAGCTGCGGGAGGGTGTTGAGGTGGGCGGGGCGGCGGACGCCGCCGAAGCGGGTCATGGCCTCGCCGCGCAGCGACGCCTCGATCCACTCGCGCCAGCAGCGATCGGAGTCGGCGACGTGCCACAGCACCTCGCGGATCGACCAGCGCCGGTCGCCCTCGTCCGCCGCGTCCGCCGGACGGTGCACGAAGTGCGCCTGGTCGAGTCCGGCGAGCGCGTCGAGCAGCGCCTCGCGCGCCTCGGCGAGGCGGGCCAGGCGCTCGTCCAGCGCGGCAGCGGTCGAGGTAGCGGCCACGCGCAGAGGATACAGGCGGGCGCGTGCGACGGGCGTCAGCGCTCGTGGGCCATGTTGCTGTAGAAGGGCAGCAGGCGGCCGGGCTGACCCCACTGCTCGCGGCGGCCGGGCGCTGTCTGCTCCGGCTCGATCAGCCCGCGCTCGACCGCGAACTCTGGCGCATACACGGTGAGCCCGGAGTAGAACATCGGATGCGCCGAGGCGGCGATGTGCGCGCAGGTGCGCGCCGCCGCCAGCGGCGAGTCGTGGTTGCGCGGGTCGTAGGCGTCGCCGCGCTGCACCGCCTTGCGCTCGACCGCCACGTCGCCCGGCTCGACGTTGACGACGGCGATGCCGTCCTCGCGCAGCTCCTTGGCGAGCGCCGGCCCGATGCG
Source organism: Chloroflexota bacterium (assembly GCA_009840965.1). Taxonomy (GTDB): domain Bacteria; phylum Chloroflexota; class Dehalococcoidia; order UBA2979; family UBA2979; genus VXMT01. The sequence continues at coordinate 3,754 of VXMT01000165.1, forward strand.
GTTGAAGGCCGCCTTGCTGACCCCGTAGGAGAGCCCGCCGCGCCCGGTCCAGTGGCCCGTCGGCAGCTTCGCCGACTCCATGACGCCCTCGAGGGAGCTGATGTGCAGGATCAGCCCGCTGCCCTGCTCGACGAGCAGCGGCACGATCTTCGTCAGCAGGTAGAGCGGCGCGAGCGCGTTGACGCGCATCGAGTCCTCGAGCACCTCGTAAGGCGTGTCGAGGAAGCGGTCCTTGAAGCCGGGCCCCACGTAGCGCGCGTTGTTGACGAAGACGTCGATGCCGCCGAACTCGGTGATCGCGGTCTCAATCAGTGCGTCCATGTCGTCGCGGCTCATCAGGTCGCAGCGCACAGCGAGGCCCCGCCGTCCCGCCTGCTCGATCTGCACGACGGTATCGCGCAGGCTGCCGCCGGGGACGGGCTGCACGTTCGTCTCGTGGACGCTCTCCGACATCTCCTGCGGCTCGCCCTCCTCGAGGGTGCGGGCGGCGGCGATCACGTCGTAGCCCGCCTCGGCGAGGGCGACGGCCGTCGCCTTGCCGATGCCGCGGCTGGCGCCCGTCACCAGCGCCACCCTGCGTCCGGCCTGCTGCTCGCTCATCTGCGCCTCCCTGCTGCTTCGCGCGCCAGTTTCGCAGCATCGACGGTCGCGGGCATCCGGCGGGGCGCTATCATCGGCGGCGCCCGGCCCTCGGGAGAGCCGGGCGTGCGCGGAGGTGAGTGGATGGCGCAAGACCCGCTGCAGACGAGGCTCTGCGAGGACTACGGCTGCGAGTACCCGATCATCGCCTTCGCGCACACGCGCGACGTGACGGTGGCCGTCTCCAACGCGGGCGGCATCGGCATGCTCGGCCAGAGCACCGTCTCCGCCGAGGAGATGCGCACCAACATCCGCTGGGTCAAGGAGCGCGTCGGCGACCGCCCCTTCGGCGTCGACATCACCATCCCCTCCTCCTACGTCGAGGGCACGCGCGAGGAGCTCGAGCAGCAGGTTCCGCAGAGCCACTGGGACTTCGTCGACCGGCTGATCGAGGAGAACGAGATCCCCGAGCCGAAGACGCCGCCGCCGTGGGGCAACACGCGGCTGCGCGGGCTGGCGGAGACGCGCGCCAAGCTTGAGATCATGATGGAGGAGCGGATCCCGATCTTCGCCTCCGGCCTCGGCAGTCCCGCCTTCGTGCTGAACGAGATGCACGATGCCGGAGTGAAGGTGTGGGGCCTGATCGGGCTCGCGAGGCAGGCCGCGCGCGAGCTTGAGGCAGGGCTCGACCTGATCATCGCGCAGGGCCAGGACTCGGCCGGCCATACCGGCCGGATGGGCACCTTCTCGCTCGTGCGCGAGGTGACGGCGCTGGCGGAAGCGCACGACACGCCGATCGTCGCGGCGGGCGGGATCACGACCGGCGCGCACATCGTGGCTGCGCTCGCCCTCGGGGCGGTCGGGGTGTGGACGGGCACGATCTGGCAGGCGACGCACGAGTCGGAGACGAAGCAGTGGGCGAAGCAGAAGCTGCTGCAGGCGCAGAACCAGGACGCCTGGGTCTCGACCGCGATGGACGGCAAGCGCAACCGAGGCATCCGCAACAAGTACTACGAGGCCTGGGAGGCCGAGGGCTCGCCCGAGCCGCTGCCGATGCCGCTGCAGGACATCGTCGGCGGCAAGCTGCTGCAGGCGGCCGAGGACTGGGACCTCGAGGACTGGGCGGGCCCGGTGGCCGCGGGGCAGGGCGTCGGCTTCGTGAAGGAAGTAAAGCCGGCGCGTCAGGTGGTCTTCGACCTCATGGAAGAGGCTTACGACACGCTGGAGCGAATGGGACACGCCGCCGCGGGAGCGTAGCGGCGAGGGAATAGCGACACCCGGGAAGGGAGCAGGACCGATGGCGGACGAGCTGAAGTTCGAGGTGAGGGGGCGCGTCGCCTGGCTGACGATGAACCGGCCGGAGGTGCACAACGCCCTCAGCTTCGCCCTCAACCAGGCGCTAGCCGAAGCCTGGGAGGAGGTCAGCAACAACGACGACATATGGATGGCCGTGCTCACCGGATCGGGCCGCTCCTTCTGCTCCGGCATGGACCTCAAGGAGCGCGCCGACTGGGACGCGCGAGGGGTCGACTGGAGCAAGAACAGGGTCATCGGTAACCCGATGCCGGAGGGCGTCTGGAAGCCCGTGATCGCCGCCATCCGCGGCTACTGCCTCGCGGGCGGCTGGCAGCTCGCGCAGCTCTCCGACTTCCGCTTCGTCTCCGAGGAGGCGACGCTCGGCATCCGCGAGGTGAAGCGCGGCCTGATGCCCGCCTGGACCGTGGACCTGCCGCGCATCATCGGCCTCGGGAACGCCCTCGAGGTAGTGCTGACCGGCGAGTACATCACGCCGCAGCGCGCGCTGGAGATGGGCTTCGCGACGCGCGTGGTGCCGGACGACAAGCTCTACGAGGAGGTGGAGGCGTTCACCGCGATCCTCGAGGAGAACGCGCCGCTCTCGGTACGCGGCCTCAAGGAGGTGCTCTACCGCGGCGTCACGATGACCCGCCAGGAGGGCCTCCAGATCGCCGGCCACATCCTCGCCCCAATCAAGTACAGCGAGGACATCAAGGAGGGCCCCCGCGCCTTCGCGGAGAAGCGCGCCCCGGTCTGGAAGGGCCGCTAACGCCCTCGCGGCCATCCGGCGTTCGGGCGCCTACCCTCCGGCCCCCTCGCCCCTTGCGGGAGAGGGTTGGGGTGAGGGGGCGCGCGGCGTCGCGTCGCGCTCGGGAGCGGAAGGGACTGACGGCGATGGCTGACGGGCGGCCGGAGCACGATCTGCTGCTGCGCGGCGGGACGACGCTCGATCCGGGGCAGGGGATCGACGGGCCTCGCGACATCGCCTTCCGCGACGGACGCGTGAGCGCCGTGGCCGAGCGGATCGAGGTGGGGACGGCCGCCGAGGTCGTCGACGTGGCCGGGCGGCTGGTGGCGCCGGGGCTGGTCGATCTGCACGGGCACTTCTATCACGGCGGCACGACGAGCGCCGTCCACGCCGACGAGGCCTGCCTGTCCTCGGGGGTGACGACGGGCCTCGACGCGGGGAGCGCGGGCATCGCCAACTATGGGGCGATGCGCGACTACGTCTTCCCCGCGCATCGCGTGCGGCTGCTCGCGCTGCTGCACATCGGCGCCGTCGGGCTGGCGCACGGGCGCACCGTCGGCGGCGAGCTGCGCGACCTGCGGCTGATCGACGCCGAGGCGACGGCCGCCCAGATCCGCGCCAACCCCGGCTTCCTGTTCGGCGTGAAGGTGCGGATGCAGCGGGACGCTGTCGCGCACTGGGATGCGCGCGAGGCGCTGGCGCTCGCGCGCAAGGCCGCGGACGACTCGGACTCGCTGCTGATGGTGCACGTCAGCGGCACGCCGATCCCCCTGCCGGAGATCCTCGAGCTGCTCGGAGAGGGCGACGTGGTGACGCACGCCTACAACGGGCATACCGAGCACATGCTGGACGGGCACGGGATGGTGCGGCCGGAGGTGCTGGCGGCGCGCGAGCGCGGCGTCGTGATGGACGTCGGCCATGCCGGCGTGCACTTCGACATCGAGGTCACGAGGCGGGTGATCGAGCAGGGCTTCCCGCCCTCGACGATCAGCACGGACGTCCACTTCCCGCCGCCCGGCCGCATCACCTACCGCATGCACGAGCTGATCCCGCAGCTGCACGCGCTCGGCATGCCGCTCGAGGACGCCGTCGAGGCGAGCACCGCCGCTCCTGCCGCCGTCCTCGGCCTGGGCGACGAGATCGGCTCGCTCGCCCCCGGCATGGCCGGCGACGCCGCGGTCTTCGACCTGGTCGAGGGCCCGGTCAGCTGGGTCGATATGTCGGGCGGCAGCGTCGAGGGCGAGCTGCGGCTCGATCCGGTGCTCACCGTGCTTGGCGGCGAGGTGGTCTGGCGAGCGGCGTAGCGCGCCTCCGCGGCGAGCGGCTTGCGGCAACGCCGGTCCCCGCTCACCATCGAGGCGCTTGATCGCGTACCGAGTCTCAGGAACTGCCCATGCGTACGCTCGCCCTCGGCCTGACGCTTCTGCTGCTGCTGCTTACGGCCTGCAACCCGTTCGAGTCGTCCGAGGAGCGGGTGCTGACGCTCCTCTACTGGCAGGCGCCGACGCTGCCCGGCCCGTACCTGGCGGCCGGCTACAAGGACCGCGACGCAGGCGCGATCACCCTCGAGCCGCTGGCCAGCTACGACCCCGACGGCAACCTCGTGCCACGCCTGGCCGTGGAGATCCCGACACTCGCGAACGGCGGCGTGTCCGCCGATCTGATGTCCATCACCTGGACGCTCCGCGAGGGCCTTAAGTGGTCCGACGGCAGCGACGTGACCCCCGAGGATGTCGCCTTCACCTGGCGCTACTGCGCCGATGAAGCCACTGGCTGCCTCGCGCATAGCGCCTTCGCCGACGTCGCCTCCGTCGAGGTTGTCGACGCGCTTACCGTACGCATGACCTTCGATGCGCCCAGCCAGTACCCGTACAACGTCTTCGTCGGCGCCGGCTCGCCGATCATCAGCAGTGCACAGTTCGCGGGCTGCATCGGCGCGGCCGCCACCAGTTGCGCGGAGCAGAACGAGAACCCGCTGGGCACCGGCCCCTACCGCATCGTCGAGTTCACGCCCAACGACCAGGCCGTCTACGAGCGCAACCCGCACTACCGCGGGGACGAGCCGTACTTCGACCGGGTGGAGCTGCGTGGCGGCGGCGAGGCGATCGAGGCGGCGCGCGCCGTCCTCGAGACGGGCGAGGCCGACTACGCCTGGAACCTGCAACTGAAGCCGGAGGAGATCGCAGCCCTCGAGGCCGGCGGGCAGGGGACGGTGATCGCGGCGTTCGCGAGCGATGTCGAGCGGATCGTCGTCAACCAGACGAACCCGGACCCCGCGCTGGGCGACGACCGCTCCGAGTACCTCGGAGGCAGCAATCCGCACCCGTTCCTGACCTTCACACCGATCGCGCAGGCGATGTCGATGGCGATCGATCGCGGGCTCGTCGCGCAGCGGCTGTACGGCTCCGCCGGCGAGGCCACCTGCAACCTGGTCGTCGGCCCGCCGAGCTACGTCTCGGCCTCGAACGATGGCTGCCTCGTCCAGGACATCGAGGGCGCGAAGCGGCTGCTCGACGAGAGCGGCGTCGTCGACAGCGACGGGGACGGCATCCGCGAGCACGCGGGCGTGCCGCTGCGCATCGTCTACCAGACCTCGACGAACGCGGTGCGCCAGGAAACGCAGGCCCTCGTGCGCGACTGGTGGCGTCAGATCGGCATCGAGACCGAGCTCGTGGATCACGATGCGAGCCTGTTCTTCGGTGGCGACCCGGTGCAGAGCCCGGACGAGTCGTACCGCAGGTTCTTCGCGGACGTGCAGATGTACACGACCGGAACCGGCATCGATCCTCAGGACTACCTGTCCGGCCTGAGCTGCGAGCACATCCAGACGCGCGAGAACAACTGGGGCGACAGCAACGTCGCCCGCGCCTGCAACGCGGAGTACGACGCCGTCTACGCCGAGCTCGCCGGGACGCCGCTCGGGGCGGAGCGCGAGGTGCTGGTGAAGCGGCTCAACGACATCGTCGTGCAGCGCTACTACCAGATCCCGCTCGTGAACCGGGCCTCCCTGTCGGCGCACGTCAACACCCTGCAGGGCGTGCGCATGAACGCCTGGGACAGCGAGCTGTGGAACATCGCGGAGTGGCGCCGCTAGCGCCTCCGGCGGCTCGCGCTACTCGGACCAGCCGCTGATCTTCGAGGGCGTCACGGTGATCACGCTGAACGGCGTCATCCGCGAGAGGATCTGCTCCGCGTAGGGCGGGCCGTCGACCTCGCCCATGTAGTTCCGCGCCATGGTCTGCACCAACTCGCTCACGTCCTCGTCCTCGGAGACCTCGGCCGTGCCGGTGACGATCACGTACTGGTAGGGCCGGCCCGGTGTCGCGATGGAGATGGAGACGCGCGGGTCGTTCGCGATGTTGCGCAGCTTCACCGCCGTCGGCCGCGCGAAGACCTTCACCACCTCGCCGTCGTAGTGGAACCAGACGGGCGCGACGTGCGGCGAGCCGTCAGGCCGCACCGTCGCGAGGTCGGCGACGCGCCCTTCGCGCAGGAAGGTATCGGCCTCTTCGGCGGTCATCATGCTAGTAGGCTCCTTGCTGCTCGAAGATGCGGCGCAGGTTGTGGGTCGTGATCTGCTCGATCTGCTCCTCCGGCACGCCGCGATCGCGCAGGCCGGGGATCACCTTCGTGGGGATCGTGAGGTAGTTCCACTCCGGGAAGCGCGTGTCGCGGATGTGGCGCGGCACGTTGAGCGAGAACGACCCGGCGTCGTGGGATATCACCATGCGGTCGGCGTAGCCGCGGCGGCACAGCTCGGCGATCACGTCGGTGCGCGTCTCCGTGTCCGCGCCGATCCTCGTCCCGTAGCGGTCCATCCCGATCGTGCTGCCGCGGTCCATCACGCTCATCAGGTAGTCGAGGTCGTCCGTGTCCCCGGAGTGGCCGATCACGACCCGCGTGAGGTCGACCCCCTCGGCCTCGAAGACGTCCTGCTGGTCGCGGCCGGTGCCGTGGAAGGGGTTGGAGTGCGTCATGATCGGCACGCCGGTCGTGCGATGCGTGAGCGCGCCCGCCCGCAGCATCAGCTCGTTGAGCGGGTCTACTTCCTCCTCGGTCGCGAGCTTGATGCAGGCGGCCTTCACGCCGCTGTCGGCGATGCCCTGCTCGATGTCCATCACGAACAGCTCGACGACCGGCTCCGGGGTGCGCCGCTCGAAATAGCGCGGGGGGCGCCGGTGCACGCCGGTGGCGACGATGATCTGCATCTTCGTGCCCTCGGCGACGCGGCGGATGATCGCGGCGTCGCGCCCGAGGTCCACCGTCGTGAGGTCGACCATCGTGCGCACGCCGAGGTCGTAGACCTCGTCGAGGCGGGCCTGCGCGTCGGCGACCTCCTTCTCGACGTCGATCACGTGCGGCCAGTTGTGCCGCACGGCGAGGTCGCCGCTGATGATGTGCTCGTGCGAGAGCGTGAAGCCGAGGTCGGCCGTATCCACGGGGCCGAGCGCGGTCTCGACGGTGGGCATGGCGTCCTCCTCCGGGCGTGGGGGGGGGGGGGGGGGGGGGCGGGGGGGCGCGCCGCGGCCGCGCCCCCCCCCCCCCCCCCGCCCCCCCGCCCCCCCGCCCCCGCCCCGGCCCCCCGGGGGGCGCGGGGCGCC
>VXMT01000165.1:10987-15935 GCA_009840965.1 Chloroflexota bacterium
GCCGTACTTCGATCCAGGCGAGGCGCACGTCCGGCGCCCGCGAGCGCGCGAGCGCGCGCCGGCGCTCCCCGTACTTCTCGTCGAGCAGCGCGTCGGCCGTGGCGACGAGCGGGTCCGAGTCATCGAGAATGCGCGCCGCGCCGTCCATCCACGGCCCGCCGACGACACCCGCGGCGTCGCAGATCGCGACCTGCACGTCGCCGCGGTTGCGGATCCGCTTCATCTTCCCGGCGGCGGCCTGCGAGCGCGCGTAGATCGCCCCCTCGTGCAGGGCGAACCAGAGCGCCGTCGGGACGGCCCGGCCGTCCCGCCTGAACGTCGCGAGGCTGACGTGGTCCTCGCCCTCGAGGCTCGCGAATGCGCCCGGGTCGCTCATCGCAATCCTCGCTAGCTGTCGAAGAGGAAGATCTGGCGGGCCTCGTCGGCGGCGATGGCGGCGTCGAACATGGCCGGAGCGTCGTCGATCGTGCCCCGGTTGGTGATCATGTCGTCGAGCCGGAGCTTGCCGCCGAGGTACATGTCCACGTAGCGCGGGATGTCCACCTTGAGCCGGTTCGAACCCATCGAGGAGCCCTGCAGCTTCTTCTCGCGCAGCAGGTCGCGCCCGGCGATGCTGATCTCGGAGCCGATCGGCATCACGCCGATGACGGTGCAGGTGCCGCCGGCGCGCAGCGCGTCGAAGGCCTGGCGAGCGACCGGCGGCTTGCCGATCGCCTCGAAGGTGTAGTCGGCGCCGCCGCCGGTGATCTCGCGGATCGCCTCGACGGGGTCGGTCTCGGCGCCGTTGACGACGTGCGTGGCCCCGATGTTGGTGGCGTTGGCGAGCTTGTCGTCGCGAACGTCGACGGCGATGACGATGCGCGCGCCGGCGACGATGGAGCCGTTGAGCGCGCTCAGGCCGACGCCGCCCGTCCCGAAGACGGCGACCGTGCTGCCGGGCTCCACCTTCGCCGTGCGCAGCGCCGCGCCGAAGCCCGTGGTGACGCCGCAGCCGATCAGCGAGGCGCGATCGAGCGGCATGTCGTCGCGGATCTTCACCAGCCCGTTCTTGTGCAGCAGCATGTACTCGGCGTGGCTGCCCACGCGGGCGTGCTGGTGCAGGCCCACGCCGTCGCGCGACACCCGTGGCGGGTCGGCGGGGCCGCGCTCGGGCTTCAGCTCGCAGAGGTTCGAGCGCCCGGTCAGGCAGTCGACGCATTCCCCGCAGTAGACGGAGAGGCAGGCGATGACGTGGTCGCCGGGGCTGAACTCGGAGACCCCGGAGCCGACGGCCTCGACGACGCCGGCGCCCTCGTGGCCGAAGACGGCGGGGTAGGGCATCGCCGAGGTGCCGTCGAAGTAGTGGAGGTCGCTGCCGCAGATGCCGCTGGCGGCCGTCTTGACCAATACCTCGTCGGCGAGCGGTTCGTCGATCTCGATCTCCTCGATGGTGATCGGCTTGCCGACGTCATGGAAGATCACTGCGCGCATGGGGGCTCCCTCCGTGCTTAGCGTGCGCGTCGCGCGCCGCGACGGCCTCGGGGATTCTATCCTGCGACGGCGCGCGGCGTGACGCGCGCGGGCGCCGCGTGGTAGGGATGGCCCCGCGCAGGGCGCGAGCGGGCGAGGGGGTGCGCTGTGCAGGAGTTCGCCGGCAGGGTCGCGGTGGTGATGGGCGGCGGCGGCGTGCTCGGCGCGGCCATGGCGCGCCGCTTCGCCCGCGAGGGCATGGCCGTCGCCATCGCTGACGCGGACGTCGACGCCCTCGCCGCGACGCAGGAGGAGCTGCTGGAGCGCGGCGCGACCGTGCTCGCCGTCGAGACGGACATCTCCAGCGGCGAGAGCGTCGAGGCGCTGGCCGCGAGGGTGACCGAGGAGCTCGGCGGTGTGCACGTGCTCTGCAACAACGTCGGCATCAACACCCGCGACGTCTCGATCTGGACGACGACCGAGCGTGACTGGCAGTGGGCTATCGGCGCGAACCTCTGGGGCATGATCCACGCGTTGCGCGTCTTCGTGCCGATCATGCTCGAGGGCGGCGAGGAGGGGCACATCGTCAACACCGCCTCGACCGCAGGCCTCGCGGGGCGGCCGGGCACCGGCAGCTACGTGGTCACGAAGAGCGCCGTGCTGGCGCTGAGCGAGGTGCTCTGGCACGAGCTGAAGCAGGAGCAGGCCGCGGTCAGCGTCTCCGTGCTGATCCCGCACATCCGCGGGGCGGTGACGCGCACGCGACGGCCCGACGAGTTCACAAACCCCGGCCAGGAGGATCAGGCGGAGCTCGACCTCGAGCGCTACCACACCCGCCTCGCCGTCTCGGAGAGCCGCACGGACTACCCGACAGCCGACGAGATCGCCGGCCACGTCGTGGACTCGATCCGCGAGGATCGCTTCTACATCATCAGCCGGCCGGACATCGGCCACGCGATCGCCAGAGCCCGCGCCGAGGCGATCGTCGACGGCAAGGCGCCGGCGACGGCCGGCATGGAGTATCACCAGCGTCACGAGACCGACGCGCCCAGTCAGACGTAGCAGCCAGAGCTAGCAGCGCGCCGGGAGGCGCGGGTCGCGAGGAGGTTCCGATGGTTCGCGTAGCGGTCCTGGACGACTACCAGAACGTCGCACTGAAGATGGCGGACTGGTCCAGCCTCCCGGCGGGGACCGATGTGCACGTGTTCTCGGACCACCTCGACGACATCGAGGCGGTCGCCGAGCGCCTGCGCGAGTTCGAGGTCGTCGTCGCGATGCGCGAGCGCACGCCGTTCCAGCGCGACCTGCTGGAGAAGCTGCCCCGGCTGGAGCTGCTGGTCACGACGGGCAACCAGAACGCGGCGATCGACGTCGAGGCGGCGCGCGAGCTGGGCGCGATCGTCTCCGGCACCGGCTCGCTCGGCTTCGGAACGTCGGAGCTGACGTGGGCGCTGATCCTGGCGCTCGCCCGCGAGATCACGCGCGAGGACCGCGCGATCCGCGAGGGCGGCTGGCAGGTCGCGCTCGGGCAGGGGCTGAGGGGCGCCACGCTCGGCATCCTCGGGCTCGGGAACCTCGGCATGCAGGTCGCGAGGATCGGCGCTGCCTTCCGGATGGAGCTGATCGCCTGGAGCCAGAACCTGACGGCGGAGCGCGCGGAGGAGGCGGGCGCGCAGCTCGTGCCCTTCGAGGAGCTGCTGGAGCGCTCCGACGTGGTCACGATCCACCTCAAGCTCAGCGAGCGCACGCGAGGCCTGATCGGCGCGGACGAGCTGGCGGCGATGAAGGAGAGCGCCTACATCATCAACACCTCGCGCGGTCCGATCATCGACGAGGACGCGCTCGTCGAGGCGCTCGAGACGGGCGCGATCGCCGGCGCCGGCCTCGATACCTTCGACCGCGAGCCGCTGCCGCTCGACCACCCGCTGCGCAGCCTGCCGAACACGGTGCTGACGCCGCACGTCGGCTACGTGATCGAGGACGGCTACCGCGTCTACTACGAGCACGCCGTCGAGGACGTCGCCGCCTTCCTCGCCGGTTCGCCGATCCGGGTGATCGAGGAGAACGCCGGCTACCAGTCCGGCATCTAGCGGGCGGGCGCGGGCCTGGGAGGCAGCGTGCGGATCACGGTGCTCGCCGGCGGCGTGGGGGCGGCGCGCTTCCTCAACGGGCTCTGCCGCGTCGCGGACCCGGCCGGCGTCAGCGTCGTCTGCAACGTCGGCGACGACTTCGCGTGGCACGGGCTGCACGTCTCGCCCGACATCGACACGGTCATCTACACGCTCGCCGGCCTCGAGGGCGAGCAGGGCTGGGGCCACCGCGGTGACAGCTTCGCGATGCTCGACGAGCTGGAGGCGCTGGGCGAGGAGCCGTGGTTCCGCATCGGCGACCGTGACGTCGCGACGCACCTCTGGCGCAGCGAGCGGCTGCGCGGCGGCGAGCCGCTGAGCGCGGTCACCGCGGAGCTGGCGAGGCGGCGCGGCCTGCGCTGCCGCGTGCTGCCGGTGACGGACGACGCGCACCCCACGATCGTCGCGACGCCCGATGGCGAGCTGAGCTTTCAGGACTACTTCGTGCGCGGCCGCGCCTCGGCGACCGTCACGGGACTGCGCTTCCCCGGCGCGGCGGACGCACGTCCCGCCCCCGGCGTGATCGAGGCGGTCGCCGAGGCCGACGCCGTGATCGTCGCGCCGAGCAACCCCTTCGTCTCGATCGACCCGCTGCTCGCCGTGCCGGGCGTGCGCGAGGCCCTCGAGGGCGCGCGGGGCGCGCGCGCCGCGGTGAGCCCGATCGTCGGCGGCGAGGCGGTGAAGGGCCCCGCCGCCGCGATCATGCGCAGCCTCGGGCACGAGGTGTCCGCGCTCGGCGTGGCGCGGCTCTACGCCGGGTTGATCGATGTCTTCGTGCTCGACGAGGTCGACGCGGCTCTCGCGGACGCCGTCGAGGCGCTGGGCCTGCGCACCGTCGTCTGCGAGACGATGATGACCAGCGCCGAGCGCCGCGAGGCGCTGGCGCGGCGCGTCCTCGAGGCGGCGACGTGAGCGCCGCGCCGGGCGCGGTGTGCGTGATCGTGCCAGTCAAGGGCCTCGGCGATGCGAAGTCGCGCCTGGCGGAGGTGTTCGGGCCGAGGCAGCGCGCCGAGCTGGTGCTGGCGATGCTAGAGGACGTGCTGATCGCCGTGCGCGGGGCGCACGACGGGCCGCTGCTGCTGGTGACGCCGGACGACGACTACGCGCCGGCGGCGCGTCGCGCGGGGGCGGAGCTGATCGCCGACGCGGGGGGCGGCTACAACGCCGCCGTCTCGCAGGCTCTCGCGGCAGCCGCGGCTCGCGAGGCCGGAGCGGCGCTCGTGCTGCCGGCCGACCAGCCGCGCGCACAGCCCCCGGAGCTGCGCGCCGCCATCGAGGCGATCGAGGAGGCCTCGGTCGTGGGGGGGGGGGGGCGGGGGCGGGGGGGGGGGGGGGGCGGGGGGGGGCGGCCCGCGCCCCACCCCGCCCCC
>VXMT01000105.1 GCA_009840965.1 Chloroflexota bacterium
AACTGCTCGTTCGCGAGCTTCGCGTCGAGCTTGCGCACCTCGTCCTGTGCCTCGCCGATCTGCTTGCCCAGCCGCGCTCGCTCCGCCTCGAGGTCGAACAGCCCCGCCATCGGCAGCACCACGCGCCCGACCGGCAGCACTGCGGTCACGACGCCCTCGGACGGGGCGTCCGCGGCGCCCGCGACGACGTGCAGCGGGCGCGCCCGCGCGAGCTGCCCGATCGCAGCCGCGAGGTCGCCCGCCGCCTCGGTGGCGCCGTCCGCGACGACGTAGGCCTCGACCCAGCGGCCGGCCTCGACGCGCTTGGCGGCGCGCTCGTTGCGGATCGCGCGCACGAAGTCCTGCACGGCCGCGAGGTCGCGCTCGGCCGCCTCGTCGTGGCGAGCGCTGTCGGCCACCGGGTAGCGCGCGACGATCAGCTGCGGCGCGCCCTCCGGGTCCGGGCGCGCCTCGGCGAGGCGCTGCCAGATCTCCTCGGTGACGAAGGGCATGAAGGGGTGCAGCAGCCGCAGCACGCGGTCGAGGACGTGCGCGGCCACGGCGAGCGGGACCTCGTCGCCCTCGCGCACGCGCAGCTTGGCGAGCTCCAGGTACCAGTCGGCGAACTCGTCCCAGAAGAAGTCGCGCGTCTGGCGCAGCGCCTCGGCGAGCTGGTAGGAGCGCAGCAGCTCGTCGGCGAGCCCGACCGTGCGCTCCAGCCGCGAGAGCACCCAGCGGTCCTCGCGGCGCAGCCGCGCGTCGCCCGCCGGCGGCAGTTCGAGGTCGGCGTCCGGCCCGGCGAGCGTGTGCACGAGGCGCGCGGCGTTCCACAGCTTGTTCGCGAAGTTGCGGCCCGCCTCGACGCGGTCGTCGGTGATGCGCTGGTCGTTGCCGGGGCTGGTGCCGGAGATCAGCGCGTAGCGCAGCGCGTCCGTGCCGTACTGCTCGATCACGTCGAGCGGGTCGACGACGTTGCCGAAGGACTTGGACATCTTGCGCCCGTCGGGCGCACGCACGAGGCCGTGCAGGTAGACCGTTTCGAAGGGGATGTCGCCGCCCTCGAATCCGCGCATGTTGTACAGCGACAGCATGATCATGCGGGCTACCCAGAAGAAGATGATGTCGTAGCCCGTCTCCATCACCTGCGTCGGGTAGAAGCGCGCGAGATCCTCGGCGTCCTCGTCCGGCCAGCCGAGCGTCGAGTGCGGCCAGAGGCCGGACGAGAACCAGGTGTCGAGCGTGTCCTCGTCCTGGCGCAGCGGACCGTCGCAGGTGCGGCAGGCGTCGGGGTCCTCGACGGCGGCGATGGTCTCGTTGCAGTCTCCGGATTCGCAGTACCAGACGGGGATGCGGTGGCCCCACCAGATCTGGCGGCTGATGCACCAGTCGCGGATGTTCTCCATCCAGTGCAGGTAGGTGCGCTCGAAGCGCTTCGGCACGAAGGCGATGCGCCCGTCGCGCACCGCCGCGATCGCCGGCTCGGCGAGCGGCCCGACGTTCACCCACCACTGCTCCGAGACGATCGGCTCCACCACCGCGCCCGAGCGCTGCGAGTGCCCGACCGCGTGCGTGTACGGCTCGATCTTCTCGATCAGCCCCTTCGCCTCGAGGTCCTCGACCACGCGGTCGCGCGCCTCGAAGCGGTCGACGCCCGCGTAGCGCCCCGCATGCTCGTTGAGCGTCCCGTCGGGCGCGAGGATGTTGATCGTCTCCAGCCCGTGCCGTTCGCCGATCTCGAAGTCGACCGGGTCGTGGCCGGGCGTGACCTTGAGCGCGCCGGAGCCCGCCTCGATCTCGATCGCCTCGTCGGCGATCACCGGGATCGGGCGGTCCGAGGTCGGCTCGAGCACCATGCGCCCGATCAGGTGACGCCAGCGCTCGTCCTCGGGGTGCACGGCGACGGCGGTGTCGGCCGGGATCGTTTCCGGCCGCGTGGTGGCGATCACGATGTAGTCGTCGGTCCGCTCTCCGTCGTCGTCGAGCGCGGGGTAGCGCACGTACCAGAACGCCGACTCGACGTCGCGGTACTCGACCTCGAGGTCGGAGAGGGCGGTCTGGCCGACGGTGTCCCAGTTGATCATCCGCTCGCCGCGGAAGATCAGGCCGTCCTCGTAGAGGTTCACGAAGGTCTGGCGGACGGCGCGCTGGCGTGCCTCGTCGAGCGTGAACGCCTCGCGATCCCAGTCCGCCGAGGCGCCGAGCCGCCGGTGCTGCTCCGCGATGCGTGCGCGCGAGGCGTTGACGAAGTCCCAGACGCGCTCGAGGAAGGCCTCGCGGCCGATGTCGTGGCGGCTCACGCCCTCCTCGTCCAGCTGGCGCTCGACGAGCGCGTTGACGGCGATCGCGGCGTGATCGACGCCGGGCACCCAGACGGTGTCGTCGCCGAGCATGCGGTGCCAGCGGATCAGGGCGTCCTCGACGGCGGCCGTGAGGGCGTGGCCCATGTGCAGCTCGCCGGTGAGGTTGGGCGGCGGCATGATCACGGTGAAGGGGCGATCGCCGCCTTGCGGCTTGAAGAAGCCGCCCTCTTCCCAGGCGCGGTAGATGCGCTCCTCGACCTCGGAGGGGTCGTAGGCGCTGCTCATCTCCTCGCGGGCGCCGTTGTCGGTCATCGCGCGCTCCTCGGGTGGCTGTTGCGACTGCCGGGCAAGCAAAACCCCGCCGAAGCGGGGCGCGGGCGACCGGCGCGGCCCTCGCTCGGGCCGGCTAGCCGCCGCTGGCTACAGCTACGTTCCCGTTCACGCCCTCGATGGTAGGCAGCGGTGTGCGGGGGGGTCAACGCTCTGGGGGGAGTGGCTGTGGCTAGATGCGGCGGCGCAGGAACTCCTCCGTGCTCTCCTCGGGCGACGCCCCCAGCGGCGCGTAGAGCTCGACGGGGATACCGAGCCGACCGAGGCGCTCGTAGAGCAGCGGGCCCACCTCGGCCCAGCGCAGCCCACCGTTCTGGCAGCCGAGCGCCGGCACGGCCAGCGATTCGATGCGCCACTCCTCGCAGTGCGCCTCCAGCCAGTCGAGGCCAGAGACGATGTCGGACAGTCGCGAGCGCGACCGCCAGTGCCGCTTCGTCGGGAAGTTGAGGATCCAGTGCTGGTCAGCGTGTGCGGGCCGCCAGAGGTACGGTTGCCCAGGGCGCACCTCGCGCGAGGCGCAGCGCCTCGCGTAGTCCTCGAACATCGCCGGGTAGGCCTGCTTGAACCCCAGTGCGAGGCCCTTCCCCATCACACCGACGCAGTTGACGGTGTTGACGAGGGTTTGCGCGGGCGATCGCAGCAGGTCGCCGCTGCGTATCGTGACGGCGGCGTTGAGGTGTCGCATCGGGCGACTATAGCACGTACGTTCTCGGGCGCTCGCGTGTCTGCCGTGCCTGGATTCCGGCGTTCGCCGGAATGACGGAAGGGAGGGGCCGGGAATTAGGGCTCAGACCGCGCCGTCGCTGCCGGGGAGCGCGATGACCGCGATGCCCTCCGCCGCGCAGGTCTCGAGCAACGCGGGATCGGCAGTGGCGAGCGCCGCGCCCGCGCCTCGCGCGGTCTCGGCGGCAACGCAGTCCGCGAGGCTCAGCGCGCGAGTGCGGCGGCTGTAGTGGCGCGCGCGCAGCAGCCCCGCTCTCGCCGCCAGTTGAGCGTCGAGCGGGGGTGGGTCGGCCAGCCCGAGTTGTTCGAGGTCGAGCCGCGCCTCTCGCTCGTCGACACCGGCGAGGCGCACGAGACGGTCGAGCACCTCGGCGATGCCGAGAAGCGTCAGCGCCGCCTCCTCGCCGGTCTCGATCAACTCCTGTACTCGTGGCGCCGCGAGCTCATCCCTCAGCAACGCGAGCACCGCGTACGCATCCAGGATGATCACGGCTCGCGGTCGGCGTCCTCGGCCCGGGCTTCGCGGCGAGCCTCGTCAGAGCTTGGCCCTCGCCCGGCGTACTTCCCCCTGAGGTCACCGACGGGGTCGGCCGGCATCGGCCTCATCACCACGTAGTCGCCCATGTCGACGACCAGCATGCGGTCGGCCTTCCAGCGGGCGCGCGCCTCCGCCGGGATCGAGACCTGCCCGTTCGACGAGACCTTCATCACGTAGCCGCCCGCCATGCGTCACCCCGCAGCGTTGTATCGAACGTGCGCTTCATTGTATATCACGCGCGGGCTGCGCGGCGGCGTCCGAGCGCCTACCCTCGTCGGAGTGCGAACGGGGGACGGCATGGAGCTGCGCGGCCTCGGCTACCCGGCCATCATCTGCAAGGACATGCAGCGGAGCATCGAGTTCTACTCCAAGCTCGGCATGCGCCACCTCTACACCGAGCCCAACCGCGACGACACCGAGTCCGTGCAGGCCCTGCTCCACGCCGGCGGCGACGCCTACCTGCTGCTCGTCGGCCCCACCCACGAGGGCGTCCGCATCGCCGAGGCCAGCCTCGGCGTCGGCTCGATGCAGTACCTCACGCTGCAGGTCTCGGCCGACTTCATGGACCAGGCCTACTTCGAGCTCTCCACCGCCGGCGTGCGCGGCAGCGAGGAGATCCGCCGCGGCTACGAGCGGCTCGTCTTCCTCGAAGACCCCGACAACGTGCTGATCGCCCTCGTCGCCTGGTCGACCGAGCCGCCCCCCGGCCTCGATCGCGCCGAGGTGCTGGCGCGCGCGGGCGAGATCAAGGACGCGGCGGGCGCACCGTTCGTCGAGGACGAGCACATCCAGCAGGCGATCGCCGCCCTGAGCCGCTGACCGCCGGACGAGGAGCACGCCGATGCCGTACGCCGAGGTCCGCGACACCCGCACCTGGTACGAGCTGCGCGGCGAGGGCCCGCCGCTGCTCTTCATCAGCGGCAGCGGCGGCCCGCTCTGGTCGATGCCCGGCACGCTCGACCCGCTGATCGAGCGCTTCCGCGTGCTCGCCTACGACAAACGCGGGCTCGGAAGATGCGAGGCACCCGCCACCACCTGGGAGATGGCGGACTTCGCCGACGACGCGGCGGTGCTGCTCGACGTCGTCGGCTGGGACCGCTGCGACGTGGTCGGGGCCTCGTTCGGCGGGATGATCGCGCAGGAGCTGGCGCTGCGGCACCCGCAGCGCGTCGCGAAGCTGGTGCTGTGCTGCACCTCGCCCGGGGGCGACTTCGCCTCCTACCCGCTGCACACGCTGCTCGACCTGCCGTCCGAGGAGCGCGCCTCACGGCGTGTCGCGATCACCGACCTCCGCAACGACCCCGCCTGGCAGGCCGCGCACCCCGAGGAGTACGCGGCGCTCGCCGAGCGCTACGCCGGCGGCTACGCGAGCGAGGAGGACGAGCAGCGCCACCGCCGCCTGCTCGCCGCGCGCTCGCGCCTCGACACGATCGAGCGGCTGCCGCGGATCGCGAGCCCGACGCTGATCGCGGGCGGCCGCCACGACGGCATCGCGCCGTTGCGCAACCAGGAGTTGCTGCGCGAGCGCATCCCCGGCTCGCGCCTCGAGCTGTTCGAGGGCGGGCACGGCTTCATGCGCGAGGACCCGCGCGCCCTCGAAGTGATCGCGGACTGGCTCACGGCCTAGCGCCGCCGGGGCGAGGAGCGAACGGAGGGCCGCGATGCGCATCGCCGAGGCGAAGACCTGGGCCGTCGCCAACCCCGACCCGCAGCGCGGCGGGCCGTGCTGGATCCTCCTCAAGCTCACCACCGACGACGGCATCGCCGGCTACGGCGAGGCCTACGGCGTCCCGTTCGGCACGAGCAAGGTGCGCGGCCTGATCGAGGACGTGGCGGAGCGGCACGCGATCGGCCGCAGCCCTTTCGACATCGAGGCGCTCTGGCGCATCGCCTACTCCAGCGGATTTGCCCAGCGTCCGGAGATGACGATGGGGTCCGTGATCAGCGCGATCGAGATGGCCTGCTGGGACATCGTCGGCAAGGCGCTCGGTCAGCCTGTGTACAACCTCCTCGGCGGGCGCGTGCACGAGACCCTGCGCTCGTACACCTACCTCTACCCGGCCGAGTCGACCGAGGACGGCATGCGCTACGCCGACGCCTTCGACGACCCGGACGCCGCCCCGGCGCGCACCGCCGCCTACATGGAGCAGGGCTTCACCGCCGTCGGCTTCGACCCGGTCATGCCCTACGGCTCCTTCGACCCGCGTCAGATCTCGCTTGCCGCCCTCGACAACATCGAGGAGGTCGTAAGGCGGATGCGCGAGGTGGCCGGCAACCGCTGCGACCTGCTGATCAAGATGCACGGCCAGCTGACGACCGCCGCCGTGATCCGCCTCGCCCGCCGCCTCGAGCCGTACGAGCCGCTCTGGATCGAGGAGCCGGTGCCGCCGGAGAACCCGCGCGAGATGGCCCGCGTCGCGCGCGCGACCTCGATCCCGATCGCCACCGGCGAGCGGCTCGTGACGCGCCACGAGTTCGTCGACGTGCTGCGCTACGGCAGCGCCTCGATCCTGCAGCCCGCACCGGCGCGGGTCGGCGGCATCCTCGAGACGAAGAAGATCGCGGCGATGGCCGAGGCGCACTACGCGCAGCTCGCGCCGCACCTCTACGCCGGGCCGATCGAGACGGCCGCCAACATCCAGCTCGGCGTCTGCTGCCCGAACTTCCTGATCCAGGAGAGCATCGAGGACTTCAGCGGCTTCCACTCACAGCTGCTGAAGGAGCCGATCGTCTGGCAGGACGGCTACATCATCCCCTCGGAGCGGCCGGGCCTCGGCTACGAGCTGGACGAGGCGGTCGCCGACGCGCACCCCTACGAGGGCGACGACGTCTTCCCGCACATGGAGGAGACCCCGACCCCGACGATCTGAGTCGCGGTCGTCGCACGCCTCGGGCTACATCGACGAGTAGCCACCGTCCACGGCGATCACCGCGCCGGTGACGTAGTCCGATGCGGCGCTCGCGAGGAACACGACGGTCCCGTGCAGCTCCTCGGGCTCACCCCAGCGGCCCGCCGGGATGCGGCGGTTGATCAGGTCGTGGCGCTCCGGCTGGATGGTGGCAATCGGGGCGGTCAACTCGGTCAGGAACCAGCCGGGGAGGATCGCGTTGGACTGGATGTTATCCGCCGCCCAGGCCACGGCCAGGCTCTTCGCCAGCTGCACGATCCCTCCCTTGCTGGAGGAGTACGGCGCACCGCTCCCGCCGCCGCCGAAGATCGAGAACATGGACCCGATGTGGATCAGCTTCCCGCCGCCCTGGGCCTTCATCGAGGGGTGGACCGCCCTCGAGGCCAGGAAGGCCGCGCGCAGGTTCACGTCCAGCACGTGGTCCCACTCGTCCGCCGAGAGGTCCTCGGGCTCCTTGCGCACGGTCACGCCCGCGTTGTTGACGAGGACGTCGACGCGCCCGAAGGCGTCGAGGGTTTGGGTCACCATGCCGTCGATGTCCGATTCCTCGGTGACGTCGACGGCGATCCCCAGTGCCTCTACGCCTTCTGCCTCGATCTGAGCGAGCGCCGCGGCCGTCTTGTCCGGGTTCCGGGCCGCCACGACGATGTTGGCCCCGGCCGCGGCCAGCCCGGTCGCCATGGCGAGCCCCAGCCCGCCGTTCCCGCCAGTGACGATCGCAACCTTGCCTTCGAGATCGAACAGCTGCTTCATCTCGGCCCGATCGCGACGGCGCTCAGTCCGCCTCCCAGGGCACGCGCGTCGGCTTGGGCAGGCGCTCCTCGATCTCGCCGCCGGCGGCGTCGAGCTCCTCGTCCTTCAGCGTGTCCTGCAGCGCCTCGAAGAAGGTGCGCTCCTCCCAGCGGATGTGGGAGCGCAGCGACTCGCCGAAGAGCATGAGCGCCTCGCGGCGCGCCCTTGGGTTGCCCTCGTTGTCGCGCATCCAGGCGACGAGCGCCTCCATGCCGACGTGGTCGCGCAGCAGGCGCCGCACGCGCCGGTCGTCGGGGCCGGTGTGCCGCATCAGCCGCGCGAGCAGGCACTCCGATTCGGTGTGGAAGTGGGGGAGCAGTCCGCGCGTCCAGAAGCGCAGCAGATCGGCGTAGAGCTCGCCGAGGGCCTCGTCGTCCGCCTCCGGCAGCTCGCGCTCGATGCGCAGCGCGAAGGCGAGTCCGTGGTGGTGCTCCTCGGAGAGCCGGCGCAGGCGCGGGTCGCGTTCCATCCGGTCTTCCCTACTCCCGGTCCAGGTCGAAGGCGTCGTGGAGGGCCCGGACGGCGTCCCCCACCTGCGCCTCCCGCACGATACACGTAATCCGGATCTCCGAGGTGGAGATCAACTCGATGTTGATGCCGTGCTCGAAGAGCGTGCGGAACATCCGCGCCGCGAAGCCCGGGCTCGTGCTCATCCCCGTGCCGACGATCGAGACCGAGCCGAGGTCGGCGTCGGCCACCACCTCGCTCGCCTCGATCTGCGGGAGCAGCGCCTCCGTCACGCGCAGCGCCTCGTCGGCGTCGCCGCGCTCGACGGTGAACGTCATGTCGGTGAGGTTCTCGATGCTCGCGTTCTGCACGATCGTGTCGACCGAGACGCCGGCCTCGGCGAGCGGGGTGAAGAGCTGCGCGGCGATGCCGGGGCGGTCCGGCACCCCGCGCACCGTGATCTTGGCGATCGCCTGCTCGTGCGCGATGCCGCGCACCTTGTCGGCCTGCTCCATCGTGCTCTCCTCGTGGATCAGCGTACCCGGCGCGTCGCTCTCGAAGCTGCTGGCGACGAGGATACGCACCCCGTAGAGCGCGCCGACCTCGACGGCCCGTGCGTGCATGACGCGCGCGCCGGTCGCCGCCAACTCCAGCATCTCCTCGTAGCCGATGTCGCGCAGCGGGCGAGCCTCCGGGCAGATGCGCGGGTCGGCCGTGTAGATACCCGCCACGTCGGTGTAGATCTCGCAGCGATCGGCGCGCAGCGCGGCCGCCAGCGCCACCGCCGTCGTGTCGCTGCCGCCGCGTCCCAGCGTCGTGATGTCGAAGTCGTCGGAGGCGCCCTGGAAGCCGGCGACGATCACGATCCGCCCCGCCGCCAGCTCGCGCTCGATCCGCGCCGTCTCGATGTCGGCGATGCGCGCGCGCCCGAAGACGGCGTCGGTGCGGATCCCCGCCTGCATCCCGCTCAGGCTGATCGCGTCCCGCCCCAGCTCGTGCAGCGCCATCGAGAGCAACGTCGAGGAGACCGCCTCGCCCGTCGAGAAGAGCATGTCCATCTCGCGCGGGCGGGGCGCGCTCGTGATCTCGTGCGCCAGCCCGATCAGCCGGTCCGTGGTGTCGCCCATCGCCGAGACGACGGCGACGATGCGCTCGCCGCCCGCGGCGCGCTCCGCGATGCGGCTCGCGACGTGCGTGATGCGCCCCGCATCGGCGACCGAGCTGCCGCCGTACTTCTGCACCACCAGCGGGCCCGCCGCATCCGGGGCCATCAGCTTCCGTCCGTCGACAGCACCTCGGCGCCCGTCGTGCGCAGCGCGCAGATGCGCGTCGAGGCCTCCACGCCGCGGGTGGCCGCGGCCGCGCGCATCGCGCCCGCGATCTCCTCGAAGCGCTCGGTGGCCATCGCGGCGATCGTGGGGCCGCCGCCGGAGAGGTAGACGCCGTGCGCGCCGGCGTCACGGGCCGCCTGGAAGATCTGGTACATCGGCTCGAAGATCGTGGCGCGGGCGGGCTGGTGTATGACGTCCTCGGTGGCGATCTGCAGCAAGTCGTAGCGCCGCGCCTGCAGCGCCGCCAGCAGCAACGCGGCGCGCCCGATGTTGTGCACGGCCTGGTTGCGCGTCAGCCGCTCCGGCAGCCTGCGGCGCGTCTCCTCGGTGGGCATCGAGAACGCCGGGATCAGCAGCACGAGCTGCAGCTCCTCGGGCAACTCGACGCCGAGGTGGGTGACGCCCGCGCCCTCGTCGGTCTCGACGATCACGCGCAGCCCGCCGAACATCGCCGGCACGGCGTTGTCGGCGTGCCGCTCGAGCTGCACGGCCAGCGGCAGCAGCATCTCCGGGTCGAGTTCGCTGCCGATCAGCGAGTCGGCGGCCAGCAGCCCGCCCACGCGCGCCGCCGCCGAGATCCCGAGCCCGCGCCCCACCGGCAGATCGGACTCGTACGTCACCTCGATGCCGGCGGGTTGCGGGAGCGCGGCGCGGTCGTAGAGCAGCTGCGCGGCGCGCGCCGCCCTAGCGGGGCTCGGGTCGTGGGGGGGCGCGACCGGCTCGTCGCTGAGCCGGAAGTCGAGGCGCAGCGTCCAGTCGAGCGCGACCCCGAGGCTGTCGAAGCCCGGCCCGAGGTTCGCGGAGGTGGCGGGAACCTCGACGGCGACTTCCCGGGCGACCATGCCGCCCGTGCCCTAGTTCAGCCGCTCGAAGATCGAGGCGATACCCTGGCCGCCGCCGATGCAGAGCGTGACCAGGCCGTAGCGGCCGCCGCTGCGCTCCAGCTCGTGCATCGCCTTGACGGTCAGGATCGTGCCGCTCGCGCCCACGGGGTGCCCGAGGGCGATCGCGCCGCCGTTCGGGTTCGTGCGATCCGCGGGCAGCCCGAGCGAGGTGCTGCAGGCAGCCGCGACCGCGGCGAAGGCCTCGTTCAGCTCGATCGTGTCGAGGTCCTCGACGCTCAGGCCGGCCTTCGCGAGGGCGCGCTCGGAGGCCGGGATCGGGCCCGAGCCCATGATCCGGCCCTCGACGCCGGCCTCGGCGCGCGAGACCAGGCGCAGGCGCGGGGTCAGGCCCAGCTCGGCGGCCTTGCTGGCGGTGGTCACGACCACGGCCGCCGCGCCGTCGTTGATGCCGGAGGCGTTGCCGGCGGTCACGGCCCCGTCCGCCTTGAAGGCGGGGCGCAGCCGGCCGAGCGACTCCATGTCCGTACTGCGCGGGTGCTCATCCGTGTCGAAGGTCACGGTGTTGCGGCCCTGCCGCACCTCGAGCGGGAGGATCTGGTCCGCGAAGCGGCCGGCCTCGATGGCGGCCAGCGCGCGCTCCTGCGAGCGCAGCGCGTACTCGTCCTGGACCTCGCGCGAGACCTCGAACTGCTCGGCGAGGTTCTCCGCCGTGATGCCCATGTGGCAGTCCTCGTGCGGATCCGAGATGAGGTGCAACAGGTTGTCCTCGAGCGTGTCGTGGCCCAGCCGGTACCCGGTGCGGCCCTTGCGCAACAGGTAGGGCGCCATGCTCATGTTCTCGGCGCCGCCGGCCACGATGATCTCGGCGTCGCCGGTTTGCAGCCAGCGGGCGGCGGTGTTGATCGCCTCCAGCCCGGAGCCGCAGATGCGGTTCACCGTGTACGCGGGCGTGTCGGTCGGCAGGCCCGCCTTGAGCGTGGCGACGCGCGAAATGTAGCCATCCTCGGCGACCTGGCCGACGCAGCCGAGGATCACCTGATCCACCTGCTCGCCCTCGATGCCGGCGCGCGCTACGGCCTCCTTGATGACGGCCGCCGCGAGGTCCGAGGCGGGCGTCTGACTGAGCGTCCCGTTCATCGTGCCGATGGCGGTGCGAACACCGCTGATGATGACCACGTCATCCATGCTGGAGGCCCCCCTTGGGTGCGCCGCTGCGATCGCGCCGCAGTCTACATGAGCAATACGTTGAGATCGTCCCACAGGGATGCACAAGACGTGCACGAATGCGCGGTGTGTTGGAGGCGGTCGCGCCCGCCGCCGCTCAGGCCGCGGGCAGAGCCGCGATCCGCTCCCAGGCGGCCTCGGCGAGCGCCTCCGGGGGTTGCACCGCGTCGAGCACGAGCCAGCGCGCGGGGTGCTGCTCCGCCTCCGCGAGGTAGCCCGCGCGGACGCGCCGGTGGAAGTCGAGCGGCTCGCGTTCCAGGTAGTCGCCGACGCGCCCGACGCGACGCAGGCCCTCGTAGGGAGGCAGGTCCAGCAGCACCGTGAGGTCCGGCAGCAGCCCGCCCGTCGCGACGGCGTTCGCGGCGTCGACGTCTGCGCGGGCGATGCCGCGGCCGTGGTGCTGGTAGGCGATGGTCGAGTCTATGTAGCGGTCGCAGATCACGATCGCGCCGCGATCGAGGGCCGGCCGGACCACCTCCGACACCAGCTGCGCGCGGGCAGCCGTGAAGACGAGCAGCTCTGCAACCCTGTCCGGCGGCTCGGCGTCGTGGCCCAGCAGCGCCTCGCGCAGCCGCTCGCCGAGGTGCGTGCCGCCCGGCTCGCGGCACGTCACGACCTCGCGACCCCCGCTTCGCGCGAGGCGTTCGAGGCCGCCCTGGAGCGTCGTCTTGCCGGCGCCCTCTCCGCCCTCGATCGTGACGAGGCGGCCTCGCCGCGGCCCGCTCACCGGCTCTCCCCCCGCGGCCAGGGCGGGGGAGCCCCCGCGCCGGGACCGGGCGCGACGAGCACGCGCCGGTAGGGCTCGCGGCCGCGCGAGGTCGAGCTCGCGCCGTGGCGTGCCGCCAGCTCGTGCTGGAGGCGGCGGATGTAGGAGTTCTGCGGCGTCAACTCCACGCGCTGCTCGCCGCCGTGGCTGACGGCGGCGATCGCGTCCTCGGCCTCGCGCAGCGCCGCGGTCGTCGGGTCCACGCCGTCGCCGTCGGCGCGCATGCGCAGCAGCGCGCCCGCCATCTGCGTCACGGTGTTGTTGCGCAGCACCAGCACGGGCACGCCTCGCGCCTCCGCCTCGCGCAGCGGGCCGCTGCGCCGCCGGTAGTAGGGGCGCAGCGTCAGCACGGCGTCCGCCTCGTCCAGGCGGTCCACCACCTCGGCCTGCGATCGCGTCGAGGTGATCGCCTCCTGCAGCCGCGCCCGGCTCACGCCGAAGGGCAGCAGCCGTCGTGGCGGGCCCCCGGGCGCGGGCGTCAGCATGCGCGGCGACGCGCTCGCCTCGTCGCGATCGCTCGCGAGGGACTCGTGCGCGGACGGCGCGACGCTGACGCGCTCCACCTGCGCCACGTCGCCGGCGCGGCCGACCGTGCGCACCTCGGCCTCCGCGTCGAAGCCGCGTAGCAGCCGGTCCACCGTCGCGCCGATGTCCTCGTGCACGGCCACCCGCTCGAACGACTGGATCTCGACGAGCGAGTTGAAGGTCGGCGGCGCGCGGCGCAACCCCACGGGGGTCTGCGGGGCCCGGCGCCGGGCCGCCACGGCGCCGGGGGGGGCCCGCACGGTGGCCCCCCAGAGGGGGGACAGCGTCGGGTTCTGCATCAGGTTGTGCAGCGTGTTGCCGTGGGCGGTGCCGATCAGCTGCACGCCGCGCTCGGCGATCGTGCGCGCCGCCGTCGCCTCGAGGCTGGCCCCGATCTCGTCGATCACGATCACCTCGGGCATGTGGTTCTCGACGGCCTCGATCATGAGTTGGTGCTGCAGCTCCGGGTGCGGCACCTGCATGCGGCGGGCTCGCCCGACCGCGCGGTGCGGGATGTCGCCGTCGCCGCCGATCTCGTTCGAGGTGTCGACGATCACCACGCGGCGGCCCAGCTCGTCGGCGAGCACGCGCGCCGCCTCGCGCAGCATCGTCGTCTTGCCCACGCCCGGCGCGCCGAGCAGCAGTACGCTGCGGCCGGACTCGACGAGATCGAGGATCGCGCCGGCCGAGCCGGTGACTGCGCGGCCCACGCGGCAGGTCAGCCCGACGATGCGGCCGCGGCGATTGCGGATCGCCGAGATGCGGTGCAGCGTCCTCGGAATCCCCGCGCGGTTGTCGTCGCCGAACTCGGAGACGGAGGCGACGACGTGATCGATGTCCTGCTCGATCACGTCGCTCTCATCGAGCACCTGCTCGCGGTCGCTGTAGCGCGCGGCGGGGGGCCGTCCGAGGTCGAGCACCACCTCGAGCAGCCCGTCGCCCTCGGGCGGGACCTCGCCCTGGGCGCGCAGCGACTCGGCGACGCGCGGCGGGAGCGCCGCGATCAGCAGCTCGCGCTCGATCCGGTCGTCGAAGCCGTCCGTCACCCGCTTACCCTCCGGCCGGGGCCGCCGCGCCCATCCTCGCGGGCACGGCCTCCTCGACGGGCCGCATGAGCCGGCGGCTCAGCAGCACATACTCATCCTGCAACTCGAAGCCCGCACTCGCGAGCGCGCTCTCCACCGCGGTCGCGCCGGCGGGCGTGAGCGCGAAGAGCGGCTCGCCCGCCGTCAGCCGCGGCCCGGCTGCACGCAGCAGCCCCGCGGCGGCCTCGCTGCTCGTGGCCTGCAGCTCGATCTGCGCGCCGCCCTGGCAACGGCCGAGGCCGAGACAGCCGGCGATGCGCCCGCCCTCGAGCGCGACGAGATCGTGCGGGCGACGGCCCAGCCACTGCTGCTCCAGCATCGCGCGCCACTGCTCGTAGGTCGGCGCGAGCACGCGCCGGGCCGAGGCCGGGAGCAGGCGCTCGCAGAGCTGGAAGCGTCCGAACCAGTCCGCCTCCGCGGCCTCGCGCACCTCCAGCGAGGACTCCCGCGCCACCAGCCGCCCTGCGGTCGGAGCGCGCCAGAGCCGCTCCGCGAGCACGGGCTCGAAACCGCAGGCTCGCACCTCGGCGACGGCGTCCCCGTGGGCCGCGGGCATGCGCAGCAGCAGCATGCGCACCGCGGAGCGCAGCGCCTCCTCCTCGGCCTGCGCGAGCAGCGCGCCGAGGACCGCGCCGTCCCCGTCGCCCGCGTCGATCAGCGTGTCGATCTGCCAGACGCCCGGTCCGGCGAGCGGGCGCGCGGTGGCGATCCCGTGGATCTGCCTGCCGCGCACCTCGAGCCAGAGATCGCGGCGCCGCAGCCAGTGGGTGAGCGCGGCGGCGAGGGCGTGCGGGGCCTGCTGCGGGCGGCCCAGCCGCTCGCGCGTTACGGCGAGGTTCGGATAGACCGCGCCCTCGAAGGTGACGAGGGCAATCAGATCGCCGGGCCCGATCACGCGCTCAACTCCTCCGCCCGCGCGAGGCCGCCCTCGGCCTCGCCGAGCCGCTCCTCGACCATCGCCGCGAACAGCGCGTGCACGCGCAGGTCGTCCGTCAACTCCGGGTGGAAGGTCGTCGCCAGCAGCGCGCCGTCGCGGCCTGCCGCGATCGAGCCGTCCTCCAGCCTCGCCAGTACCTCGATGCCGGGCCCGGCCTCGAGGATGGCGGGGGCGCGGATGAAGACGCCGCGGAAGGGGCCGCCCTCAAGCCCGGCGATCTTCAGGTCTGCCTCGAACGAGTCCACCTGCCGCCCGAAGGCGTTGCGCTCGACGGTGATGTCGAGCACGGCGAGCGTGGGGCGGTCCAGCCCCGGCGCGCGTTCGGCGAGCAGGATCGCGCCCGCGCAGGTGCCCCAGACCGGCAGGCCCGAGGCGATGCGATCGCGCAGCGGCTCGCGCAGCCCGAAGGCCAGCAGCAGGCGCGCGATCGTCGTGCTCTCGCCGCCGGGGATGATCAGCCCGTCCGCGGCGTGCAGTTGCTCCAGCGTGCGCACCTCGAAGGCCGCCACGTCGAGGCGAGCGAGGGTGGCGACGTGCTCGCGGAAGTCGCCCTGCAGGGCGAGCACGCCGATCCGGGGGCGACTGGCGCTTGCTGGTGCGGCCACGGGCGCGGCCTAGTTGCCGCGGACCGCCAGCTGCTCCGCCGGCGGCAACGCGGACGCGGACTGCCCGCGCATCGGCTCGCCAATCTCTCGCGAGACCTCCGCGAGCATCGCGGGATCCTCGAAGTGGGTCACGGCCTTGACGATCGCCGCGGCCATCTGCGCCGGCTGTTCCGACTTGAAGATGCCGGAGCCGACGAAGACGCCGTCCGCGCCCAGTTGCATCATCAGCGCCGCATCGGCCGGCGTGGCGACGCCGCCCGCCGAGAAGTTGACGACGGGCAGGCGGCCCAGTTCCTTGACCTCCTGCACGAGCTCGAGCGGCGCGCCCAGCTCCTTGGCGTGCGAGGCCAGCTCGTCGTCGCGCAGGCCCTCGATGCGGCGGATGCCGCCCCAGACGGCGCGCATGTGGCGCACCGCCTCCACGATGTCGCCGGTCCCGGCCTCGCCCGTCGGGCGGGGGGAGGGCCGGCCGCCGGGGGGGGGGCG
>VXMT01000071.1:0-371 GCA_009840965.1 Chloroflexota bacterium
GGCGGGGCCCGCCGGGGGGGTTCAACCCCGCCCGCGCGGGCGGGGGGTGCGGCCCCGCGGCGCCATGGGTGGGGGGGGGGCTCCCCTCGTGGGGCGAGCAGCGCGCGCGCATCGCCCATGCCGTCACCGTGCGCCGTGTGGATCTGGAGATCGGCCTGGCCGAAGCGGGTGACCGAGGGAGTCTCATCGGTCATGGCGGCATTGTACGCAGATCGCGCGCGGCCTACGAGGACGGCGTTGCGTCACGCGCCTCGTCCCAGACCGGGTGCAGCGCGAACCACTGGTCGGGGGACTCGCGGATGCCGCGCTCCAGCGCGCGCAGCACCCGATCCATCCCGGCTGCGGCGTCGGCCTCGCGGTCCCCGCTTTGC
>VXMT01000071.1:381-7928 GCA_009840965.1 Chloroflexota bacterium
GCGGCGGATCGAGGCTGAGGCGGACGCCTCCGCGCTCCGTGTGCCGCACAAAGCCGACGACGATCTCGGCGTCGGCCCGCAGGGCCAGCTCGACCGACCCTCGGGGCAGGCGCGCCGGCTCGCCGAAGAAGGGCAGCGGCTGCCCGGTGCCGAGCACGTCACGGTCGCCGAGGATCGCGAGCATGCCGCCGCTCCGCAGGTGCTGGAGCGCCGAGCGCACGCCGCGCATGTCCGCGGGCACGAAGCGCACGCCGGGCGCGGCCCGCACCTCGTGCACGAGCCGGTGGAGCGCAGGCGGCGAGAGCGGCTCCGTCAGCACCAGCACGTCGAGGCCGAGCGCGCCGACCGTGCGGATCATGTGCTCCGGGCTGCCGAGGTGCGCAGAGACGAGGATCACGCCGCAGCCGCGGTCGTGCGCGGCGAAGAAGTGCTCGAAGCCGTCGACCCCCTCGAGACGGTCGAGCGATTGCTCGGCCGGTCGGTGCGCCCCCCAGGCGAGGTCGGCCCAGTAGCGATAGGCGCTGCGCAGGCAGCCGCGGGCGGCGCGGGTGCGCTCGCGCGGCGTCGCCTCCGGCGCGCAGGCGCGGCGCATGTGCGCGCGGGTGACGGCGCGCAGGCGTGGAGAGACGTACCAGGCGACCGCCGCGCCGAGGTCGGCGATGGCGTAGAGCACGCGCCGGGGGAGCCGGCCGAAGATGCGCACCCAGCACCAGAGCAGGATGAAGCCGGGCACGGGTCAGGCCGTCCTGTTCCTCACGCCTCCGCCACCGCATCGTCGCGCCAGAGCGGGCGGAAGATGTACCACTGGTCCGGCCGCGCCCGCACCATCTCCTCGAAGGCGCGGAACATCGCCTGGGTGAGCGAGCGCACATCGTGCTCACGGTCGCCGGTGGGCTCGTACTCGATGCGCTCGAACTCGCCGGCGAACTGATCGCTCCACGGCCCGAGGCGTGGCGCGGTGGCCGCGACGACGTTGGCCCCGGTGCGCAAGGCCAGCCGCGCCGCCCCGCCCGCCACCACGATCGTCCCGCCGAAGAACTCGACCTCGACGCCGCCCTCGGGCTGCGGCACGTCCGCCAGCACGGCGATGATCTCGTTGTCGCGCAGCGCGCGCACGAGCTGCATCGTGAGCCGTCCGGCGGGCAGGATCCGCATCCCGATACGGCGCCGCGAGGAGAAGACGAGCTCCTCGAGGCGCGGCTCGGCGAAGCGGTCGGCAACGACGGAGAGCGGGTAGCCGCGCTCCGTCAGCGCCGCCGCGCCGAGGTCCCAGTTGCCGAAGTGGATGGTCACGAAGAGCACGCCGTTGCCGGCGAGGGCATCGTCGAGCCGGTCCCACTGGTCGAAGATGATGCGGCGCCGCACCTCGGGGCCCGTGACGCCGGTGAGGCGCAGGAAGTCGACGAGGTAGAGGCCGTAGTAGGCGAAGGAGCGGCGCGCCAGCCTGCGCGCGAGCGCCTCGTCGCCGCCGGCGACGCGGCGCATGTTGGCGATGCAGCGCCGGCGGCCGCCGAACCAGAGGTAGTAGAAGCAGAGCCCGCCGAGGCGCCCCGCGGCATAGGAGAGCCGCAGCGGAACCGCGCGCGCGACCCAGGCGGCGATCCGGAACGCCAGGTAGATAGCCATCGGCGCGCAGTCTAACCGCGGACCGCGCGCCCGCGCGCCTGTATGCCTAGCCGGCGGCCGCCTCCGCCTCCTCGGCGATGAACTCCTCGAGGCGCTCGCGCGCGACGTGGTCGACCCACTGCTCCGGCGGCGACTTCATGAAGTAGGCCGAGGGGGCAAGCAGGGGGCCGCCGATGCCGCGGTCGAGCGCGATCTTCGCGCAGCGGATCGCGTCGATCACGACGCCGGCCGAGTTGGGGCTGTCCCAGACCTCGAGCTTGCACTCAAGGTTGAGCGGGACGTTGCCGAAGGTCGTGCCCTCCATGCGGATGTGGCACCACTTGCGGTCGTCCAGCCACGGCACGTGGTCGGAGGGCCCGACGTGCACGTCGGCGCCGGGCAGCTCGTAGTCGATCTGCGAGGTCACGGCGTTGGTCTTCGAGATCTTCTTGGACTCCAGCCGCTCGCGCTCGAGCATGTTGAGGAAATCCGTGTTGCCGCCGAAGTTGAGCTGGTAGGTGCGGTCCACCCGCACGCCACGGTCGAGGAAGAGCCGCGCCAGCAGGCGATGCAGGATCGTCGCGCCGACCTGCGACTTGATGTCGTCGCCGATCACCGGCAGGCCGGCGTCGATGAAGCGCTGCTGGAAGTGGCCCTCCTTGGCGATGAAGACGGGGATGCAGTTGATGAAGGCGCAGCCCGCCGCCAGCACCTGCTCCACGTACCACTTCGTCGCCTCCTCGGAGCCGACGGGCAGGTAGTTGACTACGACGTGGGTGTTGGTCGCGCGCAGGATGCCGGCGATGTCGGCGGTCGCTCCCGGCGCCTTGTCGATCACCTCGGACAGGTACTTGCCGAGGCCGTCGTGCGTCATGCCGCGGTCCACCGTGACCCCCGTGGCCGGGACGTCGGCGAAGCGGAAGGTGTTGTTCGGCGGCGCGTAGATCGCGTCGGAGATGTCCTGGCCGACCTTGTTGGCATCGATATCGAAGGCGGCGCTGAAGCGGATGTCGCGGATGTGGTAGTCGCCGAGCTGCGGGTGCATCAGCCCGGGGATCGTCTCGTCCTCGCTCGCGTCGCGGTAGAACTCGATGCCCTGGACCAGCGATGAGGCGCAGTTCCCCACGCCGATGATCGCTACGTTGATCGGCTCGCCCATCGCGCAACCTCCGTTCGCGCCGGTCCGCACGAGGGGCGCGTCCGGCCTTCCGGGATACGATAGGTGAGCCGTATCCATTACTCCAATACGATCCGATGATAAGACACAGAAGCGATGCTTATATATGCTGGTCCCATGACAGCCTCCCCTGAGTTCGTCGACGGCGACGCGCCGGAACGCGTCGATGCGGTCGAGGCGGCCCCGCTCAACGTGCACATGCAGCAGCTCGCGTATCTCCGGGCCGTCGAGCGGCATGGCTCGCTGACGGAGGCGGCGAGCAGCCTCGGCGTCACCCAGCCCGCACTCTCGCAGGCGATCGCGCAGCTGGAGCGGCGGCTCGGCACGGCGCTGCTGGAGCGCGCGGGACGGCGGCGGCGGCTCACCGAGGCGGGCGTCGAGGTCGCCCGCTTCGCCTCGGAGGTGCTGGGCCGCGCCACGGAGCTGCGGGAGTGGCTGCAGGAGTACGAGGCCGGCGGTGGCGGCGTGCTGCGGATCGGGATGATCGACGCGGGGAGCCTCTACGTGCTGCCGGAGACGGTGCGCGCCTTCCGCGAGGCCAGCCCCGGCGTGCAGGTGCGGCTGGTCGTCGACCGCAGCGCCGTGCTGCTCGACCGCCTCGAGCGCTTCGAGCTGGACGTCGCCTTCGTCGTGGGACCGCCGCCCGAGGGCTTCCGGGCCAGCGACGTGCTGCGCGAGCCGCTCTACGTCTACGCGCCGCGGGGCGAGGACGGCGCGCCGGAGCAGGGGGACTGGGCGCTGTACCCGCAGGGCCGCCGCACGCGCCTGCTGATCGACGAGGGTCTGGCACAGCGCGGCCTGCGGCCGCGCGTGACCCTCGAGAGCGACAACCCGGCGGTCCTGCGGCAGATGGTGGCGCTCGGCCTCTGCTGGAGCGTGCTGCCCGCCGAGATCGCCGAGGCGGGGACGCCCTCGCTGCGGCCGCAGCGGCGCGAGCTCGTCGCCGAGCGCATGCTGCTCGCCGTCCGCCGCGCGCGGGCGCCCGACGACGCCCGCGTCAGCGCCTTCCTGCGCCTGGTCGCCGAGCACGGCGCCGCGCCCGCGGCGTAGCCCGCGAGGACACGCACGCCTCAAGGCGCGACGAGGCTACTCGGCGAAGACGCGGTAGGGGTGCCAGACGCCGGGGATCGGCCCGCACTCGAGCAGCGCCACGAGTTTGCCGTGCGCGCCGTAGCCACGTGCCTTCACGCCGACGCGCGCCGGGGGCCGCCCGTCGATCGGCCGCGGACGCACATCGCGGCCCTGCCGCGCCATTGCGATCGAGCGCTTGCCGAGGATGACCGCCGGCCACTCGTGCAGCACGGCGTCCGGGGCGTGCACGACCTCGTCGCTGAGCCCGCCCTCGAGCATCAGCACCGCATCGTCGAGCGCCACAGCGTCCTCCAGGCGGAACGGCCCCACCGCGGTGCGGCTGAGGCTGGCGAGGTGCCCGCCGACCCCGAGCGATTCGCCGAGGTCATGCGCGAGCGAGCGCATGTAGAAGCCCTTGCTGCACTCGACCTCGATCTCCAGCTCGGGCGGCTCGCACGCGCCCAACGTGAGGTCGTAGACCGTCACGGGGCGTGGCTCGAGCTGGGGCTGCTCGCCGCGCCGGGCGGCGCGCCAGGCGCGCTCGCCATCGAGCTTGACGGCGCTGAAGGCGGGCGGCGTCTGCAGCAGGTCGCCGCGGAAGGCTTCGAGCGCGTCCTCGACCTCGGCGCGCGTGACGCCGGAGGCGTCACAGCGGGCCTGCACCTCGCCCGCCGCGTCGTAGGTGTCGGTCTCGACGCCGAGCGTGACGGTCGCGCGGTAGCGCTTGCGCGCATCCATCAGCGTGTCGATCAGCCGTGTCGAGGGCCCGAGCGCGATCGGCAGGACGCCGGTCGCCGGCCGGTCGAGCGTGCCGGCGTGGCCGACGCGGCGGAGGCGCGCGGCGCGGCGCACCACGCGCACGACGTCGAACGAGGTCATGTCCGGGGGCTTGTCGATGTTGAGGAAGCCGCTCAGCGCCGGGGCCTGCGCGCGCGCAGCGCTCACAGCTCGCGCCCCTCGGAGCGCGCGAGCTCGCGCATCAGCACGGTCATGCGATCCGCCTCGGCGATCGACTCGTCCAGCACGAAGCGCAGCTTCGGCACGCGCTTGATGCGGATCCGCTTCACCAGTTCGCGGTGCAGGAACGGCGCGGTGCGGTCGAGTGCGCCGAGCACCTCGTCCGTGCCGCCCACCGCGTCCATCACGCTCACGTGCACGCGCGCCGCCGAGAGGTCCGGCGTGACCTCGACGCGGGTGATCGAGAGGAAGGCTTCCGCCAGCACCGGGTCCTTGACGCGGCGCTGCAGCAGCTCGGCCAGCTCCGACTGCACGAGGTCGTTGACTTTCTCCATGCGTCGCGTCATCGCGTTGCGGCTCTCCCAGGCAGGCTCGGTCGGCAGGGGGTCGAGGGGCTCGCGCCGTGCGTTCCCGGCGCTAGCGCACCTGCTCCATGTGGTACGTGACGATCTCGTCGCCCTCCTCGAAGGCCTCGAAGCCGTCCACGGTGATACCGCATTCGAGGCCGGCGGCGACCTCGCGGGCGTCCTCCTGGAAGCGCTTGAGCGAATCGATGCGCGACTCGCGCAGCATCTCGCCGTCACGCATGACCCGCGCCAGCGAGCCGCGCGTGACGGCGCCGTCGCGCACGAGGCAGCCGGCGATCGAGTTGCGGCGTCCGCGGCGGAAGACCTGGCGCACCTCGGCGACGGCGTCGCGGCGCTCCTCGTAGATCGGTTGCAGCATGCCGCGCACGGCTTGCTCGACGTCCTCGATCACGTCGTAGATCACGCGGTACTCGCGGATCTCCACGTGCTCCGCCTCCGCGAGACGGTGCGCGCCGGTCTCGGCGCGGGTGTTGAAGGCGATGATCACGCCCTGCGAGGCGACCGCGAGGTTGACGTCGGACTCGTTCACGGTCCCCGCCGCGGCGTGGATGACCTTCACGTTGATCTCGTCCAGCGCGAGGCCCTCGATCGCTCGCACGAGCGGCTCGATCGAGCCCTGCACGTCCGTCTTGAGCACGATGTTGAAGTCCTGCACGGCCCCCCGGTGGATCTCGCCGAACAGCGTGTCGAGGGTCACGCCGGTGCGCACGTTGCCCTCGCGCTCGACTGAGCGGCGCAGCTCGACGCTCTCGGCGCGCGCGGTCCGCTCATCCTTCACGGTCTCGAAGCGCTCGCCGGCGGGCGGCACCTCGCTCAGCCCGAGCACAGTCACGGGCGTCGAGGGGCCCGCCTGCCTGAGCTGCTGCCCCGAGGAGTCCGTCATCGCCTTGATGCGGCCGTACGCCAGCCCGGCGCGGATCACGTCGCCGCGATGCAGCGTGCCGGTCTGCACGAGGATCGTCGCGGCGATCCCGCGGCGCGGGTCCGTGGCCGCCTCGAGCACGACACCCACGGCGTCGCGGTCCGGATTCGCCTTCAGTTCCTCGAGGTCGGCGACCAGCAGCACGTTCTCGAGCAGGTCGTCGATGCCGCTGCCCGCAAGCGCGGAGATCGGCACGACCACGGTCTCGCCGCCGAACTCCTCGGGCACGAGCTCGGCGCCCATCAGATCCTGCTTCACGCGGTCCGGGTTGGCGTTGGGCAGGTCGGTCTTGTTGACCGCCACGACGATCGGCACGCCCGCCGCGCGCGCGTGGTCGATCGCCTCACGCGTCTGCGGCATCACGCCGTCGTCCGCGGCGACGACGATGATCGCGATGTCCGTGACCTGCGCGCCGCGCGCGCGCATCTCCGTGAAGGCCTCGTGGCCGGGCGTGTCGATGAAGGTGATCGCGCGTCCGTCCGGGCCGGCGGCCTGGTAGGCGCCGATGTGCTGCGTGATCCCGCCGGCCTCGCCCTCGACGACCTTCGCGCGGCGGATCGTGTCCAGCAGCGTGGTCTTGCCGTGGTCGACGTGCCCGAGCACCGTGACGACGGGTGCGCGCGGCTGCGCGTCCTCGCCCTCCTCGATGATGCGGCGCGACTGCGTGGCGGACTCGTCCTCGCCGGCGACGGCGGCGGCTTCCTCGCCGCCCTCCTCCTCCGGGGCGTAGCCGAGGTCGGCGGCGACGACGGCGGCCGTGTCGAAGTCGACCACCTGGTTGATGGTCGCCATCACGCCGTTCTTCATCAGCTCCTTGATCACGTCGACCGGCGTGACGTCGAGCAGTCCCGCGAGGTCGCTCACGACGACCGCGGCGGGAATCGTGACACGCGGCGACTCGGCCGCGGGGACGGTCTGGTCCGGCGCCTGGGTCATCGCTCGTGCTCCCCGCTCCCCGCGGCCCCGGCAGCCACCGGTTCGTGCGCGTCGCGTCGTTGCGCGTACGCCCTCAGTGTAGCGCGGTCTTCGGCGCTGACCGAGGTGCGAAGCGCCCGATCGAGCCGTCCGTCCTCGATTGCCTGCGTCCAGCAATCGCGCGACTCGCAGAGGTAGCCGCCGCGTCCCGGCTCGCGTCCGCGCTCGTCGACGCGGACTGACCCGTCCGCGGCGCGCACGAGGCGCGTGAGCGCGCGCTGGTCGCGCTGGTCGCGGCAGCTCAGGCAGCTACGCTGCGGGGGCGTCCTTCGGCGAGCCGGGGTCACTCGTTCGCATCCGTCCCGTTCGTCGGTCGCGGCCACCCCGCACTAGCGGTCGCCGTAGTCTTCGTACTCGTCTTCGTACTCGTCTTCGTACTCGTCATCGTCTTCGAACGGCGAGTCGCCGTGCAGCTCGCTGAGCCCCTCCTCGATCTCGTGCTCGGAGGTCGCGAAGCGGCGGCGTCCACCGC
>VXMT01000071.1:7938-15410 GCA_009840965.1 Chloroflexota bacterium
CCCCGGGCGGGGGGGCGGGGGGGGCCGGGGCGGGGCGGCGCCGCGGCGGGCGGGGGGTGGGGGCCCCCCCCGGCCCGGCGCCGGCCGGTCGGGCTCGTCGTCGATGTCGCGCAGTTCGCCGATCTCCTCGGCGAAGCGCAGCCCGCCCGGGGCCGCCTGTGCGGCGGCCGGCGCCGGCGCGGGCGGCGCCTCCTCGGCGACGACCTCCGCCGCTGCAGCCGCGGCCTCCTCGGCGGGCGCTGCCTCGGCAGGCTCGGCGAACTCGGCGAGCACCTCCTGCTCCGGCGTGAGCGGAGCGGGCTCGGCCGGCGCCTCGACCAGCTCGTGCTCGCCGGGGAGCCCCGGCCGCGCGTAGCCGGCCTGCGAGGGCGCGACCACGTCCGGCAGCGTCGGCAGTGCGGGCGTGGGCGCCAGCGGGAGCGCGTCCATGTTCGGTTCGGGCGGTGGGTAGAGGTCTTCGCCGTTGCGGATCAGCAGGCTCTCCGGGCTAATCTCGACGCGGCGGCCCGTCAGCCGCGCGGTCAGGCGGGCGTTCTGCCCCTCCTTGCCGATCGCGAGGCTGATCTGCTTGTCCGGCACGGCGAGGAAGGCGGTGTTCGTCTCATCGTCGAGGCGCACCGAGACGACCTCGGCGGGGCTCAGCGCGTTCGCGACGAAGCCCGCCTCGTTCGGATCCCAGCGGACGATGTCGATGCGCTCGCCGCCGAGCTCGTTCACCACGTTCTGGATGCGCGCGCCGCGCACGCCGACGACCGCGCCGATCGGGTCGACGCCGTCCTGGCGCGAGATCACGGCGATCTTGCTGCGGAAGCCGGGCTCGCGCGCCATCTTCACGATCTCGACCGTGCCCTTGGCGATCTCCGGCGACTCCAGCTCGAGCAGGCGCCGCAGCAGCTCGGGATGCGAGCGCGAGGCGACCACCTGCGGCCCCTTGGCCGCGCGGTAGACCTCCTTCACGTAGACCCTCAGCCGCTGCCCGACCCGGTAGTGCTCAGGGCGCACCTGCTCGGCGGACGGCAGCACCGCCTCGGTCCTGCCGAGATCGAGGATCACGTTGCGGCGGCCGGCCTCGACGCGGAGCACGGTGCCGGAGACCAACTCGCCCTGCTTCGTCGTGAACTCGCCGAAGACGGCCTCGCGCTCGGCCTCGCGGAGGCGCTGCAGCACCACCTGCTTCGCCGTCTGCGCGGCGATGCGGCCCGCGTCGAGCGAGGCCTCGAGCGGCTCGCGGATGCGATCGCCCTCGGCGGCCCCGGCGTGGCCCATCTCGGCCGCCCGCTCGGGCGAGACCTGGATCTCGTCGTCCTCGATCTCCTCGTCGGGGATCACGTCCCAGACGCGCCAGGCGTCTATGTCGCCGGACTCGATGTCGATCTTGACCTCGATCTCGGCGTACTGGAGCTCGTCCTTCTTGTACGCGGAGGCCATCGCCGCCTCGACGGCCAGGAAGACCGTATCGGTATCGAGGTTCTTCTCTGCGGAAAGCTGCGCGATCGCGGTGACGAATTCACTCTTCATGTGCTGCTGCCGCTCCCGAGGGGCCCCTCGGCTGGACCGCCCTTGCTACAAAAAAACGTGGGCGTCGGCCCACGTCTCGCAAGGAGGCGCTGGTGTCCCGTTCAGTGTAGCACGGGCCTCGACGGGTGCGCGCGTCGAAGGGCTACGCGTCCGGGTCGAGCGCCTCGAGGGCGGCCGTGCGCAGCGCGAGCAGGCGGTCGGCGACTTCGCCGCGCGGGACCAGCTCGTCCTCTCCCGTGGCGCGCACGCGCAACTCGACGGCGCCCTGCTGCTGGTTGCGCGCGGAGACGGTCAGCCGCCATGGCAGGCCGATAAGGTCGGCGTCGTTGAACTTCACGCCCGGCGACTCGTCGCGGTCGTCGAACAGTAACTCGAGGCCGGCCTCGGCCAGCTCGGCGTAGAGCGCCTCCGCCTCCTCGGCGACCTGCGGGTCGCGGTCGAGCCGCAGCGCGACGAGCTGCACGTCGTAGGGGGCGACCGAGGCCGGCCAGCTGATGCCGTTCTCGTCGTGGTTCGCCTCGACCGCCGCGGCGACGATGCGGTCGACGCCGATGCCATAGCAGCCCATCGTCGGGACCACCGGCTGCCCGTCGGCCCCGAGCACGTCGGCGCTGAAGGCCTCGGAGTAGATCTGGCCGAGGCGGAAGACGTGCCCCATCTCGATGCCGCGGCGCAGCCGGATCGTGCCCGTGCCGCAAGCCGCACAGGCGTGGCCGTCCTCGGCGAGGGCGATGTCGGCGACGAGCGTCGCCTGCCAGTCGCGGCCGTGGTTGACGTTGCGCAGGTGGAAGTCGGCCTTGTTCGCGCCCGCCAGCAGGTTCGGCGAGTCGGGGATCGAGAGGTCCGCGACAACGGTCATGCGGTCGCCGAGGCCGACCGGCGAGGCGGAGCCGGCAACGAGGCCGTGGTGCTCCACCTCGGCGTCCGTCATCGCCCGCAAGGCGCGCCCGCCGAGCTCGTTGGAGAGCTTGACCTCGTTGATGTCGAGATCACCCCGCACGACGGCGAAGATCGGCTCCTCCGGATCGCCGCCACCCCCGGCCATGTAGAAGACCGCCTTGGCGGTGCGCGACGTGGGGACCTCGAGCAGCGTCGCGAGCTGCTCGATGGTCGTCGTGCCGGGCGTCGCGACCTCCTCGACGGACAGCGGGTCCTCGGGAGCAGCGGGCGGGCGCACGAAGGCGGCCTTCTCCGTGTTTGCGGCGTAGCCGCAGTCCGAGCAGAGCGCCACGGTGTCCTCGCCCGACTCCGTGAGGAAGATGAACTCCTGCGAACCCTTGCCGCCGATCGCGCCCGAGTCCGCCTCGACGGGGACGGTCGGCACGCCGCAGCGCGCGAAGATGCGGCGGTAGGCCTGGAACATCGCCTCGTAGGAGTTG
This sequence comes from Chloroflexota bacterium, assembly GCA_009840965.1. Classification (GTDB taxonomy): domain Bacteria; phylum Chloroflexota; class Dehalococcoidia; order UBA2979; family UBA2979; genus VXMT01. The sequence continues at coordinate 10,836 of VXMT01000071.1, forward strand.
GTCAGGCCGTCCTCGTCGAGGTCGAAGGAGTAGGCGTCCTTCATCGTGAACTCGCGCACGCGGACCAGGCCGCCGCGCGGCCGGCCCTCGTCCCGGAACTTGGTCTGGATCTGGTAGAGCGTGACGGGCAGATCGCGGTAGGAGCTGCTGTGATCGGCGAAGAGGCGGGTGATCACCTCCTCGTGTGTCGGCCCGAGCACGAGCCCGCGCCCGCGCTGGTCGTTGAGGTGGAAGAGGACGGGCCCGAAGGCCTCCTCGCGGCCGCTCCGCTGCCACAGCTCGACGGGCTGGATCGCGGGCAGCAGCACCTCCTGCCCGCCGGCGGCGTCCATCTCCTGGCGCACGACGTTCTCGGCCTTGAGACGGGCGCGGCGTCCGAGGGGCATGTAGCTGTAGGCCCCGGCCATGAGCTGGTCGATACACCCCGCGCGCAGCAGCAGCCGATGGCTCGCCGTCTCCGCGTCGGCGGGCGCCTGGCGCAGCGTGCGTCCGAACAGCCGGGACATCCGCATGACGTCGAGGGTACGCAGGCGGGGCGGCGCGGGCAAAGGTGGGGGGCGACGTTCGCGAGGCACCCAGCTCTTCCACACGGGAAGCGACTCGCCCCACATCGCGCAGGCACACGAAGAGGCTAGCGATCCGGCTTACGCCGGAAGAGCCCGGGAGCTCCTGTCACTGAGCAAGTTAGGACGAGGAAGCTAGCGAGCCTCAGATGAGCGCGTCAAGGTTCGCTGGCCGACGGGATCGCCTGGGTCAGGAAGCACTCCTCCCCCAAGTGATCAGCCTTAGTCCTTGAGGTCACTCAGGCGGTCGCCGGGCTCGCCTGCCCTAACACATCTCGAATCGCGTTCAGCTTCACCCGGTCCCGCGAAGCCAGCCGGACGAGTTGTGAGATGAATCGGCTCATTTCGACGGACGAATCGTGCGGATCCCCGATTGCCTTGCGAACAAGCGCGGGCACAGGGCCGCCCCATTCGTAAATCACCACCAACTCGCGCTGATCCCTCGGCAAGGGCGTCGGAAAATGACCCAGTTCACAGCCCAGTAGACCTCGATGGATCCTCTCGCGCACGTCGACGCCGAGTCGCTCCGCGCCGTACGTGTTCCGCAATTCTCCCATCGAGACTACGATTACCTCGTGTTCATGAACAGCACGCGCCAAATCCTCGAGATTCAAGTATCCGGCTACGTCCGGGGCGACGGGTTTCGCATCAATCGATCGCTCGCCGTGGCGGTCAACTTGGTGTCGTTCCATGCGGTAGCGACTGTCGAACAGCCCACCACATGACGGACACTTGAACATGCTCGACAGGGCCATGGGTCCCTCCTGCAATTCTAAAAGAGTAATCTAAACACTAGAGCGGCCCGTCAACCCCTCCTCCTTGCCCCCCACCCCGCAGGTGCTACCATCCGCCGCGCCGCCTCGACAGCCCCGAGGCGCGCCCACCCGCATCCGCACCGGGAGCCCGCGATGAAGCTGCACGAGTACCAGGCCAAGGAACTGCTGGCGCGCTACGGCGTGCCCACACCCGAGGGCCGCGTCGCCCGCACCGCCGACGAGGCTGCCGAGGCCGCCGAGGCCCTTGGCGGGAAGGTCGTCGTCAAGGCGCAGGTCCACGCCGGCGGGCGCGGACGCGCCGGCGGCATCAAGCTCGCCGACTCCGCCGACGAGGCCCGCGCCGCCGCCGAGGAGCTGCTCGGCACGCGGCTCGTGACCTTCCAGGCCCCGCAGGGCCAGCCCATCGACGCCGTGCTCGTCGAGGAACAGATCGACGTTGCGCGCGAGCTCTATCTCGGCGCGGTGATCGACAACGCGGCGGGGATGCCCGTCATGATCGCCTCGGCGGCCGGCGGGATGGAGATCGAGGAGGTCGCCGAGGAGCACCCCGAGCAGATCCACCGCCAGGCCATCGACCCCATCACCGGCTTCCAGGGCTTCCAGGCCCGTGCGCTGGCCTTCGCGACCGGCCTCGACGGCGACCTCAACCGCCCGGCCGTCGCGCTCATCCAGGGCCTCGCCCGCGCGTTCCGCGAGAACGACGGCTCACTGGCCGAGATCAACCCGCTGGTCGTGACCGGCGACGGCCGCCTGCTGGCCGTCGACGCGAAGTTCTCGATCGACGACGACGCGGACTACCGCCGCCGCGACCTCGTCGAACTGCGCGACCGCTCGCAGGACGAGGCGCTCGAGGTCGAGGCCGAGGACGCGGGCATCCAGAACTACATCAAGCTCGACGGCGACATCGGCTGCCTGGTGAACGGCGCGGGCCTCGCCATGGCGACGATGGACGCGATCAAGTTCGAGGGCGGCGAGCCCGCGAACTTCCTCGACATCGGCACGGCGAACGACCCGGAGGCGATCGTGGCGGCGCTGCGCATCATCGGCGCGGACCCGGAGGTGAAGGCGGTCTTCGTCAACATCTTCGGCGGCCTCGCGCGCACCGACGTGATCGCAGAGGGCGTGGTGCAGGCCCACGCGCAGGGCCTGATCACGCAGCCGACCGTCGTGCGGCTGGCCGGCACGAACGTCGAGGACGGCAACCGCATCCTCGACGACTCAGGTCTGGAGCTGATCCGCGCGGACGGCTTCGCCGACGGCGCGCAGAAGGCCGTGCAGGCGGCCTCGGGCGCCGACTAGCGGCGCCGCACCGGGCAGACATCGAACCGACGCACAGACCGGAATACGAGGGAGCGCGAACGTGGGCGTACTGCTGGACGAGAACACGCGAGTCGCCGTGCAGGGCTTCGGCGGCGCCGGGCAGCGCGAGGCGCGCAACAGCCGCGCGTACGGCACCCAGATCGTCTGCGGCGTCACACCCGGCCGCGGCGGCCAGGTCCTGGAGGACACCCCGGTCCGCAACACCATGCGCGAGGCCGTCGACGAGTTCGGCGCGAACGTCGCGCTGATCTTCGTCCCGGCGCCCTTCGCCGCCGACGCCATCCTCGAGACTGCCGACGCGGGCATCCCCGTCGCAATCTGCATCACCGAGGGCATCCCGGTGCACGACATGGTGATGGTGAAGCGCGCGCTCGCAGGCTCCGCCACCACGCTCATCGGGCCGAACTGCCCCGGCGTCATCACGCCGGCCGCGCGCGCTCGCGCCGGCATCATGCCGCCCGACGTGTACCTCGAAGGCAACGTCGGCGTGATCTCGCGCTCCGGCACGCTCGTCTACGAGACGGTCGACCAGCTCAGCCGGCTCGGCATCGGGCAGTCCTCGAGCGTCGGCGTGGGCGGCGACCCGATCATCGGCACCACGCAGGCCGAGGCGCTGGCGCTGTTCGAGGCGGACCCGGACACGGCGGCGGTGGTGCTGATCGGCGAGATCGGCGGCACCGCCGAGCAGGAGGCCGCGGCCTACGTCGCGCAAATGTCGAAGCCGGTCACCGCCTTCATCGCCGGCGCGACCGCCCCGCCCGGGCGTCGAATGGGCCACGCCGGCGCGATCATCGCCGGCAAGGCCGGCACGGCCGAGGCCAAGAAGGCCGCCCTGCGCGAGGCCGGCGCCGCCGTCGCCGACTCCCCCTCGCAGATCGGCGAGACGTGCCTCGAGCAGCTGCGAGGAGCCGGGCTGCTGTAGTGGAACCCAACAATGCCCGACGCTGACGGACCCGGCACAGGCAGCGGCAAGCTCGCGGGCAAGGTCGCCGTCGTCACCGGCGGCACGAGCGGCATCGGCCTTGCGATCGCTCGCGTGTTTCTTGCCGAGGGCGCGCGCGTCGCCGTCTGCGGGCGCGACCCGCGCCGGCTCGACGCCGCCTCGGTTGCCCTCGGCGAGGGCGCGCTCACCATCCCCTGCGACGTGACCAGCGTCGAGGAGCTCGACCGCCTCTTCGAGGAGGCCGCCGCCAAGCTGGGGCCGATCGACATCGTGGTCGCGAACGCCGGGGGCGACAGTCCGCCGCAGTCCTTCCTCGAGGTGACCGAGGAGGACTTCGACGCCGTCGCGACGCTCAACTTCAAGTCGGTGTTCTTCACCGTGCAGAAGGCCGCGCCGCGCATGAACGACGGCGGCTCGATCATCATTACCACCTCGGGCGCGAACGAGCAGGGCTACGCCGACGGCGCGGTCTACGGCGCATCGAAGGCGGCGGCGCGGTCGCTCGCGCGCTCGCTGGGCTCGGGGCTGCTGCGGCGCGGCATCCGCGTCAACGCGCTGCGCCCCGGCCTGATCGACACGCCGATCCTCTCCACGACGATGACCGAGGAGACGCGCGAGTTCATCCGCCGCCGCCTGATCCCGATGCGCCGCGAGGGCACGGCCGACGAGCTCGCCAAGGCCGCCCTCTTCCTCGCCTCGGACGACTCCTCCTACGTACTCGGCGTCGAGTTGACCGTCGACGGAGGCCTGACCGAGCTCTAGCAGCGCACCCCTACCCGCTACCGCCTGGAGACCCCTGCGGAGCCCTCTCCTCAGGGCAGCGAGCGCATCCTTTCCGGTCCCCTCTCCCCGAGGGTGAGGGTGAGGGAGGGTCCGACCTCCGGGATTGCGTTGCGCCATCGGAGCTCTCGGGGCAGACGGGAGTCCTCCCCCTCACCCCCGCCCTCTCCCCAGGGAGAGGGGGCCGGATCGG
>VXMT01000007.1 GCA_009840965.1 Chloroflexota bacterium
ACGACACGCCGCTCAACGTCACGCTGGTGCTGGACGCCTCGGGCTCGATGCAGGAGGACAATCGCATCGCGATCGCGCGCGAGGCGGCGGAGGCGATCCGGCGCAGCCTCAACGACCGCGACCGCCTCGCCGTGGTGCACTTCACGACCGACGTGCTCGGCGCCTACACGGTGGAGCACACGCGGCCGGGCGACGAGGACATCGCCTGGTCGATCGGGCAGCTCGCGCCGCACGGCAGCACCAACGTGCAGGCGGGCCTGAACCTGGGCGTGCAGCTCGCCGACGAGGCGCGGCGCGAGCGGCCGGACGCCTTCAACTACATCATCCTGATGTCGGACGGGGTGGCGAACGTCGATGCGACGAACCCGTTCGCGATCCTCGAGTCCTCGCCCGACCTGGACTACCGCAACCCCCTGCGGCTGATCACGATCGGCGTGGGGATCGCGAACTACAACGACTACCTGCTGGAGCAGCTGGCGCAGCACGGCAACGGCTGGTACCGCTACCTCGACGACACGGCGCAGGCACGGGAGACGTTCAGCCGGGCGAACTGGCTGGCGCTCTCGACGCCGTTCGCGGACCAGGCGCGGGCGCAGGTGACGTGGGATCCGGACTGGGTGCGGGCCTGGCGGATCGTGGGTTACGAGAACCGGGTGACGCCCGACCACACCTTCGAGCAGAACCGCCGCGAGTTCGCGGAGCTGCCCTCGGGGTCGGCGACGACGGTGTTCTACGAGCTGGTGCTGCGGGACCCGGCACGGAGCAACGCGGCGGTGCTGGGCGACGTGGAGGTGCGCTGGGTGGACCCGCGCACGGGGAGCACGCTGGCGCAGCGGGCGGACGTGGCCGGTCGCGTGGACGCGCCGTTCGACGCGGGCGACCGCTTCCTGCGCTTCGGCGCGATCGTGGGGCTGGCGGCCGACCGTTACAGCGCGCTCACGCCGCAGGTCGAGAACGCCGAGGTCGACACCGGCGGCATCTACGGCGACCTCGTGGCATTGCTCGCCGAGGTGGACCTGCTCGACGAGCGCCTCGGCTCGCTACAGGCGTACCAGGACTTCCGCTTCCTGCTGGACCAGCTCACCCTCGCCGCGGCGGAGCTGGCCCCGGCCTCCGGCTACAGCCAGTAGCGGGGCCCGGCGGAGGCGGCGCCCGCTCAGGTCGCGCTCTCGAGGTAGACGGTTCCGACGATCTGGTCCTCGACGAGCTGCTGGTACTCGGCCTCGCTGAGGCCGATCAGCCCGCACAGCAGCTCCTCGTTGTGCTGGCCCAGCAGCGGCGCTGGTCCGTGCAGCGGCGTGAGCGGGGTGCCCGAGAACTGCGCCACCGGTCCGGGGTAGGGGTGCGTCCCCGCCGCCGGGTGGGTGAGCTCGTGGAAGAAGCCGCGCTCGACGAGCTGCGGGTCGCCGGTCATCTCCGGCTGGTGCAGCAGCGCCGCCGCCGGCACCCCCGCGCGCTGCAGCCGCTCCATCAGCGGCTGCGCCTCGTGCGCGGCCGTCCAGGCGCCGATCTCCGCCTCGAGGGCGGCGCGGTTGCCGAGCCGCGCCACGACGTCGGCGTAGCGCTCGTCTGCGGCCAGCTCCGGGCGGCCCATCTCCTCGCAGAGCGCGACGAACGCCTCGTCCGAGGGCGCGGCGATCGCAATCCAGCGGTCGGCCGCGTCGTCGTCCCCGGCCGGAGAGGGCGAGGGCGCGCAGGGGAAGATGCCGTACGGGGCGATCGAGGGGTGCGTGTTCCCGGCGTGCCCGTGCGAGCGGCGGTTCATCGAGTAGTCCATGAAGGCGTAGCTGAGGTGCTGCGTCACCGCCTCGGCCTGCGAGATCTCGATGAGCTGCCCCCGGCCGCTACGCTTGCGCGCCCAGAGCGCGGCCTGCAACGCGAACACCACCGTAGCGCCCGCGTTCGGGTCGCCGTGCAGCGAGGCGGGCGTGAGCGAGGGGTCGGCGTCGGGGTAGCCGCGCAGCATCGTGTGGCCCACGACCGCCTCCATGACGTTGCCGTAGCCCTTGTAGTGCTCGTACGGCCCGTCGAGTCCGAAGCCGGGGAAGCGCACCATCACGAGCTCCGGGTTCACCGCGGAGAGCGTCTCCCAGTCGATCCCGAGGTTGTCGACGACGTCGGCCGCGCCGTTCTCGATGAACGCGTCCGAGCGCTTCACGAGCTCGTAGAACAGCTCGCGGCCCCGCTCGCGCGTCAGGTCGAGCGTGATCGACTTGCAGCCGCGCTTGCCGAAGTTGAACCAGGCCTGGCGGTCCCAGAAGCCCTCGCTGCCGTCGCGGTCGACGTAGTAGGTGCCGACCGTCCCGGCGAGCATCACCTCGCTCGGGTGGCGCGTGTTGGTGCGCGTCGGATTGAGGTGCTGGATCGACTCGACCTCGATGACCTCCGCGCCGAGGTCGGAGAGCAGCATCGTCGCGTAGGGTCCCGCCCAGACGATCGCCTGCGCCAGCACGCGCACGCCCTCGAGCGGCAGGCGGCGCGACGGCGCATCGCCCGCCGCTGCCGAAGGGTTCGGTTGACCGCTGCCGGGTCCCGTCATGGCGTCCCCGCGACCGCTAGCCCCTCGGGAGGCCGAGGCCGCGTGTGGCGATCACATTGCGCTGGATTTCGCTGCTCCCGCCGTAGATCGTGTAGGCGACCGTCTGCGCGTACTCGTGCGTGAACTCGCCGTGCAGCGGCGCGCGCTCGTCCCCCGGCCAGAGGTTGGCGTAGAGCCCGAACGCCTTCGTCCCCGTGCGCGAGCGGCGCTGGTGCAGCTCCGTCGAGAAGCACTTCCCGATCGAGGCCTCGTAGTTCGGGATCAGCCCGGCCGCCTGCATCGAGGCGACGCGCTGCGCGAGGTTCTGGCCGACGCGCGACTCCACGTAGCGGTCGGCCACCTCCGCCCGTACGGATGGCAACTCGGCGACGCGCGAGACGCGCCGTCCTTCGTCGGTCTGCACGAACTCGCAGAGGCGGGCGAGCGCCTGGCGGTCCTCGCCGGTGTCGGAGAGGCTGCCGCGGTCGAAGTCCATCAGCGTCATCGCCACGTACCAGCCCTGGTTCTCCTCGCCAATCAGGTTCTGGACCGGCACCCGGACGTCGTGGAAGAAGGTCTCGCCGTTGCCGGGGTAGTGGAAGGCCATGTTCGGCAACTGCGCCATCGTGATCCCGGGGTCCCGCAGGTTCTCGATCATCAGGAACGAGATCCCCCGGTGCTTCGGCGCTTCGGGGTCGGTGCGCACGAGCGTGTACATCGCGTCCGAGGTGAGCGGCTGCGACCAGAGCTTCTGGCCGTTCACCACATACTCGTCGCCGTCGCGGACCGCGCGGCACTGCAGGGAGGCGAGGTCGGAGCCGCTGCCCGGCTCGGAGTAGCCCTGCGCCCAGTCGATCTCGCCCCGGGCGATGGCCGGCATGTACTTCGCCTTCTGCTCCTCGCTGCCGTAGACCATGAGCAGCGAGCCGAGGAACATCGCGCCGGTCCCGCCGACGCGAGGGGCCCCCGCGCGCTCGCGCTCCTCGTTGAAGATGAACTGCTCGATCGTCGTGAAGCCCGCCCCGCCCAGATCCTTCGGCCAGGACGAGGCGACGTAGCCCTCGGCGGCGAGCGCTGCCGCCCATTCATCGGCGGCGCCCTTGACGGCGGGGTCCTCGGAGTAGCGGTCGTTTCCCCAGTCGGCGCTGGTGGCGAGGATCTCCTCGCCGTTGGAGGCGCGGATCATGTGGGGGCGGATCGGTCCGGCGTCCTCGCGGTAGCGCGAGGGCAGCTTCTCCTCGAAGAAGGCCCGCACCTTCGCGCGAAACTCCGCCTGCTCCGGCGAGTCTGCCCAGTCCATCGCACCCTCCCGTCGTCGCGGGAGCGATGCTAGCAGCCTCGTGCGACGCTAGCCCCTCGGCAGGCCGAGGCCGCGCGTGGCGATCACGTTGCGCTGGATCTCGCTGCTGCCGCCGTAGATCGTGAACGCCACGGTCCGCGCGTAGTCGTGCGTGTGCTGGCCGTGCAGCGGGGCGCGCTCGTCCCCCGGCCAGAGGTTCGCGTAGAGCCCGAACGTCTTCGTCCCCGTGCGCGCGAGGCGCTGGTGCAGCTCGGTCGAGAAGCACTTGCCGATCGAGGCCTCGTAGTTCGGGATCAACCCCGCCGCCTGCATCGAGGCGACGCGCTGCGCGAGGTTCTGCCCGACCCGCGCCTCGATGAAACGGTCGGCGATCTCCGCCCGGACGGACGGCAGCTCGGACACGCGCGAGACGCGCTCGCCCTCCTCGGTCTCCAGGAAGTCGAAGAGCTGGGCGAGGTTCTCGCGGTCCTCGCCGGTGTCGGAGAGGCTGCCGCGGTCGAAGTCCATGAGCGTCATGGCGACGTACCAGCCCTGGTTCTCCTCGCCGATCAGGTTGGCGACCGGAACGCGCACGTCGTGGAAGAAGGTCTCGCCGTTGCCGGGGTAGTGGAAGGCCATGCTGGGCAGCTGCGCCATCGTGATTCCCGGCACCGTCAGGTCCTCGATCATCAGGAAGGAGATGCCGCGGTGCTTCGGCGCCTCCGGGTCCGTGCGCACCAGCGTGTACATCGCATCGGAGGTCAAAGGCTGCGACCAGAGCTTCTGGCCGTTGATCACGTACTCGTCGCCGTCACGGACGGCGCGGCACTGCAGCGAGGCGAGGTCGGAGCCGCTGCCCGGCTCGGAGTAGCCCTGCGCCCAGTCGATCTCGCCCCGGGCGATGGCCGGCATGTACTTCGCCTTCTGCTCCTCGCTGCCGTAGACCATGAGCAGCGAGCCGAGGAACATCGCCCCGGACCCGCCGACACGCGGGGCGCCGGCGCGCTCGCGCTCCTCGTTGAAGATGAACTGCTCGATCGTCGTGAAGCCCGCGCCGCCCAGATCCTTCGGCCAGGACGAGGCGACGTAGCCCTCGTCGGCGAGCGCCTTCGCCCACTCGTCGGCCGCGCCCTTGACCGCGGGGTCCTCGGAGTAGCGGTCGGTGCCCCACTCGGCGTGGGTCGCGAGGATCTCCTCGCCGTTGGAGGCGCGGATCATGTGCGGGCGCAGCGGCCCGAGGTCCTCGCGGTAGCGCTGGGGCAGCTTCTCCTCGAAGAAGGCCCGCACCGTCGCCCGGAACGCCGCCTGTTCCGGTGAGTCTGCCCAGTCCATTGCACCCTCCCCCTCGTCGCGCAGCGCTGCCGGCGGCCTCGCGCCGCCGAGGCGCTAATCCTCGTAGACGATGAACTCCAGAAGGTTCTGGTCCGGGTCGCGCGTGTAGATGCTCACGCCCATGTCGCGCCCGCCGCCGCGGCCGCCCTCCCGCGGCACCGGGCCCTCCTCGATCGGCGCGCCCGTCGCCTCGAGGGCGGCCTGCAGGTCCTCGACGCCACCGTCCCAGACGAAGCAGAGGTCGCCGCAGCCCGGCCTTGCCGTGGGGCCGCGCAGCGTGAAGTCGTCGCGCGGCCAGAAGTCCGGGCCGTGCACGTTGATCTTGTTGTCCCCGAAGGCGATCGAGAAGATCGACCGCTCCCCGCTGCGGAACGCCTCCGCGTCGAGGATCTCGAAGCCCATGCTCTCGTAGAAGGCCATCATCTCCTCGGGGTGGTCCGTGGGGACCGAGGCGTGGTCGAAGCGGATCACGGGCATCGCCGGCTCCTCACAGGCCGTGGCCGGCGGGGTAGAACTCCGGGATCGGCGAGCGAATCCGGTCCCGCACCCAGCCGGGGCCGATCAGCGGCTCCCACTCGGCCTCGGCAATCTGGCCGGGCGGCAACTCGACCTCGATCTCGATCCCCGGCTTGCTGCCGGGGATGCGGAAGATGAAGCGATCGAGGCGTTCCTCGTAGGCGCTCATCACCGGGGCGGGGCCGAAGACCAGCTCGACCAGCTGGCGGTGCGGGTCGTAGCCCTGCTCGCGCATCTCCGCCATCGCCCCCTCGATGTCGAAGGCGCGCCCGCCGCGCACGCCGGCCGCGCTGGCGCGCTGCCGTTCCCGCTGCAGGCGCATCACGGTGATGGTCATGGGCGCGCTCCCCGAGAGCGCGATGGTAGCAGCGTCCGGCCCGCGCCGTGCGCTACGCCCCGTAGCGCTCCCCGAGATCGAGGTAGCCGGCCGTGCCGACGATCTCCTCGCGCTCGTCGAAGGAGATCATGCGCCCGGCCTGCGCGGCGCTGCTGCCGTCCGCGCGGATCGCATCCAGCGTGCGCTGCATGGACCACACCGCCGCCCGCTGGAGGTCCGAGGGGATGATCACGATCCGGTAGCCCAGCTCGGCGAGCCGCCCGGCGGCGACGAGCGGCGTCTTGCCGCCCTGGAACATGTTGATCAGCTTCGGCCCCGGCAACCGCTGCGCAATCGCCTCGATCTGCTCGACGCTCTCCGGCGCCTCGACGAAGAGCACGTCCGCCCCCGCCTCGCCGTAGCGCTCGGCGCGCTCGAACGCGGCCTCGAGGCCCTCGACGGCGATCGCGTCGGTGCGTGCGATCAGCACCACGCCGCTGCCCTCCAACGCCTCGCTCGCGGCGCGCAGCTTCTGCGCCATCTCCTCGACCGGGACGAGCGACTTGTCGTCCAGGTGGCCGCAGCGCTTGGGGAAGGTCTGGTCCTCGAGGTGCAGCGCGGCCACGCCGACGCGCGCGAACTCCTGCACCGCGCGGCGGGTGTTGAGCGCGTTGCCGTAGCCCGTGTCGGCGTCCGCGATCACCGGGATCGAGACCGCCTCGACGATCGGGCGCAGGCGGTCGACGACCTCGCCGAGGCCGAGCAGCCCGAGGTCCGGCAGCCCGGCGCTGCGCGCGATCGCGCCGCCGCTGGCGTAGACGGCGGGGAAGCCCGCCTGCTCGACCAGCCGCGCCGAGAGCCCGTCGAAGACCCCCGGCGCGACGACGACCTCGCCGCCCTCGATCAACTCGCGCAGCCGCGCCGCCGCGGGGATCGCCGCCTGTGTCGCGCTCACGATGCCGCCGCGGCCGTCGTCGTCGCCTCGGGGGTTGCGAGGCGCGAGGCGGGCACCAGCACTCGGCCCTCCATGAGCCGCCGGGCGGTGCGGTAGACGACCACGTCGTCGGCGATCCAGCCGCCCTCGTGACGAACGCTCGCCGCCACCGGCAGCACCCCCGAGGGGTTGCCGAGCCGCAGGTCGGCGGCCGCGTCGCCGGGGCGCGTCAGCTCGTGCACCACGCTGCCCTCGATGCGTGCGGCCACGGCGAGGCACATCGCCGCCGTCAGCGGCAGCGCACGGTGCGCCTGGCCCATCGACATCACGCGCGCCGTGAGGTCCACGGCGTCGGGGTCCACCGCCTCGCCCGCGAGGGTCGAGGCCGGCTGTGGCGAGGAGACGATCGCGATCAGCGGGCTCTGCGGCGAGCAGGCGCTCGCCTCCTCCACGCTCGGCGAGAGGCCGAGCTGCAGCGCCGCGGCCCCGCGCACCGCCTCGAGGCGCGCGAGCAGCCCGGCGTCCGCCTCGATCGCGTCCGGCAGCTCGCTGCCCGAGAGCCCGAGGTCCGCCGCCTGCACGGCGACGACCGCCGTCGTCGCGTCGACGATCGAGACTCGCAGCTCGCCGAGGCCGGGGACGGCCAGCGTCTCGGCGGCCGCGCCGTCGGGCAGCAACTCGCCGGTGACCGCGCCGCCGGGATCCTGGAACTCGAGGCGGATCGGCGCGCCCTGTCCCGCCACGCCGAGCAGCTCGAAGCCGCCCTCGACGGCGGCGCTTGCGCCCTCGAGCGGGAAGCGGGCGACGATCCGCTTGCGGGTGTTCACGTTGTAGAGCCGGACGGTCGCCTGGCCGTCCGCGCCGACCGAGGGCGTGACAAGGCCCTCGTCGACGGCGAACGGTCCGACGGCGGAGGTGAGGTTGCCGCAGTTCGTGCGGTAGGCGACGGCCGGTTCGCGGACGGCGACTTGCCCGAAGGTGTACTCGACATCGGCGTCCGGCCTCGCCGAGGGCTCGACGACGACGACCTTGGAGAGCGAGGAGACGCCGCCTCCCAGGCCGTCGAGCTGGCGGCCGTAGGGGTCCGGGCTGCCGAGCGCGCCGAGGAAGATCGGCGTCCAGTCGTCGCGGTCCTCGGGCAGCCAGGCGCGCTGGAAGAAGATGCCGCGGCTGGTGCCGCCGCGCATGAACACCGCGTCCACCCGTTGCTGCGCCATCGCCGCCTCCGCTGCCTGCGCCTCGCTGCGTTCCTGCGATTCTAGCGGGTGCGCGGCGGTCGACAGCGCGAGCGGGGAGCGGCTAGCCTCGCCGGGCGACGTCCGGGAGGCTCGAGGCGGCGATGGCGGACTCCGGAGGCCAGGCGGACGGGCTGCCCCTCGATGGCATTCGCATCCTCGATCTGACGCAGGGCCTGGCCGGGCCCTACGCGACGAAGCTCTACGCCGACCTCGGGGCCGACGTGATCAAGATCGAGCGCCCCGACGGCGGCGATCCGGCGCGGCGCATCGGCCCCTTCCCCAACGATGAGCCGCACCACGAGCGGGGCGGTGTCTTCCTCCACATCAACACCGGGAAGCGCAGCGTCACGCTCAACCTCAAGACGGAGAGCGGCCGGCGCATCCTGCAGCGCCTCGCCGCGAGCGCGGATCTGGTCTTCGAGAGCTTCCGGCCCGGCGCCCTCGAGCGGCTCGGGCTCGACGCCGCGCGGCTCGCCGGGCTGCGCCCGCGGGCCTCGCTGATCCGGCTCTCGAACTTCGGGCAGTACGGCCCGTACCGCGACTTCGAGGCCGACGACATGCTGCTCTACGCCGCCGGCGGCGTGCTGCAGATCACCGGCGTGCCGGAGCGCGAGCCGCTCAAGATCGGGCTCTACGCCCCGCTCTTCCTCGCCGGCGCAGTGGCGGCCGCGATGTCCTTCGGGGCGCTGATGGCCGCCGATCGCGACGGTGCCGGGCAGGTCCTCGACATCTCCATCCAGGACGTGCTCGCCTCCTCGATGGATCGCGGGGGCCCGAACCTCGTCGCCTGGCAGTACTCGGGCTCGCTGATGCACCTGCGGATGCGCGAGGTGCGGCGCAACGCCATCCCCCGAGGCGTCTACCCCTGCCGGGACGGCTACGTCTTCTTCAGCGGAGCGCTCCAGTGGTACGACCGCTTCTGCCGCCTGCTGGGCCGCCCCGATCTGATCGACGACGAGGAGGCGCTCGCCAGGATCGAGCACATCGAGTACGGCGAGTACTTCGATGCGCTGCTCTACCCCTGGCTGCTGGAGCGAACCAAGCAGCAGGTGATGGAGGAGGCGCAGGAGGTGGGCCTCCCGGTCGGCGCGATCAACACGATGGCCGACGTCTTCGCCGATCCGCACCTGCGAGCGCGCGAGTTCATCACGACGATCGAGCACCCCGAGGCGGGCGCGCTCGAGCTTCCCGGCCTGCCCTTCCGCATGCACGGCACCCCGGGAACGCTGCGCCGCGCCCCGCTGCTCGGCGAGCACACGAGCGAGGTGCTGCGGTCCGAGCTCGGCTACACGCCCGAGGACGTGGTGATCCTGCGGCAGCGCAACATCGTCTGACGGTGCGGGCGCGCCCCGCACTCCGCGCGCGGCTCCGCGGCTCCGTCGAAGTCTCGGCGAAACGACACGGCGCCCGCGCGGTACGCAGCGTCGCATCACTCGGGCACGCTCGCCCGATCGTGGTAGTACCCTGTATCACGTGGATTGATTCTCGCGGCCTGCGCACGCAGCCGATGCTGGCAGTGGAGGCTACCGACATGACTACGACCGACGCACTGGATGACAGGTTCGACGAGGCCGAACGGGGTCTGGACTGGCTCGAGAAGCTCGAGGCCCTGCAGGTCCGCGCCGCATCCGATCGAGCTGCATACGATGTTGCGCAATACGTCCTGAGGCTGCGGGAGGCTGTCACCGCGTTGGCCGGTAACCGGTCCGCCTCGGAACTGGCCGAGGATGTCGGCGTGGAGACGGCGCAGTTGGTGGTGGAGTTGCAGCTGGAGGGTGACGACGACTACTGGAATACGACAATCCTCCCGGCACTCCTCAAGACCGACCCCTGAGGATGCTGCTCCGCTGCTGCCCTTCCGCATGCACCGCACGCCGGGGGCGCTGCGCCGCGCCCCACTGCTGGGCGAGCACACGAGCGAGGTGCTGCGGCCCGAGCTCGGCTACACGCCCGAGGAAGTCGTGATCCTGCGGCAGCGCAACATCGTCTGACGCCGCGCGGGCGCCCGCCGTTTGGCGCCCCCTCGGCCTTCGCCTCCGCCTCGCGGGAACCATCGGGCCCTCGCGCACGTTCAGAGAGTGGGAGGCGGGAACGCGGATGTCCGAAGACGGCGTGAGGGGACTCAGCGCGCAGGCAACCGAAGCTGCGTGTGCGCCCCTCGCGCGGCGCGTGCTCGCGCTGCTCGCGCTGGTGCTCGCCGCCGGCCTCGTCGGCTGCGACGCCTTGCCCGGCGACACCCGGCGCGCCGACGCGACGCCGGTCGCCACACCCCCGCCCGTCGCGGTGGCGACGCCTCCGCCCTCGCCCACCCCGACTCCGACCGCCACGCCCGGGCCGGTAGTCACGCCGACGCCCGGCGCCACCCCGACCGCGACTGCCGTGGCTGTGGTCCCCGAGCAGCAGCGGGGGGCGGCGGTCGCGGTCGTCATCTCCGACCCGGTCGAGCGCGCCCGCATCGAGGCTGCGCTGGCCGCGGCGGACGGCTTCGTCGCGGCCGTCCCCGAGGGCCGCGTGCAGTGGGCGATCAGCGACAGGCCGCTGGACGGATCGCGCACGCTGGTGCTCGCGCGCTGGGCGGCGATCACCGATCAGCGGCGCGACGTACTCGACATCAGCCGCGACCACGTGATCCACATCCTGCGCGGCGAGATCCGCAACTGGTTCCAGCTCGGCGGCAGCAGGCAGCCGATCCGGGCCTACCTCCCGGCCTCGCAGGCGGCGCTGATCGTCGGCGCGCTCGGCCTTGCGCCCGGCGCCCTGGCGGCGGAGCTGATCCCCGACGAGGAGCTGGCCGGCCGCGTCGCCGGAACGCCGGGCGCGTTCGCGCTGATCGAGCCGGAGCAGCTGCGCCTTGGCGTGCTCGCGCTCACCGTCGATGGCCATGACCCGTACCGCGATTCGGCGCGCGAGTCGCCGCTGAGCGCCGTGCGCTGGCTCCGCGCGCCCGGGCTCGGGGACGTCGTCAAGCTCGCCGCCGCCGCCGGCCTCGAAGACGCCGCGCCGTTCGACCCCGCGGGCATGCTCGTGACCGGCGAGCTGATCCCGGTGCGCTGCACCAACTACGTGCTCGCCCAGCTCGACGACTACGGGGCGATGTTCGACGGCGTGCGCGAGGCGATCGAGGCCACGGACATCGCCGTCGCCTCGCTGGAGTCGTCGCTCACCGCCCTCAGCGAGCCAACGCCCTGCGTGGAGACCTTCCTGCTGCAGGGCAGCCATCGCGCCATCCCCGCGATCGCCGACGCGGGCCTCGACGTGCTGTTCACCATCGGCAATCACATGCTGGATTGCTGGGAGGACTGCTCCGGTGCGCCGGCGCTGCTCGACACCTTGCGGCGCCTCGATGAAGCCGGCGTCGAGAGCGCCGGGGCCGGCGAGACCCTGAGCGACGCTCGATCGCCGGCGATTCTCAGGGTGCACACGGCGCACGGCTTCGTGCGCTTCGCCTTCCTCGGCTACGACTCGGTCGCGCCCTGGTACACAGCGACCGACCACGCAGCGGGCGTCGCGCCGCTCGACGCCGAGACCGTGCGCGAGGACGTGCGCGCGGCGGTCGCCCTCGCGGACCACGTCGTGGTTGGTGCGAGCTGGGGCGTCGAGTACACGGCGGACCCCACGGCCGTGCAGCGCGAGATCGGTGGGATCGCGATCGACTCCGGCGCCTCGCTGGTGATCGGCAGCCACCCGCACTGGGTGCAGGCGGTCGAGCACTTCGACGACGCCCTCGTGGCCTACTCGTTGGGCAACTTCGTCTTCGACCAGGACTGGTCGGTGGAGACGACGCAGGGGATGGCGATGGAACTGGGGTTCACGCACGAGCGGCTGATCGGCTACCGCATCCGCCCGGCCGTGATCCGCGGCGATGATGGCGGCATGCGCTGGATCTACCGCCCCGAGTTCGTCGACCCCGCCGCCGAGGGCCGCCCCATCCTCGATCGCATCTGGGACGCCCAGGACCGCCTGCCGGCGCGGTAGGGCGCTGCTACAATTGTAATCGCCTCTCAAGCTGTCTAGGCTGACTCTTCAGCAAGCTGGCAAGAGAGCGTCTGCGGACCAGCGTGGTCTACAGTCTGCTACGCGATCTGGGTCGATGAGTAGATCGAGTGAGACGCCGACCTCCACTGCTGCCGCCTCTGCCGCCAAGGGGCGTACTGTTGCGCCGGGCGGCCTTCATGGTCGTGGTCCTCGGGGGCGCGTTCGCGATCTTCTTCGCCACGTTGGGAACGTGGCCGTGGTTCGTGGTGCTGGCGGCCGTTCTGGCCTACGAGGAGGCGGCCACGCGGCTGTACAAGTGGAAGTGGGACGACTGGCCAGGGCGGACCAGGAGCGGGTATGTCCGCAGCGTCGCCCTTCTGATCCCGGTCATGATTGGCGCCGGCCTGGTGTTCTGGTTCACGCCAGGCGGGATCGTGGTGAAGACCGCGGTCTACGCGGTCTATGCGGCGGCGCTCATCGCCCTGCTGCTCCTTGCGCGGCGCGTGACTACGTGGGAGTGGCTCGACTAGGGCTACTGTTCTCAGTTGGGCGCTATGCACAGGCTGCAGCCGGTATGTGAATCGCGAACCGACAGGCCAGGGCCTGTCGATTGCTATAGCGGCTTCGGCGCGTAGTCGCCGTCGATGCGCAGCACCGAGCCCATCTCCTCGTAGTCCTCGAAGGGGAGCTGCGAGCCCTCGCGCGCGACGGGGTCCGATTGCAGGCCCGAGGCGCGGTCGGCGACGCGCCGCGCGTGCAGGTCCTCGATCTCGGCCTCGCTCAGCCCCAGCTCCGCCAGCACTGCGTCCGTGTCCGCGCCCAGGTGCGGCGCCGCGCCCTTTGCGGGCACGCCGGCGCCGTCGAACTTCGCCGGCAGGTAGCGCTGGATCGGCACCTGCCCGAAGTCGCCGATCGCGAGGTCGTCGAAGAACTGGCGCGCGGCCAGGTGCGGGTCCGCGATCACCTCGTCGGCCTTGAGAACCGGCCCGGCCGGCGCGCCCGCTGCCTGCAGCAGCGCGGCGACCTCGAACTTGTCGCGCTCGCGCGTCCAGGCCGAGATCAGCTCGTCGAGGGCGTCGTGGTGTTCCGTGCGCGATGCGACGTCGGCGAAGCGCGGGTCGTCCAGCCAGGTCTCGTGGCCGCTCGCGCGGCAGAAGGCCTGCCACTCCGCCTCGTCACGCAGCGAGATCGCCACCCAGTCGTCGTCGCCCGCGCAGGGGTAGGCGCCGCGCACCATACCCGGCCGCCGGTTGCCGTCGCGCGCCTGGTGGCGGCCGTTGCGCTGGTAGTCGGCGAACTGCGACTCGAGGACGGGGAGCGTGGCCTCCTGCATCGAGACGTCGATGATCTGGCCCTCCCCCGTGCGGTCGCGGTGGATCAGCGCGGCGATCAGGGCGGCCGTGCCGTGCAGACCGGAGTAGGGGTCGACCCAGGTCTGACCGGTCTTCGTCGGCCCCTGGCCCCGGTAGCCCGTGACCGTCGGCACGCCCGAGGCGGGCTCCATCGTCATGCCGTTGGCCGGGCGGAAGGCGTTGGGGCCGGTCTGCCCGAAGCCGCTCAGGTGCAGCAGGATCAGGTGCGGGTACTGCTCGTGCAGCTCCTGGAAGTCGAAGCCGAGGCGCGCGACGACTCCCGGCATGAAGTTCTCGACCACCACGTCGGCCTCGGAGATCAGCCGCCGCACCAGCGCCCGGCCTTCCTCCTGCCCGAGGTCGATCATCGCCGAGCGGGTGCCGGCGTTGCGGACGGTGAAGTAGATGTTGCGGTTCCAGACCTCGCCCGTGATGTCGTTGCGAGGTGGGAAGAGCGTGCGGTTGCCGTAGTTGCCGCCCGGCGTGAAGGCGCGCTCGACGCGCACCATGTTCGCCCCCAGGTCGGAGAGGATGCGCGTCGCCAGCGGCCCGACCCAGCCCTGGGTCAGCGCGACGACCTTCAGATCCTCGAAGAAGCGCATCAGGCCGCCCCTCCCGAGCCGTCCGCCTCGGACAGGTTCGCGCGCAGCGCGTCGCCGTCGGCATCGAGGGCGGGCGCGGGGCCGAAGCGCTGGGGCGTTGCCGACATAATCGCACCCGGTCCGGTGAGCCGGACGCCGTCCGGGCCCTCCAGCCAGTAGTCGCGCTCCTCGAGGTGTGGATCGCCGAGCAGGTCCTCGACGTCCGGCACGGTGCCGAAGCCGAGGCCCAGCTCGCCGGCGCGGCGGAAGATCTCCTCGCGCGTGTGGCGCGCCAGCCAGGGCAGAGCGACGGCGTCGAACTCGCGCCAGCGCAGGTTGCGCGTCTGCGTCTCGGTGAAGATCGGGCTGTCCTTCATGTCCGGTCGCTCGAGCAGCGTCGAGATCACGCCGGCGAAGTCATGGTGGCCGGTGCCGACGGGCACGAAGGCGATGTGGCCGTCCTTGCAGGCCATGATGTCGTTCGGGTAGCCCGGCAGGATCCGCGAGTAGTAGCGCCGCCGCACCACGCCCGAGCCGAGCCAGACCACGAGGTTGTGATCGTCCGTCATCGTCAGCGCCTCGTGCGCGGAGATGTCGGCGACGTGCGTCCGCTGCCCGCGCCGCGCGGCGGCGGTGGCGCTGAGGGCGGCGATGGTGGCGTGCGTGGCGGCGAAATAGTCGCTGATCTCGATGCCCGCGCTGAGCGGCTCGCGGTCCGGGTCGCCGCTCACGTAGGAGAACCCCGCGAGGCCCTCGATGATGTGGCTGTCCGCCTGCCATGAGGCGTACGGCCCGCTCATCCCGAAGTCCGAGATCGAGACGAATGTCGTCTCGGGGAAGCGCTCGCCCCAGCGCTCCGCGTCGGTGAGCGGCAGCTCCGAGGACGTCCGCTCGCCCTCGCGCCAGTCGGAGACGAGCAGGGCGGCGCCCCCGATCAGCCGGGCCGCGAGCGCCGCCTCCTCGTCGCGCTCGAGGTCGAGCGCGACGCTGCGCT
The DNA here is from genome assembly GCA_009840965.1 of Chloroflexota bacterium. Taxonomy (GTDB): domain Bacteria; phylum Chloroflexota; class Dehalococcoidia; order UBA2979; family UBA2979; genus VXMT01. The sequence goes on from VXMT01000007.1 coordinate 15,036, forward strand.
TGCCGCGGTTGACGGCGGCGTGCAGTCCGCCGCCGTCGGCGTCGGGCTCGTCGCCGTTGAAGGGGCCCGCGAGGCGGATTGCATCCCCGCCGGGCGGCTCGATGCGGATCACCTCGGCGCCGAACTGGGAGAGCAGCTGGGCGCAGTAGGCGACGGCGCGCCCGGCCGCGATCTCGACGACGCGCAGGCCGTCGAGCGCCGTCGCGCCCTCGGACGTCCCGGCGCCCGCCGCGTGCCCGTTCGTCCCGCTCACGTACACCGCCCTCCCCGGCCCGGGGGGCAGCGGCCCGCTGGGGGTGGGCCCGCGCGCGGGCCGGGCAGCGGGGGGGGGGGGGGTGGGGGGGGGGGTGGGGGGGCGGGGAGT
>VXMT01000160.1 GCA_009840965.1 Chloroflexota bacterium
CCTCACCCCCGCCCTCTCCCCAGGGAGAGGGAGCCGGATCGGGCTTGTGGGAGTTCGCGAAGGGCTCCTCAGGCGCGGCTCTCCGCCTGCGCCCAGCGCTCGTACATGCGCACGGCGACCTGGTTCGGGGCCTGCTCGCCGTGCAGCGCCTGCGAGAGCAGGAAGAGCTGCGAGATGAGGCCGGCGACGGGCATCGGCACGCCGTGCTCCTTGCCGCCGGCGACGGCGTTCGCGAGATCCTTCACCATCAGCTCCGTCGCCATCCCGCCGCGCGAGGAGAAGTCGCCGGCGAGCACGAATCGCGGGAAGCGGTTCTCGCTCGTCCAGCTCCTCCCGGAGCTGGCGTTGATCGCCCCCAGCACCTTGAGCGGGTCGAGCCCCGCCTTCGTGGCCACCGTCATCGCCTCGGAGAGCGCGAGGTAGTTGGCGGCCGAACAGAAGTTGTTGAGCGCCTTCGTCAGGTGCCCCGCGCCCGGTTCGCCGAGGTGGAAGACCTGCGCGCCGATAGCCTCGAGGACCGGGAGACACGCCTCGTAGGCCTCGATCGATCCGCCGCACATGATGCCGAGCGTCCCCGCTTCCGCGCCGGGCACGCCGCCGCTCACCCCGGCGTCGACCAGCTCGATCCCGGACTCGCGCAGGCGCTCGCCGATCGCGGCGGTCTGCGGCGGGTTGCCGCTCGTGAGGTCCACGATGATCGTCCCCGGCTCGGCGCCCGCGACGATGCCGTCCCGCCCGAAGCAGACCGTCTCGACCTCGTTCGAGGTCGGGAGCGAGAGGCAAATCGTGCGGGCCGCTGCGGCGACGGCGCTCGGCGAGTCCGCCGGTTGGGCACCCGCCTCGGTCAGCCGGGCGAGGGCCTCGGACTGGATGTCGAACGCCACGAGGTCGAAGCCCGCGCCGAGTACGTTGCGCGCCATCGGCGCGCCGATGTTGCCGAGCCCGATGAAGCCGATCGTTTCCGCCATCGCGGCGCCTCCCCCCGAATGTCGCTGCTGGTGCCGGGGGAGGGATTCGAACCCTCAAGCCCGAGGGCCGCGGGTTTTAAGCCCGCTGCGTCTGCCAGTTCCGCCACCCCGGCCGCAGTGGCGACGATACCAGCCCGATGCCGCGATGTGAGACCATGCCCTCATGCCGGACCTCCCACGGAAGCTGACGCCCGCCGTCCCGCTGGGCGTGGTGGCGCTCGTCGTGGCGCTCGCCCTCGTCGCGGCGTGCGACGGGGAGGCAGAGCCCCCGCCGACGCCACCCCCAGCCGCCTCGCCGGCCGCGACAGCGGTTCCCATCCTCGACGGGCAGACGCTGTTCCGGCAGACCTGCGCGGTCTGCCACGGGGTCGATCTGCAGGGCACCAACCAGGGTCCGCCGTTCCTCGACCGGATCTACGCCCCGGGCCACCACTCGGACGCCTCGTTCCGGCTGGCCGTGCAGCGCGGCGTCGTCGCGCACCACTGGACGTTCGGCAACATGCCGAAGATCGAGGGCCTCAGCGAGGAGCAGGTCGAGGCGATCATCGCGTACGTCCGGGACCAGCAGAAGCAGGCGGGGGTCTACTGAGCGACGCCCTGCATCAGAGCCGCGGCGATCTCCTGCACGTCCTCCTCCGTCAGCCGCGAGCCCAGCGTCGCCTGTAGCTCGAAGGTGACGCCGTCCTTGCGCCAGCGCAGGTAGGCGAGGTCCACGCCCGCGCCGGTCGGGCCGCCGAAGCCCTCGGCAGTGACTCCGCCCGCGGAGACGCGAAGCCAGTGGCTCCCGGTCGGGATCGCCCTGAACGCGACCACGGCGCGAGTCTGGCTGAAGGTGAGGGCGTGTCTCCCGTCGCGGGCGACCACGAAGCTGACCCGCGCGTGGCGCACGCCCTCCTCCGGGATCACGTCCCGCGAGGCGCCCGTCACCTCGAGCCCGGATTCGAAGGCGCAGGGCCGGACCAGCGCGAAGTCCACCTGGCGCGCGAGTTCGCCGAGGGCGCGCTCAGCCTTCGCTGACAGCGGCACCTCCTCGCACGAACGGTCGGAAGTGCAGGCGGCAAGCAGCGCTCCGAGGGCGCATGCTGCGAAGACGACACGAGCGATCTTCGAAATGGGCGGCATTCCCGCAGGGTAGCGGGCGTGAGAACGCTCGGGCATGGCCCGCCATGCAAGCAAGGTCGGACTCAGGCGCCCGGCCCCCGACGCCCGTCGCGCGCAGCGCGGGGGCTCCGGTACCATGCGCCCGGCGGCGCAGGGCCGCCCGACAGGGGCCGGGAGACACCATGCAATCCACACCGTTCCGCAAGACGCGCCTCGACGCGCTGCTGCCTCGCGAGACCCTCGTGCGCGACATCGTGCTCGTCGTCGCGGGGTCGGCGCTGCTCGCGCTCTGTGCGCAGGTCACGATTCACCTGCCGATCGGTCCCGTACCGATTACCGGCCAGACCTTCGCCGTGCTGCTGCTCGGCGCGGTGCTCGGACCGCGGCTCGGCACGATGGCCGCCGCGCTCTACGTCCTCGAGGGCATCGCGCATCTGCCCGTCTATGCGAGCGGCGCGCACGGCTGGGGCGTGATCACCGGCGCATCCGGCGGCTACCTGCTGTCATACCCCTTCGCCGCCTTCGCCGTCGGCTTCCTCGCGCGCCTCGGCTGGGACCGCCGCCCGATCACGCTTGCCCTCGCGATGCTCGTCGGCAACGTGATCATCTACGTCTTCGGTCTGCCCTGGCTCGCCAACTGGATGTACGTCAACGAGGCCACGCTCGGCATCGAGGCGAGCGCGGGGCTCGTGCTGCAGTGGGGTCTGACGCCGTTCATCCCCGGCGACCTCGCGAAGCTGCTGCTCGCCGCCTCGCTTGTGCCGACCGGCTGGCTGGCGGTCCGCGCCTTCGAGTTCGGCCCTGAGCAGGCGCTGCGGGGCGAGAGCGCCCCGCAGGCGCTGCGCCTCGGCTCGGCCGCCGTCGTGGCCGGAGCGGCGCTCGCCATCTCCGCTTTCCTGCCGTGGAAGTCGGGCGACCTTGGGATCGCGTCGGCGGCCGGGCAGGTCGTGCTCGTCGCCGGTGTCGCCGCGGCGCTGGGGGCGTGGTTGCTGCACCGGCGCGAGATCAGCGCGAGGCTCGGCCACCTCTGGATCTTCGCCGCGGCCGCGCTCGGCGGGCTGCTCGCCTTCGTCAACCTCGTCGACTTCACGGCCGAGGGCACGCTCGCCCTGGCCGATGTCTCGCTCGGCCTGCCGATCGCGATGGTCGCGGCGCTGGTGCTGCTCGCCTTCCTCGGCTCGGAGGCGTCCGCCACGCTCGTCGAGACCGACGAGCGCGATGACGGCGAGGCTGCGTAGCAACGCGAGGCGGCCCGGGCGCGTGATCGCGTGACGCTGCCCGCGGATCCCTGGCGCGCCGGGGCCGCGCAACTCGCGGCCGCGATCCGCGCTCGCGCGATCTCATCGCGCGAGGCCGTCGAGGCGCAGCTCGCGCGCATCGAGGCGGTCAACACGCGGCTCAACGCCGTCACCGTCGTCCTCGCGGAGCAGGCGCTCGCCGCCGCCGACCGCGCCGACGAGGCGAGCGCGCGTGGCGAGCTGACCGGACCGCTACACGGCGTGCCCTGCACGGTGAAGGAGAACATCGACGTCGCCGGGACGGCGACCACGAACGGCTCGCCCGCCCTCGCGGAGGCGTACGCGGAGCGCGACGCTCCCGCGGTGGAGCGGCTGCGCAAGGCCGGCGCGATCATCGTCGGCCGCACGAACCTGCCGGACTTCGGCATGCGCTGGCACAGCGCAAGCAGCCTGCGCGGGGTCACGCGCAACCCCTGGGACGCCGGGCGGTTCCAGCGGTGGCGAGGCGGCCGCCCTCGCCAGCGGCATGACGCCGCTGGGACTCGGCAACGACTTCGGCGGCTCGCTGCGCTACCCCTCGCAGTGCTGCGGTACGGCCGCGCTCAAGCCCGGCTACGGCCGCATCGCGAGCGCGCCGCGCGAGGGCATGCCCGAGCCGACGCCGACGGGCGAGCTGTTCACCGTCGCCGGCCCGATGGCGCGCCACGTCGCCGACCTCCGTCTGGCCTTCGCGGTCCTCGCGACCCCCGATCCGCGCGACCCGCGGCTTGCGCCCGCACCGATCGAGGAGCCCGCCGGCGTGCTGCCTGTCATCGCGCTCACGACCGATCCGGGCGGCCTTGGCGTCGACGAGCGGGTCGCCGAGGGCGTACGCCGAGCGGCCGCTGCGCTCGCCGACGCCGGATACCGCGTCGAGGAGGACGAGCCTCCGCTGTTGCGCGAGGCCGCCGAGGTATGGGGGCGGCTGGCCGACGCGGAGCTACGGAGCGCCGGGCAGGCCCTGCTCGAGCCGCTGAGCGGCGAGGCGCTTCGTTTCATCGAGCTGACGACCGGGGCTGCACCGGAGCCGACACTGAACGGCTACCTCGAGGCGCACATGGAGCGCTTCCGCTGCGCGCGCGCCTGGTCGCAGTGGCTCGGAGAGGGGCGGCTGCTGCTCGGCCCGGTCTCGACGGCGCAGCCCTTCGAGGCCGGGCACGACGTGGCGGGCCGCGAGGAAGCGCTGGGCGTGCGCCGCAGCATGCGCCTGACGCTGGCCGCAAACTTGCTCGGGCTGCCCTCGGTGGCGCTGCCGGCGGGGGTCGACGGCGGACTGCCGCAGGGCGTGCAGCTAATCGGGCCGCGCTACCGCGAGGACCTCGGCCTCGCCGCCGCGGAGGCGGTCGAGGATCGCCTCGGCGTGATCACGCCGATCGAGCCTCGCGAGGCGGCCCGGCCGGGCGGCTAACGGGCGGCTAATCAAGGCGTTCACCCGCCTCGCTCGCGCCTATACTGCCCCCGATGGCCGCACCCGCCGAGGCGCCGGCTCCCTCCGCCGACAGCACGAAGCGCCCTCGGGTCTACTTCGGCTGGTACATCGTCGCGGGCGCGTTCCTCGGGCAGATGATGCAGGCCGGCCTCAGCGTCTACGCCGGCGGCGTCTTCCTCGTCCCGATGACCGAGGACCTCGGCTGGACGCGCACCGAGTTCACGCTCGCCCAGACCGTCGGGCAACTGGTGACCGGGACGATCGGATTCTTCATCGGCGCCCACGTCGATCGCCGGGGCGCGCGAGGCGTGATGCTGATCGGTGGGACGCTGATCGCCGCAACGCTGTTCTCGATCAGCTACATCGAGGAGTGGTGGCAGTGGATGGTCCTGCGCGGCCTGTTCTTCATGGGCGGCTCCGCGATGGTCGGCAGCCTCGTCGTCAACGTCACGCTTTCCAAGTGGTTCGTGGACCTGCGAGGGCGCGCCATCGGCATCGGCGCGATCGGCTTCTCGATCGGCGGGATCATCATCGCGCCGCCCCTCACCGCGTTCGTCGACGCGTACGGCTGGCGGGCCGGTTGGCAGGTGCTCGGCGTGGCGGTCATCCTCATCATCGTGCCCGTCGCGCTGCTCTTCCGCCGCCAGCCTGAGGACTACGGGCTTCATCCGGATGGACGGACTGCTGCCGACCTCCGCGACGGCGCCGCCGTACGGATCGAGGCCGACTACCGCAACTCCTACACACGGCGCGAGGCGCTGCGCACGCCGGCGCTCTACCTGATCACGTTCGCCTTCGGGATCGCCGTGATTGGCATCGGCGGCGTGCTGCTGAACACGATCCCGTTCCTCACCGACCAGGACTACAGCCGGGCCACGGCCGCGCGGATTGTCGTCATCCTCGGTTTCGCGGCCGGCTTCTCGAAGGCGTTCTGGGGCTGGCTGACCGAGCGGCACGACGCCCGTTATGTCGCCGCGCTGGGCTTCACGCTGGCAGGATCGTCGATGGCCCTCATCGTCTTCGCAGCGGCATCCGGCAGCGCGGCGCTCGTCGCGCTCGGTTTCTTGCTATGGGGCACCGGACTAGGGGCGCTGTTCCCGACGCAGGAGGTGATCTGGGCGCAGTACTTCGGGCGCCGTTACCTCGGCGAGGTGCGGAGCGTGGTGCTGCCGGTCTCGCTCGCGATGGGCGCGGCGGGTCCGGTGATCACGGCGCTCTACTTCGACGTCGTCGGCGACTACGACGGCGTCTTCCTCGCCGTCGGCGTCAACTGGGTGCTGGCGGCAGCGCTGATCCTTGCCGTGCGGCGTCCGGGCCCGCCGCCGCGCATCGCCGTCACCTCACCCGCGACGGCGCAGGGCTGAGGTGCGGGAGGCGCGCTACCCGCCCCGGCCGGGCGGCCGCCAGCGAATCGTCGGTGGCTGCTGGCGGGCCACGCGCTCGGCGGCACTCTCATCGAGCAGATCGACTGCGTCCCCGGTGCGCAGCAGGCCCTCCTCCAGCACGCGCGCGTAGACGCGGCTGCAGCCGGGGTTCGTCTTCTGGTTCATGCGGTTGAAGTCTCCCTCGATGAACCAGGGCGCGTTCTTCCAACAGGGCGTGGTGTAGCTGCTGATCTCGACCAGCACCCCGTCGCCGAGGCGCAACCGCGCCCCCGGCACGACGAGCGACCAGTCGATGCCGGCAAGCGTCACGTTCTCGCCGGCCCGACCGGGCGCGATCGGGTGGCCCTCGGCGGCCATCTCCTCGATCTGTTCGAGCGAGAACAGGCAGAGCGCGCGCTCCGGCCCGCCGTGGTGCTTGCCATCCGCCTGCGCGTCGCCCTCGAGGCCTCCGATGAAGGCCCGGGCCTGCTCGAGCGGCAGCTTTGGGACGCCGCCGTTGGAGGCGCTGATCTGGTGGATGGTCCCGCTCCGGGACCCTTTCGCCGCCGCCATGGGTGCCCCTCCTCGTCCTCTATTCGTCGAGCGCGGAGCGCAGCGCGGACTGCGCCTCGTTGGGGTTCGCGCGTCCGCGCGTGGCGCGCATCACCTGGCCCACGAGGAACTTGATGGCGGTGTCCTTGCCGCCGCGATAGTCCTCGACCGCCTGCGGATTGGCCTCGATCACCTCGCCGACGACCGTCGCAAGCCCGGCGTCGTCGCGCAGCTGGGCGAGGCCGCGCTCCTCGACGATCGCCGAGGGCGCATCGCCGCTCTCGAAGGCAGCCGCGAGCACCTCCTTGGCGCTGGCGGCGGTGATCACCTCGTCCTCGACGAGCCCGACCAACTCCGCGAGGTGGTCGGGCGTGAGCGCCGTCTCGCCCAGCTCGAGGTCGCCCGCCTGGTTGAGCAGCGCGGCCACGTCGCCGATCAGCCAGCGCGCGACCGCCTGTGCGCGGTCCGGCTTCGAGGCGGCCACGGCGGCCTCGAAGGCGTCGGCCCGGGCGCGCGTCTCGGCGAGCAGTTGCGCCTCGGTGGCCGCGAGGCCGTACTCGGTCTCGAAGCGCTCGCGCCTGGCGTCGGGCAGCTCGGGCAGCCGCGCCCGGATCTCCGCGAGGCGCTCAGCGCCGATCTCGAGCGGGGGCAGGTCCGGCTCCGGGAAGTAGCGGTAGTCGTGCGCCTCCTCCTTGGAGCGCTGGCTGGCGGTGCCGCCGGTGGCGTCGATGTAGCCGCGCGTCTCCTGCTCGACAGTCCCGCCGCCGTCGAGGACCTCGGCCTGACGCCGCATCTCGGACTCGATCGCGCGCTGCACGGCGCGGAACGAGTTCATGTTCTTGATCTCGACCTTTGAGCCCAGCGGATCGCCGGGGCGGCGCAGTGAGATGTTGGCGTCGCAGCGGAACGAGCCCTTCTCCATGTCCGCGTCGGAGACATGGAGGTAGCGCAGCGTGCGGCGCAGCTCGCGCAGGTAGGCCACGGCCTCCTCGGGCGAGCGCATGTCCGGCGCGGAGACGATCTCCATCAGCGGCACGCCCGAGCGGTTGACGTCGAGCAGCGAGTAGCCGTCGCCGTCGGCGGGTCCCCCCTCACGATGCAGCAGGCGCGCCGTGTCCTCCTCGAGGTGGATGCGCTCGAGGCCGATCTCGCGCCGCTCGCCGTCCAGCTCGATCGGGACGGCGCCGCCGACGCAGAGCGGCTCGTCGTACTGTGAGATCTGGTAGCCCTTCATCAGGTCGGGGTAGGGGTAGTTCTTGCGATCGAACTTGGAGTGCGGCGGGATCGAGCAACCGAAGGCGAGGCCCGTGAGGATCGTGAGGTCCACGGCGCTGCGGTTGATCACCGGCAGCACGCCCGGCATGCCCAGGCAGACCGCGCAGACGCGCGTGTTCGGCGGCGCCGCGAAGTAGTCGCTCGCGCAGCCGCAGAACATCTTGGAGCGGGTGTTGAGCTGCGCGTGGACCTCGAGGCCGATCACAACCTCGTAGCCGGTGGCGCCTGGGGCGGTCGCAGTGGTCACGCGCGGCCTTCGATCCTGGTCGCGTCAGGCGCGGCCTGCGAGAGGCCAAGGCGCGGCTCGGTCGGGGCCGCGCCCCGCCCCGGTCAATCGGGCGGAGGCGGGTTAGTCGCCGCCCTCGGGGTTCAGGTACCTGTCGGGGTTGCCGATGAACTTGTTGCGGCAACCGATGTCTTCGAAGCGGTACCAGTTGCCGTCAGTGTGGAACCAGCGGTAGTTCTGCTGGTCGTCATCGGAGACGACTGCGCCGCAGACGAGGCAATCCATGGCCTGTTCCCTCCCTGATCGCAGGCTCAGGATAGACGCCCTGAGCCACTTTGGCATCGCCGCCCGACGATACAGGCCGCAGGGGCGGCCTGTGAAGCGACCGCCCCTGACTTGACCAACGAGGGCGAGAGCGGCACGATCGTGGCGCACGGGGGTGGCGCTCGATCAAAGACGGAAGATCGTCGGTGAGTCGCACCACCCTTGCCAAGTGGCTCTACCTCGGCCTGCACATCAAGCGCTGGCTCCTGCTCATCCTCATCGGCGTCGTGCTGATGGGCCTCGGCATCGGCTACCTGCTGCGCGAGGCCTACTTCTCCTACACCTTCCCCGCCTGGGTCGGCGACGCGACGCTCCAGTTCCTGCCGCGCTGGGTGCGAGGCGTGCTCTTCATCGGGGTCGCCACCGGCGCCACCGTGATCGGCGCCTGGAGGCTCAACCAGTCGATCGTCAGCGCCGTCGTACCGCTCGAGCGGCGAGACGAGCTGCTCGACCGCATCTGGGCGCAGCGCACGCAGGGCCGGGGCCCGCGCATCGTCGCGATCGGCGGCGGCACCGGGCTCTCGACGCTGCTGCGCGGGCTCAAGAGCTACAACGCGAACCTCACGGCCATCGTCACCGTCGCCGACGACGGCGGCTCCAGCGGGCGGCTGCGGCGCGACCTCAACGTGATCCCGCCCGGGGACATCCGCAACTGCATCGCCGCCCTCGCCGACGCCGAGCCGCTGGTCACGCGCCTCTTCCAGTACCGCTTCAACGACGACGCCGGCGAGGGCATCGCCGGCCACTCCTTCGGTAACCTCTTCATCGTCGCCATGTCCGACGTGACCGGGAACATGGAGGAGGCGATCCGCGAGACCTCGCGCGTGCTCGCCGTGCGCGGACGCATCCTGCCTTCCACGCTGGCCGACATCACGCTGGCCGCACGGCTCGCCGACGGCTCCACCGTGCGAGGCGAGTCCGTGCTGGCGGAGGGCGGATCGGCCATCGAGCGCGTCTTCGTCGAGCCCGCCAACGTGCAGGCCAACAGCGAGGCGGCCGCTGCGCTGCTGGAGGCGGACCTGATCGTGATCGGGCCCGGCTCGCTCTACACCTCGGTGCTGCCGAACCTGCTGGTCTCCGGCCTCGGCGAGGCGCTGCTGCAGTCCCCGGCGCACCGCGTGTACGTCTCGAACGTCGCCACCCAGCAGGGGGAGACCGAGGGCTACGACGCCGCCCGGCACTATGCCGCGATCCGCTCGCACCTCGGACGCGAGGACGTCGCCCACGTCGTCCTCGCGAACAGCAACCTGCCCTCCGAGCCCTTCCCCTCCGAGTGGCGATCCCAGCCCGTGCCCGCTCCGGGCGACGCCGACTACGCCGGCGCGCGCCTCGTCCTGGCCGACCTCGTCGACCGCGAGCTGCGCTACCGCCACGACTCCGAGCGGCTGGCCGCCGCCGTGATGCGCCAGTACTACGAGCGCGACCTGCGCGTGCAGCAGGGCGCGGAGCCGCTCCCCGTCGAGGCGGACTCGTAGCGCCACCGACGGCCGTGCTCGCTTGCCCGCAACGGCGGGCGCGGGCTAGCCTCGATCGCGTCATGCAACTCACCGACTTCCTCCACATCGCCCAGATCCTCGTCTCGATCACGCTCATCGTCGTGGTGCTGATGCAGGTCAAGGGGACGGGCTTCGGCGCGGCGCTCGGCGGGGCCGATCAGAGCTTCCGCACCCGCCGGGGCATCCAGCGCTCGCTGCACCGCCTGACGATCCTGCTGATCGTCGTTTTCATCGGCTTCTCGCTCTGGAGCGTGACCACCTCCTGAGGCCCGCCGCGCGGACCGCGGCGAAAGGGACGGCTGCTACCATCGAGCCCGTGCGCGTCGTCTTCTTCGGCTCTCCCGACTACGCCCTGCCCACGCTGCGGCGACTGATCGAGGCCCCCGCCGTCGACCTCGTCGGCGTCGTGACGCAGCCCGACCGCCCTCGAGGGCGCTCCGGCCGCGGCGTGCCCACGCCGGTCGCCCGGCTCGCCCGCGAGGCGGGCGTGCCGGCGCTGACCCCGGAGCGCATCCGCCGCGAGACGACCGGGCAGATCGCCGCGCTCAGGCCCGACGTGGGCGTGCTCGCGGCCTCGGCGCACATCCTGCCCTCGCACCTGATCGAGGCGATCCCGCGCGGCATCCTCAACGTCCACGCCTCGCTGCTGCCGCGCCACCGCGGAGCATCCCCCGTCGCCGCCGCGATCCTCGCCGGCGACGCGGAGAGCGGGGCTTCCGTGATGCTGATCGTGCGGGAGCTGGACGCCGGTCCGGTGCTCGGCACGGTCGCGACGCCGATCGCGCCCCTCGACACGACCGAGACGCTGACCGCGCGCATCGCCGAGCTGGGCGCGGAGCGGCTGATGGAGCTGCTGCCCGGCTGGATCGAGGGCAGCGTGGAGGCTCTTCCGCAAGAGGATGCGCTGGCGACCTACGCGCCGAGGATCGAGAAGGACGACGGGGTCATCGACTGGACCCGCTCCGCCGAGGAGATCGCGCGCGCCGTCCGCGCCTACGAGCCGTGGCCGCGCGCGACCACGCTGCGCGACGGCGAGCGCCTGACGATCCACGCCGCCTGGCCCCTCGCCGCGACGCCCGAGGCCGAACCGGGCCGGGTCCTCGCCGGCGACGGCGAGGCGCTCGATGAACTGCTGCCGAACCGCCGCGCCCTCGCCGTCGTCGCGTGCGGCAGCGGCGCGCTCGCACTGCTGCGCGTGCAGCGCGAGGGCCGGCGCGCGCTGGACATCGAGGACTACCTCAACGGGGACCGCGCGCTCGTCGGCGCGCGCCTCGGCGAGTGACGGCCCGGCGTTAGACTCGATCGATGCCGTCGCACCTGCTCGACCACTCGCTCGCCGACCTCGAGGCGCGACTCGCCGAGTGGGGCGAGCCGGCGTACCGCGCGCGCCAGGTCGCGCGCTGGGCGCTGCGCCGCTGCGCGACCTCGTTCGAGGAGATGACGGACCTGCCCGCCGCCCTGCGCGCCCGGCTCGCCGGGGAGTGGACGCTCGCCGCACCGCCGGTCCTCGCGGAGACGCGCGCCGACGACGGCGAGACCTCGAAGGTGCTGCTGGACCTCGGCGGCGGGGCCGCGATCGAGGCGGTGCGGATGGACTACGACCCGGACCGCCCGGCGCACGCCGCGGGGTCGCGCGCGCGCAGCACCGTCTGCGTCTCGACGCAGGCGGGGTGCGCGATGGCCTGTGTCTTCTGCGCGACCGGACAGCAGGGGTTCACACGCAACCTCACAGCGGGCGAGATCCTCGCCCAGGTGCTGCACTTCCAGCGTCAGCGCCCCATCTCCAACGTCGTCTTCATGGGCATGGGCGAGCCGCTCGCCAACTACAGCCCCACGCTGGCCGCCGTGCGCTGGCTGATCGACCGCGACGGCCTTGACCTGCGCGCCCGAGGCGTCACGATCTCGACCGTGGGCCTGCCCGGCCCGATCCGCCGCCTCGCGGGCGAGCGGCTACAGATCGGCCTCACGGTCTCGTTGCACGCACCCGACGACGAGCTGCGTCGCCGCCTGATCCCCACCGCCGGGGGCGTCACGCTCGACGAACTGATCGAGGCCTCGAACGAGTACGTGGAGCGCACCGGCCGCCGCGTGACGTACGCCTACGCGCTCCTCGAGCGCCTCAACGACGAGCCGGAGCAGGCGCGCCGCCTGGCAAGCCGCATCCGCGGGACGCGCTGCCACGTGAACCTGATCCCCTACAACCCGACGGCCGGCGAGGGCCTGCGTCGTCCCTCGCTCTCGCGCGTGCGCGCCTTCCAGCGCGAGCTGCAGGCCGCCGGCGTCAACGCCACCGTCCGCATCGAGCGCGGCGTCGAGATCGCCGCCGCCTGCGGCCAACTGCGCACGGACCACCTCTCGGCGGCCACGCGCTGACCATCGCCAGATCGGGGTCAGGGCGCTGCGGACCCGTGCTCTTGGGTTCGGCTTAGGCCGAAGCCGGACTAATCCGAGGTCTGCTCGCCGTCCTCGGCAGCCGGGGCGTCGTCGCCCTCGGCTCCCTCCTCTAGCTCGCCTTCCTCGCCCTCGAGCAGCTCGTCCTCTTCCTCGTCCTCGGCGACGATGCGCGGGCGCGCGATGCGCGCGAGCATGATCTCCGGCTCGCTCATGATCCGCACGCCCTCGGCAACGGCGAGGTCCGCGACGGTGAGCTGCGCGTCAAGCTCCTCGAGCGCGTCGACCGAGAGCTCGAAGTGCGAGGGCATCTCGGCCGGGAGTGCCTCGACCAGGACGTGGTCGAGGCCGTGGATGAGGATGCCCTGGTAGGTGTGGACTGCGGGCGCCTCGCCGAGGAGCGTCACGGGGACGTTCGCCTGGATCGGGCGCGCGAGGTCCACCTGGTAGAAGTCGAGGTGCAGGACCTCGCGCGAGAGCGGGTGGCGTTGCACCTGCCGCACGACCACCGGCCGCTCCTCGCTCTCGCCCTCGACGGAGAGCTCGATCAGCGAGTTCAGGCCGTGCTCGGAGAGCAGTTCCTCGGCCTCACGGCGCGGCAACTGCACCGCAACCGAGTCGAGGCCGCGACCATAAATGTTGCCGGGCAGGACGCCCTCGCGGCGCAGCCGCTTCGAGCGCTTCCCCAGCACGGTCCGCGTGCTGACCGCATAGCGTTCCGGCATTCGCCTGCTCCCTGGCATTCCGGGCCTCGAGGGCGTCGCGCGCGACAGATCACGCTAGCCCCGGCCCCGCCGCACGGTCAAGCGCCCGCACCCCGCCCGGCGCCCGCGCTACAATGGCGGCGTACGGAGGCGAGTGGACGGAGCAGACGACATGCCGGAGGAACCGGACCGCCTCGAACGCGAGATCCAGGAGATCCTCGACAAGATCGAGCAACTGCCGGCTCCGAAGCGGCAGCGCGCAGTCGGCCTGCGGCGCTCCCTCCGCCGCGTCGGCGAGAGCTTCTCGGCGTGGCAGCGAACCATCGCCCAGGAGCTCTCGCGAATCTCGCTCTCCCAGCTCGTGCTGCTCAGCCTCCTCCTGATCCTCGGCGCCTTCCTGATTCGCGGGCTCGGGCCGATCGGATCGTGGCTCATGATCGCCGGGCTCGTGCTGCTCGTGACCTCGCTGGCGCTGATCATGTTCGGCAGCGGGGGCCGGCGCGCGCGCACGCAGCAGTGGCGAGGGCGCACGATCTCCTACAGGCGCGACACCCTCGCCCAGCGCATCCGGCGCTGGTTCGGCAACAGATCACGAAGCTGACGCCGCCGGCCCGTCTTTGCTCGGGCAACGATGAACCGCGCAGCTAGACCGCGCGCGTTCCTCGCGGGCCTCGCGCTCGCCGCCGCGCTGCTCGCCTCCTGCACCGACGAGAACGGCGGCGCAGCGACTCTCGAGGCGACTGCAACCGCCACTCCGACCCCCACGCCGCCGCGACCGCCCTCGCGGAGCCGGCTCCGACCTCGACGCCACCGGCCGAGGTGCGTGCGAGGGCCGAGCGCACGTTCGAGCACCTGCGCGTGCTGGCGGTCGAGATCGGCGAGCGCGTGGCAGGAACCGAGGAGGAGCGGACGGCGGCCGCCTACGTCGCCTCGCAGTTCGAGGCCGCCGGGTACGCGGTCACTCTCGAGGAGTTCGAGGTGGAGTTCCGGATCACCGAGGGCAGCGTCTCGATCGAGGGCGAGGGCGCACCGGTCCCCGGCTTCCCTCTCGGGGAGAGCCTGTCCGGCGAGGCGACCGGGCCGCTGGTCTTCGCGGGGCTGGGCGAACCCGACGAGCTCGCGGACGTGGACGCCGAGGGCGCCATCGTCCTCCTCGACCGCGGGGTGCTGACCTTTGCCGACAAGGCGCGCAACGCCGAGCGGGCAGGCGCCGCCGGCGTCGTCGTCGTGAACAGGAACCCCGGCGATCTCTACGGCACGCTTGGCCCCGACCACGGCGTCTCGATCCCGGTGATCGGCGTCGCGGGCCGCTACGGTCAACCGTTGCGCACGCTGGCCGAGGACCGGGCCGAGGTCACCATCCGCAGCGTCGTCGGCTCGGAACCGCGGACCTCGCAGAACGTCGTCGCCCGCCCCGAGGACGGCGAGTGCCGCGCCTACCTCGGGGCCCACTACGACTCGATCAACGGTCCGGGCGCGAACGACAACGCCTCTGGCACGGCGCTGCTGATCGAGCTCGCCGGCGTGAGCCGCGCGGAGGGACTCGCGGACGCGCTCTGTTTCATCGCCTTCGGGGCCGAAGAGATCGGGCTCTTCGGCTCGCGCGCCTTCGTGCGGGCGCACGACGTCTCGGGGGCCGCGTTCATGCTCAACTTCGACATGGTCGCCCGGATTGGCGAGCAGACGGGCGACGGACCGCGCTTCATCGGCGGTGACGAGGCGCTCGCCGACCTCGGCGCCGCGGTCGCGGCCGATCTCGGCTACGACATCCCGCGGGGCGCCTTCCCGCGAAACGCATCCTCCGACCACGCGAGCTTCAGCGAGGCCGGCGTGCCCGCCGTCACCGTGCACAGCGGCGGCGCGGAGTTCATCCATACGCCGCAGGACACGATCGACACTGTGTCCGTCGAGGATCTCGCGGTATTCCTCGATGTCTCGATCGCCTTGCTAAGGCGGCTCGTGGACGAGCGAATCCGCTAGCGGAGGCGCGGCGCACGGCTTGTCGCGCGGCACGCCCTGACGTACGATAGAAGTGGCGGGGAGACAGGTTGACCGCGTATGCGTCTGATCACTTCCCCCATGACCGCCATCGCGGTCCTGGTCGCGAGCGCCATCCTGCTCGCGGCCTGCGGCGGCGGCGACGACAGCGAGGCCGACGCAGCAACTGCTACCCCGACCGCCCAGCCCACCTCCGTCAAGGGTGAGTTGATCCCC
>VXMT01000060.1 GCA_009840965.1 Chloroflexota bacterium
CCCGTGTCGGGGGTGCCCCGCCGCTCCCGGCTCCGGGGGGGGCGGCGGGGCGGGGGTCCCGGGGGGCGCGGGACGCCGACGCGCGGGCGGCCGAGCGGCGCGGGCGCACCCTCGAACCGGAGCGGGCCGCCCTCGCGCGCGTGGTAGACGCCCGGCCGCAGCGCGTGCGAGGTCGAGCACCAGATCGCGCCCACCGCGGGCCGCCCGCGATGCAGCAAGCCGATTGAGCTGGAGAAGAGCGGGAAGCCGTTCACGAAGTTCGCGGTCCCGTCGACCGGATCGAGCACCCAGACGAACTCACGCCCGGCCTCGGCGTCGCCGCCGTCTTCCTCGCCGACCACGCCGTGATCGGGGAAGCGCGCGGCGATCTGCTCGCGCAACAGCGTCTCGATGGCGCGGTCGGTCTCGGAGACGGGGTTGGTCGGGGCGCCGCCCGCGGTGGTCGTCTCGTCCTTGTACTCGACGACGATCTCGCGCTCGAGCGCCTCGCCGATGCGCTCGCCGGCGAGCCGGCCGAGGTCGAGCGCGGCCTCCTCGATTGCCGCGAGGACGGCGTCGTCCGGGTAGACCTCCGGACCGGCGGCGGTCACGAGGCGGCCCGGCTCGCGTCGCGGGCGCTGGCGCCGCGGCTCGCGCGTTCGCTAGCCTGCACGGGCGGCGCCCGGATGACGGCGAGGTGCGTGCGTGGGCGACGGCGACTGGATCGAGTCCAGCGAGGGCGATCTCGACCCCGATCTCACGGAAGAGGCGGGGTACGCGGACTGGGATCCGCCGCGCCATCGCGCCTGGGGCGTGCTGTTGCTGCGGCTGGCCATGGCGATCGTGCTGATAGCGCTACTCGGCAGCGTCGTCCTCGCCGCCGTCCGCTGACTCCTCGTCCGCGGGGTCCTCGAACACGAAATCGAACGAGTCGTCCTGGGGGCCGCCAATCAGCCCGAGCTTCCTTGCGGCGACTGCCACGATGCCGGCGATCGCGGCGAAGATGAAGAATCTGCGCAGCATCTTCATGTAACGGCGCCTTTCGCTATGGGATCCATGATGGCCGCCGCCGCCGCCCCGAGTCCAGCCTCACCCGCCGCGGCAGGGTGCAAATCCGCCGCCGCAGTCAGCCTACTGCCGAAACTGGTCAGGAATGGTAGTGTAGTGGTCACTTCGGAGGCGACATGGCCATCGAGCACACGACCGGCGGCGGCGCGCGCACCATGAAGGCGTCGGAGTTCAAGGCGAAGTGCCTCGCGATCATGGACGAGGTCGCCGAGAGCGGCGAGGAGATAGTCATCACCAAGCGCGGCAAGCCCGTGGCCAGGCTGGCGCCCTGGGAGCGCAGGCCGAGGACGCTCTTCGGCGCGGGCGGTGAGATCACCATCCACGGCGACATCATCGAGCCGATCGAGGTGGGCTGGGAGGCCGAGTCCGACTCCGATCGCGTACTCAACCCGTGATCCTGCTGGACACGCATGCCCTCGTATGGTTCTGGCATGGCCGCTCCGAGCTGGGGCGGATCGCCCGCCAGCTTGTGGAACGTGAGTGGCGGGCCGGCAACGCCGCCGTCTCCGCCATCACCTTCTGGGAGACGGCGATGCTGCGAGCGAGGGGCAGGATCGATTTGCCCGCGGAGCCGGCTGCGTGGCGGCGGGCCCTGCTCGACCACGGCCTCGTCGAGATCGCCGTCGATGGCGCGATCGCCGCGCGCGCCGGCAGCCTGCGGGACCTGCATGGGGACCCCGCCGACCGCCTGATCCTCGCCACCGCCCTCGAGGGTCACCGCCTCCTCACCGCGGATGCCCGCCTGCTCGATTGGCCCGGGGGCGCCTCGCTGCTCGACGCCCGGCGCTAGTCACAGCTCACGCCGCGCTCCGCTGGAGTCGCGGGACATCCCCTACGTCCCCGCTTACCGCTACGAGCCTGCCCGGTATCATGGCTTCCCGATGGCTCCCCGGCGCTGCGCGTGACGCGCACACGGATCGGCGCATGAACGTACGCCTGACGGGTCCGCACGCCGTCTCCGGCGAGCCCGATCCGATCGCGGTCATCGACGTCGGGTCGAACTCCCTGCGCATGATGATCGCGCGGCAGCGCAGCGACGGGTACCTCGAGGTCATCGCCGAGCCGCGCGCGACCGTGCGGCTCGCCCGCGCCGTCGACGCAGCCGGCAGCCTCTCGCCCGAGGCGATCGACCGTGCGCTCACCGTCCTCGACGACTTCATGGGGCTCGCCGCCCGGCGGCGCGTCGCCCGCGTCTGCGCCGTCGGCACCGCGGCCCTGCGCGACGCTGCCAACGCCTCTGAGCTCGAGGCCGCGATCCGTGCACGCTGGGGCATCGAGATGGAGGTGCTCGACGGGCCGACCGAGGGCCGCCGCGCGGCGCTGGGCGCGATCTACGGATTGCCCGTCGAGCACGGCCTGGTCGTCGACCTCGGCGGCGGCAGCCTGCAGATCGCGCGCTTCCGCGACCGCGCGATCCGCGAGACCTGGAGCTTTCCGCTCGGCACGCTGCGTCTGACCGACCGCTTCCTGTCATCGGACCCGCCCTCGGACGAGGATCTCGAGGCACTGCGGCTGCACGTGCGGGCGGAGTTCGTCAGCGCCGGCGTGCCGCGGCTCGCGAGAGACGAGGTGCTGGTCGGCACGGGCGGCACCGTCCGCAACCTCGCGGCGGTGAGCCGTCGCGGGCGGCGCTACCCGATCGTGCGGGTGCACGGCTACACGCTGACCCGCCGCCGCCTGCGGCGCGTGCGCGACCGGCTCGCGAGCCTCGCGCCGGACCAGCGCCGCCAGGCGCCCGGCCTGAACCGCGATCGGGCCGACATCATCGTCGCCGGCGCCAGCGGGGTGCTCGCCGCCACGGAGCATGTGCGCGCCCGCTCGCTGCTCGTCTCCGGGCAGGGGCTGCGCGAGGGCGTCGCGCGCGGCGACGGGCCGCTGCCGGCCCCGCGCGTGGTGCGGCGCGCCTCGGTCGACGCGCTGGCCCGGCGCTTCGCGAGCTGGGACGAGGACCGCGCACGGAGGCGCGGCGGCATCATCGAGATGCTGACCGATCTGCTCGATCCCGAGGCCGGAGAGCCGCTGCGGGAGACGCTGCGCCACGCCTCGATGCTCTACGACATCGGCGGCTCGGTGGACGCCTACCGCCGCCAGCGCGCCGCCGCGGACATCGTGCTGAGCGCGGACCTGAGCGGCTTCGCGCACGAGGACGCCGCGAGGCTGGCCGCGCTGATCCGCGTCGCGCACCGGCCCCGCACCCTCGCGCGTGCGCTGCGGCCCTTGCTCGGCGCCGGGGACGACGAGGCGCTGCAGCGGGCGGGCGCGATCCTCGTGCTGGCCGACGCGCTGGAGCTGCGGCTCGCGCCCGACGCGCCGCTGCGGGCGCGGCTCGGCGACGGGGGCGAGCTGCGCGTGCAGCTCCCGGGACGGTCCGGCTGGCATCCCGATCGGCTCTCCGAGCGCATCGAGCGGGTCTTCGGCCGCTGCCTCCTGATCGAGGACGAACGTGGCGAGGTGGGCCCCGCCCCCGGCTAGCGGCCCGCGATCCCGCGCAGCACTCGCGGCGGCAGGTACTCCTCGAGGGTCGCGCTGCCGGGCGCCAGCGCCGGATCGCAGCGCAGGCAGGCCACGCCGCCCTTGCGCCAGCGCAGCCACAGCGCGTGCGGCTCGCCGGTCAGCAGCACCGAGGCGAGCTGCGTGAGGTCCGGCTCGTGGCCGACGAGCGCGATCGCCCGGCCCTGGCCGATGCTCGTGCGCTGCTCTGCGATCCGCGACAGCTCGGCGAGGGCGTGCTCCGGCCTGCTCCGCGGCCGGGCGGCGTCGAAGACGATGGGGGCCGGCCAGCCGGCTTCCGAGGAGAGGATCACGGCCGTCGCCCAGGCCCGCACGTAGGGGCTGGTGAGCAGCACGTCCACCTCGATGCCCAGCCGGCGCAGCCCGGCTGCCGCGCGCTCGAAGCGGCGGCGGCCGCGCGCGGAGAGCGGGCGCACGGAGTCGTCCGGCCAGCGCTGCTGGTCGCGCTCCTCGGCTATTGCATGGCGCACGAGGTAGAGGTTCATCGCGATCCTCCGCAGGGCGCGCCCTCGTCGAGCGCCCGGTCGAAGCGCTTCCAGCGCTTGCGGAAGCGACGCCACGCCGTGCGAAACGCCTCGTCCCTACCGGCGAGCACGCCTGCCTCGCGCTCGGCCAGCCGCCCCATCGCGAACAGCGTCGCCGGGGGCGTGTCGCGTCCGGCGCCGGCGATCCCCGAGAGTCGCTCGATGGCGACCAGCGCGTCCTGGCTGCGCCCGAGCACGTCCTGCAGCTCCTTCAGCGCCTCGATCAGCTCGTGCGCGGGTGGGCCGTAGAGGTCCGCGACGCACTCCGTCGCGTAGCGCACGCGCTTCGCCCGGATCCGGGCGCGATGGTACTCCGTCGCCGGCGCGCCCGCGTCGAGGCGTCGGGCGAGGCGCCGCAGCCGCCTGCGGGCGTCGCGCAGCAGCTCCGGGGCCGCGACGATCGCAGGCCGTGCGGCCTCTCCCCCGGCCTCGGAGTCGTCGCGCAACGCCTCCGTCATGGCCACGATCAGCGCCTCGTAGCGGGGCGAGTTCAGCGCCGCGAGGAGCTCCGTGCGCGCCTCGGCCCGCGCGGCCTCCAACTGCTCGCGCAGCGGCGCGAGGTCCGGTGTGTCTTCGGCGAGCGCCTCGATCTGCACATCGAGGTCCCGCACCTCGCCCAGCGCGTCGCCTATCCAGCGCCACTCCTCGCGCAGCGCCGGCAGCTCCCGCGGCAGCGCCTCCGCGAAGACGCGGATCACCGCCCGCGTGCGGCGGCTCGCGACCCGCATGCGGTGCAGCGCCTCGATGTCCTCGCCCAGCCGCGTCCCCGGCTCGTTGGCGAGGGAGGCGGCGAGCTGGCGGCGCAGCGCCGCGCGAGCAACCTCGCCGAGGCTCGATGTCGCGTCGTACCCGGTCGCTCCGAGGTCCGGTGTGCCTGCCGGTTCCAGCGCCAGCGCGGCAAGCGCGGCCTCGAACTTGGAGTCGGCCGCCGGGCGCAGCCCGCCGTCCTCGCGCAGGCGCCGCGCCAGAGGCTCGACGGCCTCGGGCGTGCCGTTGCCGCCGACCTCGATCTCGAGGCGCTGCAGCTCGCCCGCGACGCTGCCGTCCGCGCCGAGGATCGAGGTCGCGTCGATTGCGGCCTCGGCCAGCGTGGCGCCGTCCGAGCGCAGCGTGAAGCGGCGGCGCGCGGTGTGCAGCGTGAACAGGATGCGCAGCCCGGCGCGGCCCGTGACGTCGCGCACGCGCCGGGCAACCGGCCCCGAGCCGGCGAGCAGCGCGGCGAGGGGCTCGAGGGGGTATGCCGCGCTGAGGCGCTCGCTGATCTCCAGCCTCCGCAGTGGCTCGCCGTCCTCGGCGCCCTCGCCGGGCCCGTCGAGCGCTTTGAGCGTCGCCACCACCGGCCCGCCGGCGTCGCGCAGCCGCAACGCGAAGCCCGCACGATGGAAGGACCAGCGCTCCGTATCGAGGTAGCGGTCGTGCAGGCGCTGCTCGCCGAGCGGGTCCAGCGCCAGACCGGCGGCGGCCGCCTTGCGCTCCAGGATGCGCTGCGCCTCGGCAGGGCCATCAACGACGAACTGCCACTCGATTTCGTGATCGATCGAGGAAGGCGAGTCGGCTGGGGAGTCTGCCCGCTGCACCAGGGTCCGAGTGTAGGCGCGTCGCGCAAGCCTCGCTCGGCAGGTGGCGCTTTACGATCTCATAGTGGCAGGACTCGAACCCTGCTCCGTCGCTCGTCAACTACTACCAGTGCTCCAGACGCCAGGTCTGCCTCGTGCTGACTGAGCGCGGCGATGACGGACCCCTCCAGTTGATCTGGCAGCATGTTCGCGGCCCGAATCTGAAACACACTCGGGCCGGCCCGGTGCGATAGCGCCAGCATGGTCCCGAAGTCGAGATCGTGGGTGAACACGACGTACTGGTGCGAGGCCGCCCACTCCATGATCTCCCCGTCGGGCGCTCCCGGATCGCCGATGGTGGACCAGTGCACGGCTTCCCACCCCTGTTCCTGCAACGACTGCACCCAATCGGGCGACAGGTTCATGTCGAGCAGGAGCCGGGGCCTCACGGTGCGGAGAGGGGAACTTCGCCTTCCTCCAGCCTCCAGGCTGCGTACGCCAGAGACTGCTCGATGTCCTCTTGCTCAAGATACGGATAGGACTCCAGGATGTCGGCAGCCGAGTGGCCGGACGCCAACAGTCCCACGACGGTCCCCACTGTGACTCGCATGCCGCGGATGCAGGCCTTGCCGCCCATGATGGCGGGATCGACGGTGATCCTGTCCAGCGTCTTCATCACCCGTTACCTCCCGGCTCGCCAACCGCGAGCGGATGCACTCATGGTACATCGCCGCGAGCGGAGGTTGGTTGGGTATTGGGGTGGCGCAAGCCTCGCTTGCGGCCCCTTGCGCCGGCTCCGCTTAACGACTGCTTGATCGCCTCGCGGTACCCTCCGGCGATGCGCGAGTTGCTCCCGAGGTTCGACAACGGGCGCGCCTACGTGGCCGAGGCGCTCGGCACGTTCCTGCTCGTCTTCGCCGGCCCCGGCGCCGTCGTGATCGACGAGGTGTCGGGCGGCGGCGTCGGCTCGCTCGGGATCGGCCTGAGCTTCGGGCTCGCCGTGATGGCGGCGGTCTTCGCGACGGGGCACATCTCGGGCGCGCACATCAATCCCGCGGTGACCATCGCCTTCGCACTCGTGGGGCGCTTCCCGCGCGCGCAGCTGCTGCCCTACATCGTCGCGCAGCTGGCGGGGGCGGCAGGCGCGGCGCTGGTGCTGCGCTGGCTGTTCGGGCGAGTCGCCGGCCTCGGCAGCACCGTCCCGGGCGACACCGCCGTCCAGGCGCTCGGCCTCGAGCTGGTGATCACCACCTTCCTGATGTTCGTGATCATGGCCGTGGCGACCGACGCGCGCGCCGTGCGCGGCACGGCGGCGATCGCCATCGGCGGCTACGTGGGGCTCGCCGCGACCTTCTCAGGCCCGATCGCGGGGGCCTCGATGAACCCCGCGCGGTCCTTCGGCCCGGCGCTGCTCTCCGGCACGTGGACGGAGCACTGGGTCTACTGGGTCGGCCCGATCGCGGGCGCGATCCTCGGCGCACTGCTCTACCAGCTCGTGCGCGCCGCGAGCCCGCCGGGCGCTGGGGACGAGAGCCACAACGAGGGCTAGTAGGTCGAGAGGTCCATCTCGACGATCTCGCCGGTCTCGGCGAAGACGACGCGCTCGGCGATGTTCGTGGTGCGGTCCGCGATCCGCTCGAGGTTGTGCGCCACCCAGAGCAGGTGCGTGCAGGGCTCCACAGTCGCAGGGTCGTTGATCATGATCGCGACCAGGTCCTTGTAGACCCGGTCCTGCAACTCGTCCACGCCGTCGTCTGCCTGCCCGACCCGGTAGGCGGCCTCGATGTCGCCGTTTACGAAGGCGTCGAGGGAGTTGTTGAGCATCGAGCGCGCCCGTGTCGCCATCTCCGGGATGTCGACCAGCGGCTTGACCAGCGGCTCGTCCGACATCATCTGCACGATCGCGCCGATGCCCTTGGCGTGGTCCCCCATCCGCTCGAGGTCGACGACCATCGAGAGGACCGAGATCACGACGCGCAGGTCGCGCGCCATCGGGCCCTGCTGGGCGAGCAAGTGCAGAACCTGATTGTCCAGGTCGAAGCGCTTGCGGTTGACCTCGGCATCGTCGCGGATCACCGCGTCGGCGAGCGCGACGTCGCGTTCGACGAGCGCGGCCATGGCGCGTTCGATCTGGCGATCGACCATCGCGCCCATCTCGAGCAGGCCGTCCTGCAGCCGGTCGAGGTCAGCCTGGAACTGCTCTCGCGGCATCTCTCTTCTGGTTCTCCGATCCGGCGGTGCTGCGTCCGTCCAGCTGTTGTGGGTCCCGCTGGTACGCGCTGCCGTCGGCGCGTCCGGGCGACCTCGGGGCTGCGTCGGGGACTATCCGAAGCGGCCGGTGATGTATTCCTCTGTGCGGCTGTCCTGCGGGTTGAGGAAGATCTCGTCCGTGGCGGAGAACTCGACCAGCCGTCCGACCAGGTCATCCTCGGCGAGCATGAACGCCGTCTTGTGCGAGACTCGCGCCGCCTGCTGCATGTTATGCGTGACTACAACGATTGTGTAGTCGTTCGCCAGCTCCAGCATCAGGTCCTCGATCCGCTGCGTCGCGATCGGGTCGAGGGCGGAACAGGGCTCGTCCATCAGCACGATCTGCGGGTTCACCGCGATCGCGCGGGCGATACAGAGCCGCTGCTGCTGCCCGCCGGAAAGCGCCAGCCCCGACTTCCTGAGCTCGTGCTTGACCTCGTCCCAGAGCGCCGCCTTGGTCAGGGACTCCTCGACGAGGTCGTCCATGTTGCCGGTGTAGCCGTTGATCTTCGCGCCGAAGGCGACGTTGTCGTAGATCGACTTTGGGAACGGGTTGGGCTTCTGGAAGACCATGCCGACGTGGCGGCGCACCTGCGACGGCTCCGTGTTGGGCGCGTAGATGTTGGCGCCGTCGATGTTCACTTCGCCCTCGATGCGCACGCCGTCGATCAGGTCGTTCATGCGGTTCATGCAGCGCAGCAGCGTGCTCTTGCCGCAGCCCGAGGGCCCGATCAGCGCCGTCACGCGGTTGCGCGGCACATCGAACGTGACGTTGCCGATCGCCTGCTTCTGGCCGTACCAGAGGCTGACGTTTCGCACCTCGACGGCGACGCCGGTCTCCTCCTCCGGCTCCGGTTCCGTCGCACGGACACCGGCCTGCACGCTCACGCCGGTTGCGCGGGCCGCTGCGGAGGCTGCCGTCCGCTCCGCCTCGTCGGTCACGTTCCCCACCATCCGTGGGCTCCTCACTCCCGCCGGAACCCGCGAGGGGGACCGGCGCCCGCGTACGTCCTAGCGTCCGTAACGCCGTCCGGTCCACTGCCGCAGCAGCACGGCTATCGCGTTCATCGAGAGTAGCATCACGAGCAGTACGATGATGCCGGTCGCCGCGAGGTCCTGGAACTCCGGCTGCGGCCGCGCCACCCAGTTGTAGATCTGGATCGGCATCACCGTGAACGGGTCCAGCGGACTCTCGGGCCGGAAGGCCACGAAGGTCAGCGCCCCGATCATGATCAGCGGCGCCGTCTCCCCGATCGCCCTCGAGAGCGCCAGGATCGTGCCGGTCATGATCCCCGGGAACGCCTGCGGCAGGACGTGGTGCCAGACCGTCTGCCAGCGCGTCGCGCCCACCCCGTACGAGGCCTCGCGCAACGAGGGCGGCACGGCCCGGATCGACTCCTGCGCGGCGACGATCACGATCGGCAGGATCAGCAGCGCCATCGTCGCGCCGCCGGCGATGATCGAGCGCCCGAAGCCACCGCCGATGCTCGGCCCGATGCCGATCGTGCCGCGCACGAAGAGCTGCAGGCCGAGGATGCCGAAGACGATCGAGGGCACCCCGGCGAGATTCGAGATGTTGGTCTGGATCGCCTTCGTCACGAAGTTCCTCGGCGCGTACTCCTCGAGGTAGATCGCCGCGCCGACGCCGATCGGGAAGGCGATGATCGCGGTCGTCGCGATTAGCCAGAGACTGCCCCAGAGCGCGGACTGGAAGCCGGCGCGCTCCGGGAAGCGCGAGGGGAAGTTCTGGAGGAACTCCCAGCGCAGGAAGCCCGCGCCGTCCCGCCACACGTCGAACAGCAGGAAGGCGAGGAAGACGACGCCGACGAGGGTGCCGGCGAGGCAGATGGCGAAGAAGCCCGCGCCCAGCTTGTTGCGAAACGCCAGCCTCGGGATGTAGAGGCGCTGCTCGCTGCCGGCCTGCATGTCCGTGGCGGCCATCAGTCGTAGACCTCGCGGAAGCGCGCGGTCACCCGCGCGGCGATGATGTTCATGACCAGCGTCATCACGAACAGCGTCAGCGCGACGACGAAGATGGTGCGGAACTCGATCGTCCCGTGCGGCGTGTCACCGAGCGAGACCTGCACGATGTAGGCGGTCATCGTCTGGATCGACTCCAGCGGGTTCGCCGTCAGGTTCGGCGAAGCGCCTGCCGCGATCGTCACCGCCATCGTCTCCCCGATCGCCCGCGAGGCGGCGAGGATGTAGGAGGCGATGATCCCGCTCAGCGCCGCCGGGTAGACGACGCGCGTAACCACCTCGAACCTCGTCGCGCCCACGCCGTAGGCGGCCTCGCGCAGGTCCTGCGGCACCGCGTGCAGCGCGTCGTCGGAGAGCGAGGAGACCATGGGGATCGTCATGATCCCGACCACGACCATCGCCGAGAGGGCATTGAAGATCTCGGTCTCGGGAAAGAGCGTGGCGCGCAGCAGCGGCGTCACCGCCGTGAGCGCGAAGTAGCCGTAGACCACCGTCGGCACGCCGGCGAGGATTTCGAGGATCGGCTTCAGCACGGCGCGCACGCCCGGGCTGGCGAACTCGGACAGGTAGATCGCGCTCGCGCTTCCGACCGGCACGGAGATCAGCGCCGCCCCGATCGCGACCAGCAGCGTGCCGCCGATCAGCGGCAGCACGCCGAACGCCTGGTTCGTGAAGAGCGGCGTCCACTTCGTGCCGGTGAAGAACTCCCAGGGCGAGACGTCGCCAAAGAACTGCAGCCCCTCGACGACGAGGATGATCACGATGCCCACCGTGGTGAGCACCGTGATCGCCGCACAGAGGAACAGGGCGTAGCCGATCGCCTGCTCGATGAGTTCGCGGCCGCGGCGGCGCTGGAACTGCGCTGCCGGTCCACCTGCCGCTGCCTGGCCGGCAGCCATCAGTCGCTCACCCCTGCTCTCTCTCCTCGTTCGCTAGCCGCCGGAGATGGCGGCTTCGAGGTCGGCGCGGGACTCGGCGAGCTCGTCGGCAGCAATTGCGGTGTACCCCACCTCGGGCACGAGTGCAATCGCGTCGTCGCTGAGGAAGTAGCGCACGAACTCGCGGACCTGCGGCTTCTCCGCCAGCGACGCCAGCGAGACGTAGATGTAGAGCGGTCGCGACAGCGCGTAGGAGCCGTCCGCCACCGTGGCGTCGGAGGGAATGACGCAGCCCTCGCCGCCGTCGCCGGCGACGACCCGCAGGCGCTCCTGGTTCTCGGCGTAGTAGGCGTAGCCGAAGTAGCCGGAGCCGCCGTTCGAGCCGGAGATGCCGGTCACCAGCACGTTGTCGTCGGTGGAGTTGGTGTAGTCGGCGCGGGAGGCGCCGCCCTCGCCGTTCACTTCCTCGGTGAAGAAGTCGAATGTACCGGAGTCGGTGTCCGGGCCGAAGAGCTTGATCTCCTCGTCCGGCCAGCTGGCGCGCACCTGGTTCCAGCTCTTGATCGAGCCCTCGGAGTCGGGGCCCCAGAGGATCGCCAGCTCCTCCATCGTGATGCACTCGAGGAAGTCGGCGTCGGGGTGGGCGACGACGGCGAGGCCGTCGAGGCCGACGCGCAGTGGCAGGTACTCGATGCCGCTCTCGGCGCAGGCGTCGATCTCGCTCTGCTTGATGGGGCGCGAGGCGTCGGAGATGTCGGTCTCGCCGCTGCAGAACTTCTCGAAGCCGCCGCCGGTGCCGGAGACGCCGACGGTGACGCGTACGTCGGGCGCCACGGAGCGGAACTCCTCGGCGACCGCCTCGGTCACCGGGAAGACGGTGCTGGAGCCGTCGATCGCCACGCTGCCGGACAGCGACTCGCCACTGCCAGTGGTCTCGCCGCCGTCATCGCCCCCGCACGCCCCGATCAGCAGCGTCGCCGCGAGGGCGAGCATGACCAGCGGGAGCAGTCTCCTCCATCGGATCGCGAACACTCTCTCCTACCTCCTCGGCATGTCCCCGTCCGAGCGCATACTCGGCGGGAGCGGTTAACCCTCGATTAAGGGTCTGAGGGGAGAGATCCGGGTGTTCGTGGGGAGCTAGGTCTCGCGCAGCGTATCCGGGTCCACGCCCTGCTCGCGCGCCCAGGCGAGGTACGCGTCGGGTGCGATCTCCGAGGGCTTGATCTCGCTCCGCCCGCCCCAGAAGACGTTCGTGTAGCCGACCGCGATCCCGGCCTCCGCGAGGTGCTCGTCGATCGCCGCCTTGTGGGCGAGCAGCAGGTCCTTGTCCGTGCCGTGGGCTACGCCCATGACGTTGACGTCGCGGAACTCCGGGCCGCCCTCGCGCCAGTA
Source organism: Chloroflexota bacterium (assembly GCA_009840965.1). Lineage (GTDB taxonomy): Bacteria > Chloroflexota > Dehalococcoidia > UBA2979 > UBA2979 > VXMT01. Next base: position 12,139 of record VXMT01000060.1, read on the forward strand.
GGCGTGCGTCATCACGTGGTGGCGGCCCACCTCGCGCCCCGCGTCGAGCTCGCGCCCCCGAGGCACGGCCCAGTGGAAGAGCGCGTTGTAGCGCGTCACCGGCGCCGCCCCACCGACCTGCTTCACGTGCTCGAGGAAGGTCGAGAAGCGCCCAACGACACCGCGCCGGTCCAGCTCCTCGGCGGCCTCGAAGAACGCCTCGAGGCGCAGCCCCTCCCCGGCGGCGCGGCCCGCCCAGAGGTCCGGGCCGATCTCGTCCGCTGCGAACTCCCGCTTGAGAGCCATCAGCACGCGCCAGTCAGCCTCGTCGAGGTCCACGATCTCGGTGTCGATCACTTTCGCGGGCTCCTCGCTGCGCGCGCCCGGCTCCAGGCCGCGCCGCCGCACGTGGCCGACCCCGAGGGTGAAGAGCCGCTTCGCGGGCATCAGCCGGAAGGCGTCCGCGCCGATGCGGTCCGAGAGCAGCTCGCAGTGCCGCTCGAGTGAGAAGCCGACGGGCGTCTTGAGCGTGGTCCAGAGGCGATAGGTCGCGCCCGGCGTGGCCGGGTCCGCACTGCGGATCACGACGTGGCCGGAGAAGGGATCCTGCTGGAAGAGGTAGTCGAAGCCCTCGTGCAAGCGCTCCTCGGGCAGCCGCCAGGCGACCAGCGCGCCCGGCGCGAGCTTGTTCGCGAGCAACGTCTGGCGTACCCGCCGGATCGTCCCCGCCTCGAGCATCGCCCGGATGCGCTCGACGACGACCGGCAGATCGATCCCCGAGCGCTCGGCGATGCGGCCCAGCGGGTCGCGCTGGAAGCCGGCCACGCGGTCCTCGGAGACCGCGAGGATGGCGGCGTTCGTCGGGTCGTCAACCGTGGCCGGAACGGCCGCCTCGGTGGTCATGCGTCCTCCCCCGCGAACCAGGTGTCGAAGCCGGCGATCAGCTGCGGGTCGTCGAAGGCGGACTTGGCCGCTCTCGCGTACTCGTGCTTGAAGTGCTCGTGCAGCGCCTCGCGGCTCTCCCAGTTCTCGCAGATCACGAAGCGGTCGGGGTCGAGGATGTCCTGGCCGACCCGGAAGCAGACGTTGCCGGGCTCGGCGGGCGAGCCCTCGGCGTCGGCGCGCAGCAGCTCGAGCAGCCGCGCGCGCCCCTCCGGGTTCGCCTCGAGGAAGACCGTGACGCGACCGGTCATGCCGCCTCCCCCGAGGGCTCCACCTCGAAGCTCTGCCAGATCTCGGTGCCGGTGATCAGCTCCGGGTTGCCGAACGCCGCGAGGACCGCGCGCGTGTGGTGCTGCGTCATGTGCTCGTCGAGCGCTTCCTGCGTCTCCCACTCCTCGCACATCACGAACTGCGAGGGGTCGAGGATGTCCTGGCTGACCCGCATGCGCAGGTTGCCCGGCGCCCGCTGCCCCGCCTCGGCGTAGGCGCGCAGCAGGGCGAGCACCTCGTCGACCCCGTCGGGGTGCGCGCTCAGGAAGACCGTGGCGCGCTGGCTCACGCGTCGTCCTCCACCAGCCGCCAGACGTCGCGGCCCGCGCAGAGCGCGGGGTCTGCGAAGGCCTCGCGCAGCTTCAGCAGGTAGTCCTGCTCGATGTGGTAGTCGAACGCCTCCTGGTTTGGCCACTCCTCGATCAGCACGAAGCGGTTCGGGTCGTCGTCCTGCACGTAGAGATCGAAGCGCGTGTTGCCCGGCTCCTGGCGGCTGCCGACGACGTCCTCGCGCAGGATCTCGAGCAGCCGATCGCGGCCCTCCGGGTTGGCGGTGATCGACACGGTCAGCTTGATGCTCATGCGGGGCCGTCCCTTGGCTCGCAGATCCAGATTTCGAGGTCCTCGAGGATGTCCTCGCCGTGCAGCGCGGCGTGGGTCTCGTTGCGATGGTCGCTCAGCTTGTGCGCGTCCAGATCCTCCTGCGAGCGCCACTGCTCGACGAGCACGAGGCGGCGCGCGTCCTCGGCGCTCACGAACACCTCGAAGCGCTCCGCGCCCTCTTCGCTCTGCGTCGAGCGCGCGTCGGACTCCAGCACCTCGCGCAGCCGCTGCTCGCCGCCCGGCGTGGCGACGAAGAGCGCGGCCAGCCGTACGCTCACGAGGCGCTCCCGGCGGCGCGCAGGCCGACGTGCGCCGTCAGCTCGCGGGCGCTGTCGATGCGGCGGCAAGTGAACATCGGGGTGTCGCGTTCGGTGTAGGACGACGACTCGGAGTCGCGCAGCTCGCGGACCAGCGCCAGCAACTCGCCGGGGTCGACGCCCTCGAAGGCGACGACGAACTCCTGGTCGTCGAGGCCGTAGGAGTAGGTCGTGTTGATCTGGATGTCGTGGTAGCGGTGCCCGATCGCGATGTGCTCGTTCATGATCCGCTGCCGCTCGTCGCGGGGCAGCGTGTACCAGGCGCGGGTCTTCACCATTGGGTAGACGAAGAGGTAGTCCTTCACCCCGCCGTCCTCGCGCAGCCGGTCGCGCGCGCCCGAACCCTCGTGCAGCGGGTTGGTGTAGATCGAGCGCATCGTCATCGAGAGGAAGGAGTGCGGGCGCTCCAGCGCCGCGCCCGCCGTCGATCCGAGCAGCAGCGCGTGCCAGTCCTGGATCGGCGCGAGGTCGTCGTGGACCTGCCAGACGAGGAAGTCCGTGTCCGCGCGCGTCCCCACCGTCGAGTAGAGCCGCGTCAGCATCGAGGTCGCCGAGCGCTCCAGCAGCTCCTCCAGCCCCTCGGCGATCGCCTCGCGCTCCGTAGCCGGCAGCGCGCGCACCTCGTCGCGCACGCGGTAGAAGCTGAACTTGACCGACTGCACGCCGCGAGGGCTGCGCGGTGCGCCGTCCTGCGCCGCCTCCGGCCGCGAGTGGTAGCCGGACGCCGGGTGTGAGCCGGCGTGAGCCTCGGTCGTCATCGCGACCCCCGTCCCGGCGGGTCGCGCCGGGCCGCGAGCGGCCCGGGCCGCCCCGAGGTTGGGTCGTGTAGCGCCGC
>VXMT01000263.1 GCA_009840965.1 Chloroflexota bacterium
CCCGCTAACTCTGGGGTGCCGCGTATTTTGTTTAAACCCCCCCGGCCGGCTCCCCCCCCCCACCCCCCGCGGGGCCCCCCCCCGCCCGCCGCCGACTCCTCGCGCGAGGCGTAGTCGATGCCCGCCGCCTGGAACACCGCCTCAGTCTCGTCCTCGAGGCGGGCGCGCAGCGCGACGGTGTCGGCGCCGGGGCCGAAGATCGCGGGGAAGGCCGCGCCGAGGTTGCGGATCAGCTTGTGGTACTTCCAGCGCATCACCCGCTCCTCGACCTCGCCGCGGAAGCCGGCGGCCGTGAGGGCGGCGGCGATGGCGCGGGCGAGCTCGTCGGCGCCATCGGGATAGCGGCCCAGCACCAGCGTGCCGCCGCCGTGCTTGTCGTAGCTGAGCACCAGGCCGGGCTCGACGAAGGAGGTGGCGACCAGCACCTCGACGGCGTAGACGCGCTCGAAGCGGCGCAGGGCCATGCGCTCGTTCTCGATCCCGTTCTGGGTGCAGACCACGGGCAGGTCGGCCCCGCCCGCGAGGCGCAGCTCGTCGAGGGCGTCCGTGCAGTCCTGCGACCTCATCGTGAGGAAGACGACGTCGTCCTCGCGGAAGTCGACCTCGTCCGGGCTGGCGACCGCGGGGATGCGCAGCTCGAGCGTGTCGGCGGGGGTCTTCACGGTCAGCCCGTGCTCGCGGATCGCCTCGAGGTGCGGGCCGCGCGCGATCAGCACCACCTCGCGACCGGAGGCGAAGAGCCGAGCGCCGATGGTGCAGCCGATGCCGCCGGCGCCGTAGATCACGTAGCGGTTGGGCATGCGTCCTCCTCGCGGCCTCGCCCGGCATTGGTAGGCGACGGCGCGGCGCTTGTCCAGCCCGCGGCGCATCGCCAGCGCTTGCCGCGTGCTGTAGAGTGCGGCGCGGCAAACGCACAGGGAAGGACGGCACTCTTGGCTAAAGGCTCAGGCTTGCTTCGAGGCAAGTACGCAGTCGTCGGCGTTGGCGAGACCGAGTACTCGCGCAACTCCGGCCGCACCACGCGCGCGATGGGCGCGGAGGCGGTCAAGAAGGCGATCGACGACTCCGGCCTCGACTACGACAGCACCAGTTGGGGCACGACCTGCTACCAGGTCGGCGACGCGGCCGGTTCGGAGATCATCTTCTCCGACCTCGGCGTGCGCCTGGACTACCAGGTGGACACCTGGGGTGGCGGTTCATCCTCGGAGACGCTGATCGGCCTCGCGATCGGGGCGCTCGAGGCGGGACTCTGCGACGCGATGGTCGTCTACCGGACGATGAACGGCTTCACGGAGATGCGCATCGGCGGGACGCCCGTGGGAGCACCGGCCGGGCCGCCCCCGTTCATGACGCGCCACGGCGACCACACGATGCACAGCCGCATCTACGGCATCGCCAGCGCGCTGCAGAACTTCGGGCTCAGCTTCGTGCGCCACATGTACGAGTACGGCACCACGCCGGAGCAGCTCGCGCACGTCAAGGTCGCCCACAGCAAGGGCGCCTCGAACAACCCGAAGGCGTACTACAAGCAGCGCCTCACCGTCGACGACGTGCTGAACTCGCGCTACATCGTGGAGCCGTTCCACCTGCTGGACTGCTGCGTGGAGACCGACAACGCGACGGCGATCGTGATCACCGAGACCGAGCGCGCTCGTGACCTGCCGCGGCCGGACGTGGCGATCCTCGGAACGGGCGGGCGCACCCACAAGTGGTCGCCCGACTACCACTGGAACCACGGGCCGATCAACCAGGTGGGCGGGATCTACACGAAGGACGTGGTCTTCCCGAACGCCGGCATCGGGCCGGAGGACGTGGACATCACGGGCTCCTACGACGCCTTCACCTTCACCACGCTGCTGCAGCTGGAGGCCTACGGCTTCTGCCCGATCGGCGAAGGCGGCAACTACGTCTCCGACGGCACCATCGAGCTCGGCGGCAAGCGGCCGAACAACCCCTCGGGCGGTCACCTCTGCGAGGGCTACACGCACGGGATGAACATGGTCATCGAGAACGTGCGCCAGCTCCGCGGCGAGGTCGACGACTACTGCACCGGCGAGCACACCTACGACTACAGCGAGGGCGCTTGCCGCCAGGTGCGAGACCCGGAGATCACGATGAACCTCGGCTGGGCCCAGCCCCCAACCGGTTCCTCGCTGGTCATGACGAACCAGGTCTAGGCGAGCGATCGGCGAAGAGGAGCAACATCAATGGCTGAGTACCTCGGGGCCGGCGTCTTCGTCCCGGAGAACGACCCGCAGCATCGCGAGTACCTGACGGAGGCCGGCAAGGGCTACCTGCCGCTCCAGCAGTGCGACGACTGCGGCGCCAAGATCTACCCCGCACGCACGATGTGCCCGGAGTGCCGCGGCAGCGACATGACCTGGGTCGCGGCGTCGGGCAAGGGCACGATCTACTCCTACTACATCGTGCCGCACCCGATTAACCCGGCGTTCAAGGACTTCGTCCCCTACCCCGTGATCCTCGTCGAGCTCGACGAGGAGCGCGGCACGATGGGCGAGCATCGAGCGCTGCGGATCGTCGGCAACCTGCTGGGCGAGGACGGCAACCCCGCGCCTCGCGAGGATGTCGCCATCGGCAGGCGCGTCGAGGTCACGATCGTCGACCTCGGCGACGGCTGGGGGCTGCCGCAGTGGAAGCTCTCCGGCGAGCCGGACGAGCACGAGGCGTGGCAGATCCCGCACAGCTACCCGCCCTAGAGGGCGCGAAGCACAGGAACCACCGTGGAGGGGGCAGCAGGCGCTGCCCCCTCCCTGTACCCTGCCCGGCTGTACCCTGCCCGGCACTCGCCCCTTGAGGCGCGAGAGGAGGACCGGTGACCTCCGCCGCGGAGAGCCGTCCGTCCCGCCCGCTCGCCAGCGGGCCGCTGCGCATCGCGCATCGAGGCGGCAACACGCCGAGGCGGCTCGGCGAGGCGGAGCGCTGGGGCGTCGACGTCGTCGAACTCGATCTCTGGCTGCACCGCGGGCGGCTCGATGTCCGGCACTCGGGCTCGCTGGGAATCCTGCCCGTGCTGCGCGAAGGCTGGGCGCTGCGGCCCGGCCGGCCCGGCCGCCTGCAGCTTGCCGACGTGCTCCACGCCGCGGCGTCCGGCACGCGGATGATGCTCGACCTCAAGGGCCACGACCCCGAGTTGCCCGCGGCTGCCATCGAGGCCATGGCGGAGCACCGCCCGGGCGAGCCGTACCTGGTGAGTTCGAAGCACTGGGACTTGCTCGCTCCCTTCCGCGCGCTCCCGCACGTCCTGACCGTCTACTCCTGCGGATCAGCCGACGAACTGACGAGAGCGCTCGACCTCGCGCGATGGGAGGGGCTGCCGGCGGTGGGAGCACACCGTCGCAACCTCGACCCGAAGCGCGTGGCGGACCTGCGCGAGCACGTGCCGGAGTGCTTCGCCTGGGCGGTCGAGTCCGGCCGGCAGGCCCGCGAGCTGATCGAGTGGGGCGTGACCGGCATCATCAGCGACGACTTCCACGTCCTGCACGGCCTCAGCGTCGGCGCGAGGCAGGAGCCGCGCGCCGTCGGGTAGAGTGCCCGGTGGTGCTTGCCTTACAGCGCGCTGGAGAATGTACGTATGGCGCGGTTGACAGAGCGACGTGACGACGAGCGACATCGTCGGGGCAACGATGCATCCGAGGACGCGTTGCGTGCACGTCGAGAGGCTGCTGTGAGGCGGCTTGGCCGACTGGCTGTGGAGGATCCGGCCGATCCCGCCACGCTGTCGCGCGAGTTGGATGCAGCCCATGAGCCGGGTGGACTCGATTGCTCGGTACTGGCCCGCGAAGGCAGGTAGAGTGCGCACGCAGGGCGTTACCGGCGCCGGGACGCAGGAGGGGACGCGACCATGACGACAGGCACCGAGACCGGGCTGCTGACCGCCCACTACGACGAGAAGACCGTCGCCTCGCTGCTGTTCGACTTCTTCGCCGTCGACGGCGACGCGAGCCTCGAGGGTTACATCGAGGATCGCGCGCGGCCGCTGCTCGACGGCGGCACGGCGGCGGCGGTCAATATCTTCGAGCTGCGCGAGCAGGAGGTGCCGGCCACGCCGATCGCGCGAGGCATCCGCCAGGGACTGACGCCCGCCTACGAGGACCGGCTCTGGCTGCACCTCGACCGCGAGGCGCAGAGCGACGCCGTCCCCGACCGCCCGCGTCCGGCCGTCGTCTACGGGGCCGCCTACCAGCTCGCCGCCGATGATTTCGACCCGCTCACCGCCCTGCCCGAGGCCGCCGGGCGCTCGGTCATCAGCAGCGGCGCCTACCGCAAGATGATCGACTTCGGCCGCCCCGATCCGACCAGCGACGACGCCTTCCAGGGCGCGATGATCGTCTTCACCCACCCGACGGACCTCGGCCACGTGGAGTCGTTCAACGACTGGTACACCACGAACCACATGATCGACGTGGCCAAGTCGCCGCCCTTCCGCAGTGCGACGCGCTACATCCTCGAGCGCCGCATCGAGGGCACCCCGCTGCCCTACCTCTGCATCTACGAGGTGGAGTCGCCCTGGAGCGAGCGGATGCACACCGACATGATGCAGCAGGTCGGCGTCGACCCCTGGCCGCAGCGCGAGTCGCAGCCCGTCACGGAGGGCGGCCAGGGCGTGCTGATGATCGACTTCTGGGGCTACTTCCAGCGCGCCTGGCACGCCTCGTAGACGCTGCGCGCCGCCCTCGGGGCGGCCATTGACGCGACGGGGCGAGGGCGGACAATGGGCAGGTGAGCACCGCCGAGCCGACCATCCGCACCGCCCCGGCGGAGATCACGACGCCGGACGCCGACGCCGGCCAGCAGCTCGCGCCGCGCTACCACCTGGTGCTGCTCGACGATGACTTCCACACCTACGCCTACGTGATCGAGATGCTGGGCCGCATCTTCGGCTACGGGCGGGAGAAGGCGTTCGCCCTCGCCCGCATCGTGGACACGGAGGGCCGGGTGATCGTGGAGACGGCGGGTCACGAGCAGGTGACGCGCAACCAGGACAAGATCCACGGCTACGGCGCGGACCCGCGCATCCCGACCTCGCAGGGTTCGATGTCGGCGCTGGTCGAGGAGGCCCCGTGACGCACGGGATGCCCGGGGCGAGCGGCGTGATTGCGCCCGGAACCGTCGTGCAGGCCCCGGTCGGCGGGCCGCTCAACATCGCCCGCGCCTGCCTCGAGGTGCGGGCAAGCGACCCTGCCTTTGCGGACAGGCCGGCGTTCAGCTTCCTCTACGGCGATCGCACGGAGCGCTGGACCTACGCCCAAGCGTGGGAACGCGTGGAGCGCATCGGGCGCGGGTTGCTCGCGCGCGGACTCGAGCCCGGCGACCGCGTGCTGGTGCGCACGCCGCACTCGCCCGACTACGCCTTCGCCTTCTTCGGCGCGAACGCCGCCGGGCTGGCGCCGATCCCCGCCTCGCCGCAGCTCACGCCCGCCGAGGCCGCGTTCCTCTGCGCCGACGCCGAGCCGCGCGCCGCCGTCACCACCGCCGACCTGCCCCTGCCCGCCTTCGAGGGCATCCGCATCGACGCCGCCGACCTCGACAGCCTCGACGGCGACGGCGAGCTGCCGCAGACGGAGGCCGAGGACCCGGCCTTTCTGATCTACACCTCGGGCACGCAGGCGAGTCCCAAGGGGGTGCTGCACGCGCAGCGCACTCTCTACGGGCGCGCGCTGATGTGGGGCGCGTGGGAAGGCTTCGAGGCCGGCGACGTCACGCTGCACGCCGGCACGCTGAACTGGTCCTACACGCTCGGCGTGGGGCTGATGGACGTCTGGGCGGTGGGCGGACACGCGATGCTCTACGGCGGCCCGCCGGACCCCGCGATCTGGTCGCGGCTGATCGCCGAGCACGGCGTCAACGTCTTCACCGCCGTCCCCACCGTCTACCGCCAGCTGCTCAAGTACGGGGCGCCCGAGAAGTTCGATCTTTCCTCGCTGCGCCACTGCCTCTGCGCCGGGGAGCCGCTGCTGCCGGCGCTCTCCGAGGAGTGGGCCGCCGCAGCCGGGACCGAGATGTTCGAGGCGCTCGGCATGACCGAGGTCAGCACCTACATCTCGTCGGGGCCGGCGACGCCCGTGCGGCCCGGCTCGCCGGGGCAGGCGCAGCCAGGACGGCGCGTCGTGATCCTCCCCGAGGACGGCGACGCGCCGAACGCGGAGCAGCCGCTCCCGCCGGGCGAGGTCGGGCTGCTCGCCGTGCACCGCACGGACCCCGGCCTGATGCTCGGCTACTGGCGGCGGCCGGAGGAGGAGGCCTCGGTCTACCGTGGCGAGTGGTTCACCGGCGGCGACCTGGCGGCGATGGACGAGGACGGCTACATCTGGTTCCACGGTCGCGCCGACGACGTGATCAAGTCGTTCGGCTTCCGCCTCTCCCCCGTGGAGATCGAGGCAGCGATCGAGTCCTGTCCCGGCGTCTCCGAGGTCGCCGTCGTCGGCGTGCCGATCGACCCGACCAAGACGCTCGTGACGGCCTGCGTGGTGCCGCAGGACGACGTGCGCCTCGAGGAGGACGCACTGCGCGCCCACGCCGAGGCGAGCCTCGCGGGCTACAAGCAGCCGCACGAGTACCGGCTGGTCGACGAGCTTCCGCGCACGCGCAACGGAAAGGTCCAGCGCAAGGTGCTGCTGTCTCAGCTCAGCAGCGGGGCGTAGTCCTCGCCGGCGACGCCTACGCCGTGGGCGACTCCGCGAAGACCGCGGGCGGGCGGCGCAGCTGCAGCGCGACGCGATCGAGGCCCGCGAACTCCTCGCCCGGTCCGACTCGCACGCGCAGCTCCTCGCCGTCGGCGAGGCGCACGTGCAGCATCTGGTCGTGGCCGTAGAACTCGTGGCCGCAGACCTCGGCGGGTGTTCCGCTCTCTCGCAGCAGCACGTCCTCGGGGCGGATCACGACGGCGCAGCGGCTCGCACCCGGCGGTGCGGGCAGGTCTCCGAACGGGGTCCGCACGGCGCCGTTCGCGGCGGGCAGCCGCAGCACGATCGCATCGCCGATGCTCTCCGCGACGCGCAGCGTGCTCGGCTCGAGGTAGATCTCCCGAGGCGTGCCGTGCTGCTCGACGCGGCCCTCCCAGAGGAAGGCGACGCGATCGGCGATCGAGAGCGCCTCCTCCTGGTCGTGCGTGACGAGGATCGTCGTCGTGCCCGCCCGCCGCAGGATCTCGCGCAGCTCGCCGCGCACGCGCGCGCGCAGCGAGGGATCGAGGTTGGAGAACGGCTCGTCGAGCAGCAGCAGGCGCGGCTCTGGCGCGAGCGCCCTCGCCAGCGCGGTGCGCTGCTGCTCGCCGCCGGACAGCTCGTGCACGGCGCGTGTGCCGAGGCCTACGAGGCCGGTCAGTTCCAGCACCTCGCGCACGCGCGCTCCGCGGTCCGTGCCGCGCGGGAGGCCGTAGGCGACGTTCTGCTCGACCGAGAGGTGGGGGAAGAGCGCGTAGTCCTGGAAGACCATGCCGACGCCGCGGCGCTCCGGCGCGACGAAGGTCCCCTCGCCGGCCACGCGCTCGCCGAACAGCTCGATCACGCCCTCGCCGGGGCGCTCGAAGCCGGCGATCAGGCGCAGCGCCGTCGTCTTGCCGGAGCCGCTCGCGCCGAGGATGACGCAGAGCTCGCCGGGGTCGACATCGAGATCGAGTCCATCGAGGGCGCTCACCTCGCCGAAGCGGCAGGCGAGGCCACGCGCGCGCAGGGCGGGCGTCATGGGCGCCTCGTGCGCGGTGGCCGTTGCGAACTCAGGCATCGCGCCTCCAGAAGGCGATCAGTGCGAGCGGCAGGGCGGAGAGCAGGACGAGCAGCAGCGCGGGCAGCGCCGCCCGGGCAAAAAACGCCTCGCTGGCCGCGCCCCAGACCTGCGCTGCGAGCGGCTGGAAGCCGATCGGGCTGAGGATCAGCGTCGCCGGGAGCTCCTTCATCGTCGTGAGGAAGACGAGCGCCATGCCAACGGCGATGCCGCGGCTGGCGAGCGGCAGCGTGATGCTGCCGAGCACCTGCCAGGGCCGCCGCCCGAGGCCGCTCGCCGCCTCCTCCATCGAGGGGCTGATCTGCAGCAGCGAGGCGCGGGTCGCCCCGAGCGCCTGTGGCAGGAAGAGCAGCGCGTAGCCCGCGACCAGCAGCCCGAGCGACTGGTAGAACCAGCCGCCGAACAGCCCGCCCGCGAGCGATTCGCTGTGCAGCGCCGCGAAGACGAGCGCCAGCGCGACCACCAGGCCCGGCAGGGCGAAGCCGCTGTGGCTCAGCAGCTCGATCGGCTGCGTGAGCGAGAAGCGGCTGTGGCGCGCCGAGAGGACGGCGACCGGCACGGCTGCCGCGGCCGCAACGAGCGCGGCGAGGCCGGAGGCCGTCAGCGAGTCCAGCATCGCGCCGCCCACGCCGTGCAGCGCCTCGCCTGCCGCGAGCCCTCGGACCAGCCAGTAGCCGAGCAGCCCGAGCGGCAGGGCGAGCGCGACCGCCAGCAACCCCGCGACGAGGCCGAACGCCGGCCAGCGCCAGCGGCCGAGCGGCGCGATGGCGGCCGGCCGCGAGCCGGATCGTGAGGCGTGGTAGCGGCGCTCGCCTCGCGCCCACAGCTCGATGGCGATCAGCGCAAAGGCGATGCCAATCAGCACGAGCGCGAGCGCCGAGGCGCCCGAGAGGTCGAATCCGGACTCGTAGCGGACGAACAGCGCCCTCGTGATCGTGTCGTAGCGCAGCAGCGCGACCGCGCCGAAGTCCGAGATCGCGTACAGCGCGACGAGCAGGCCGCCCGCGGCGAGGGCGGGGCGCAGCTGCGGGAGCACCACGCGCAGGAAGGTCGTCCAGCGCGCGTGGCCGAGGCCGCGCGAAGTCTCCTCGAGGCGCGGGTCAAGGCCGAGCAGCGCCGGGCGCAGTGTGAGCAGCAGGTAGGGGTAGGTGAAGAGCGCGAGCACGAGCGTCGCGCCCGTGAAGCCGTAGATCGACGGCAGGCGCTCCACGCCGAGCGGCGCGAGCACGTCCTGGAGCAGGCCGGTCGGGCCGAAGGCCGAGACGGCGAGCATGGCGGCGATGTAGGAGGGCACGGCAAGCGGCAGCGCCGCGAGGATCGCGAGCGCTCGCCTGCCGGGGAGGTCCGTGCGCGTGGTCAGCCAGGCGAGCGGCAGCGCGATCGCCCCCGCGATCACGGTCGTGCTCGCCGCGAGGGCGACCGTGCGCAGCGCGAGCCCGAGGGTCGAGCTCGCTGCGACCGCCTCCCAGGCGGCCTCGGGCGACTGTCCGGCGCGCACGAGCAGGTAGACGGGCGGGATGGCGCAGAGCGCACCGACGAGCAGGGCGGGCAGCAGGATGACGGCCGGAGGCCAGCCGTGCGCGAGGAGCGGCATCCGGCGGACCGGCAGTGCGATCGGCCGCACAGTCATCGCCACCCCCAACAGCCTGCGTGCCGGAGCGTGCCCCGACGCGCTGCCAAACCTGCCCGCAGAACATCGTACGGGCGACGGCCCGGTATTCGCCACACCTAACGTCGTGAGATCGTACCAGCATCGCTCGCAACGCGCGCGCTCCGAAGGGCTACAGCGCGCCCGCACTGACGCGACGGCAACGCCGCGCCTTCCCGCGCCGCCCGCCCCGCGCATCGAGGGCCGCGCCGTCCTCCCCGCGCGTGACGGCCGCCCAGCGAAGCCGTAGGCTCGGGCGGGGCGATCCGCGCCGGAGATGAGAGGCCTGCGATGAACCTGCTCGAGGACCCCGGACGCTTCCACTGGAAGTGGATCGTCATCGCCGTCGGCCTGCTGGTGCTCTACGCCATCGAGCGCACGATCCGCACCGGCGGGCTGTTCTAGCCGCCTCGCCCGAGCGCGCCGGAGGGCGGGGCCGATGTCCCCTGCCGCGCAACCGTCCCCTGCCGACGACCTCTCCATCATCGAGCGCTGGCTGCTCGCGAACGCGCCACCCGAACGGCTGGACTCCGCCCGCGGCCTCTACGAGCGGATGCCGCGCCAGCGCGGCGGTCAGCTTCCCTTCGTCGACGTCCCCTACGACCCCCGCCGCGAGGAGCACTGGGCCGACGCCGCGAGGATTGCTGATTATGTCGCGCACGCTCCGCAGGACCGTTCGCGACACGCCCCGCGCGTGCTCGATGTCGGGCCGGGCGACGGCTGGCCCTCGCTGCCGCTGGCCGCGGCGCGCCCGGACGCCGAGGTGCTGGGCGTCGATCCCTCGCCGCGGCGCGCGATGACGTGCCGCGCGAACGCGGCGCGCCTCGGGCTGGCGAACGCGCGCTTCGCGACGGCGGACGCGGCGGCGCTGCCGCTCGCGGACGGCTCGGTCAACCTCGTCACGGCGGCGTCATCGCTCGAGGAAGCGGCGGAGCCGGAGGGAGTCTTCGCGGAGCTGCGGCGCGTGCTGCGGCCTGGCGGGGTGCTGCGGGCCTCCTACCAGAACTGGCTGCTGCCCGCCCCGGAGCTGGAGAGCGTGCTGCTCTGGGACGGCGTCGACGCCGCGGCGCGCCCGCTCCGGCTCTACACCTACGTTCGGCGGCTGCAGACGCCGCCGCTGGAGCGCCGCTACACCCTCGAGCTCCCGGCCGAGGGCGAGGCGGCGCGGCTGCACCAGCAGGCCCTCGAGGCGGCCGCGCTCGGCCGTCGCGCCTACGGCGAGACGCTGCTCGCCGGGCCGAGCGCGCAGGCGCTGGGCGTCGGGCTGCTGGAGCGGCTCGCGCCGCACGCGCGCCGCAGTACGCTGGTGGAGCTGCGGCGCTGGACGACGGAGTGGCTCTGCGAGGCGCTGCGGCGTGCCGGGTTCGCCGAGGCGCGGGCGACGGCGCACCCGGGCGAGCTGGCTCGCCACCTCGGGCGCGCGCTCATCGCCGCCTCGCCGGGCGCCGTGGCCGGCGAGCGCGACGCCCTCGAGGCGCTCGAGCGCAGCTTCGGGTACTGGACGGCGCGGATCGGCGAGGCGGGTGGGAGGCTGCCGGGCGTCGGGATGGTCGCCGCGCTGGCGTGACCCGCGAGGGCTAGCGCGAGCCTCGCAGCCGTGGGTCGAGCACGTCGCGCACGACGTCGCCGAGCATGTTGAAGGCGAGCACGGTGATGGCGATGACTGTGCCGGCGGAGAGCATCACCCCGGGCTGGCTCTCCATGAAGGCGCGGCCGTCGCGCAGCATCATGCCCCACGAGACGTCGGGCCGCTGGGTCGCAAGCCCGAGGAAGCTGAGCGCGCTCTCGATGATGATCGCGGAGCCGAAGCCCGCCGAGATCAGGATCAGGATCGGCGGCATCACATTGGGCAGCACGTGCCGGACCATGCGCCGCAGCGGTGAGGCGCCGATCACCTCGGCGGCTTCGAGGTAGACGTTCTCCTTGACGGCGAAGACCGCGCCGCGCACGACGCGCGAGTTGCTGGCGGCGACGAACACGGCGATCGCGAGGACCGCGTTGGTCGTGCTCGGTCCGATCACGGAGATGATCGCCATCGTCAGGATCAGTGCCGGGATGGCCTGGATCGAGTCCACGAAGCGCTGGATGATCAGGTCGGCGGTCCCGCCGATGAAGCCGCTCGTGAGCCCGACGCAGGCCCCGACCAGCGTTCCGAATCCGACGGTCAGGAACCCGACGTAGATCGAGACGCGGGCGCCCTGGATCAGGCGCGAGAGCGTATCGCGACCGATGTTATCGGTGCCCAGGAAGTGGACCGAACTCGGTCCCTGGAACGTATCCGCCGAGGGGAGGCGGAAGCTGTACGGCGCGATCCAGGTCGCGAAGACGGCGATGAACACCAGCGCCACGATCACCGCAAGGGATACGGCGCCGACCGGCGTGATCACAATGCGTCGCAGCGCATCGACCGCCGGGTGGCGGGATGCAGGGGCCTGCAGGCCGAGGCTTCCGGTGCGGGTCGTCGTCGCCATAGCGCTTCCCCAGCCTAACTGTACCGGATTCGCGGGTCGATCAGCGCATACGAGAGATCGACGAGCAGGTTCATGGTCACGAGGATAATCGAGGTGAGCAACACGACTCCCTGCACGACCGGGTAGTCACGCACCTGGATCGCGTTGAGCATCAGCGTCCCGACCCCGGGCAACGAGAAGACGACCTCGATGAGGACGACGCCGCCGAGCAGGAAGCTCAGCTGCGTGCCCATGATCGTGATCACCGGGATGAGCGAGTTGCGCAGCGAGTGCTTGATGATCACGACGTTCTCGGTCAGGCCCTTCGCGCGCGCCGTGCGCACGTAGTCCTGGCGCAGCACTTCGAGCATCGCGGAGCGCGTCATGCGCGCGCTGATCGCCGAGAGCCGGTAGCCGACGATCAGCGTGGGGAAGATCAGCGCCTGGAAGTTCTGCCAGGGATGCTCCCAGATCGCATAGAACCCGAAATTCGGCAACCAGCCGACGTACACCGACAGGAAGTAGATCAGCACGGTAGCGATGAAGAAGTCGGGCATCGAGAGCCCGAGCACGGAGAAGAAGCGCGACACATAGTCGACGATCGAGTCCTGTTTCACGGCGGCGATGATGCCGAGCGGCAACGCAAGGCAGATCGCGACCACGATCGCCTGGGCCGCCAACTGGATCGTGTAGCGCGAGCGCTTCCCGATCTGTTCGAGCACCTCCCTCCCGCTCTCGAGCGAGGTGCCGAAGTCGGCCCGGATCAGGCCGCCCCCCTCACACTCGCCGAGCACGGGTTTGTGGTGGACGAAGCCAAAGCCGAGGATCGCCCGGTCCTCCACCACGTCAACGCCCGGAACGGCCACCAGGCTGTCGTCCGCCAGGCTGACATCGCCAACGGTCATGGTGGGCAGCCAGTTGAGCAGGTCGCCGATCATCCAGCACTGGTACTGGTGCGGCCACGAGCGATGGAGGCCGAGCTCGCGCTCCATCGCCCTGAGCTGCTCTTCGCTGAAACTGCCGCCCTCGTCGAGGCCGGCCATGAGCACGCTGCCGGGCTGCAGGCGGATCAGCAGCGCGACGAAGATCGAGACGATAAGGATGGTCGGGATGGCAGCGATCGAGCGACGGATGATGTAGCGGTACATGCTGCCTCGTCTCGTCGCGCTCCCGCCTCGTGACCGCGCGCGGTCACCTCACGGCGGCCCTCGGGGCCCGCAGGCCGATCGCGGCAATCATAGTACGCCGCCGCGGCGATCGGGGCGGCTCCCGATGAGCTGCCCCGCCGCCGGGCCGAGGCCACAATCGAACGCTCGGCGAGCCGCCGGCCCTTGAAAGCGGGGAGCCGGCCAGTTGGCCGGCTCCCCGTCCGTAGTCTCCGTACGGACTCGTCCCCGGAGCCCCTTACTTGTCGAGCCAGGTGTCCGGGAAGGAGTCGCCCCAGCGGTAGAACCAGTGGTAGCTGATGTACGGACCGCTGAACCGCACGAACCGCAGGTACGGCGGGTACGACGAGAGCGAGAACGTGTGCACCGTCTCGAGGCGGTAGGCCTCGTTGAGCACCTTGTCCCAGATCTTGCGCTGCGTCTCCTTGCGGTTGTCCGGGTCGAGGTCGACCTGCTGGGCCTCGGCCCAGGCGTCGATCTCGGCGTCGTTGATGTACCAGCGGTTGTTCGGCGACTCGGAGTGCACCTGGGCGTGGTAGAAGCCGTCCGGCGAGGGCGACGATGTCGCCCAGCCGTCCGCGGCCTGCGGGTACTCGCCCGGCACCCAGAGCGCGTTGAACGCCGTGTAGTCCTCCACCGTGAAGTTCACGGTGATGCCAAGGGCGGCGAACTGCTCTTGCATGATCTGGTTGTCGCCGAGGCCGAGGTAGCGCTCGGAGGTCAGCAGATCGAACTCGAGGTCCTCCTGGCCCGCAGCCTGGAGCAGCGACTGCGCCTCGCCGGGGTCGTACTTGTACCACGGACCCAGCTCACCGGCCTCGAAGGTCGGCGACGAGTCGAAGATGAACGGCCAGGCCGCCGTCGGCAGGACGGTGCCGATACCGCCGTAGACGATGTCCACTGTGGTCTGGCGGTCGAACCCGAGGTGCAGCGCCTGCCGCACACGCGGGTCGGCGAACTTCGGGTCGGTGAGGTTGAAGCCCCACGAACCACTGTTCAGCACCAGCGGGTCGGCGAGGACCGTGTAGTCCGGGTTCGTGCTCAGCAGGTCCTCGGCGTCCTTCGGCGTCCGCGGCCAGCTGTAGCAGTAGTCGATGTCCCCGACGCGGTAGGCGGCGACGCGGGTGGGCGTGTCGCCCATGATCCGGAACTCCAGGCCGTCCAGCCACGGCTCGCGGCCGTGGATGTTCTTCTCCCAGTAGTCCGGGTTCTTCGTCAGGGCGACGTGGCTGCCCTCTTCCGCCTCCGTCACGATCAGCGGCCCGGTCCCGATCGCGTTGGTCGAGATCAGGTCCTGGTCCACCAGTTCGTGCGGGTAGATGCCCATCAGGCGCGTCCCGAAGGGGATCAGGAAGTCCGGGCTGGGGCTCTTGAGCTTGAACTGGAAGGTGTTCGGGTCCGGCGCCAGCATGTCCGCGACAAGACCGAACGCACCGGTGTTCACACCCTCCGTCGACTGTCGCTGGAAGCACGACAGCACGTCCGCCGAGGAGAACGGCCGGCCATTGATCGGCGCGACGTTCTGGTACGTGACGCCCTCGGTCAGGTTGAAGTTGACGGTCAGGCCGTCGGGCGAAACCTCCCACGTGTGGGCAAGCTCCGGCTCGAGGTCGACCGTCGACTTCGTGCCCGTGTCGGGACCGTGCTTGAAGCCGATCAGGCGGTTGTAGGTGGCGTCCGGCACCGTCGTGCTGCCGCCGGCCTGCGACTTGCTGATGTCCCAGGCGCCGATGTCCCAGGAGACGCCGATCTTGATGATCCCGCCTTCCTTGGGGTCACCGGCGGGCTCCGCGTAGTTGTACGGGTAGGCCGAGCCGTCGGCCCGCGCCTGCGTGACGTAGGCCGGCTCCGCCGGCTCAGCGGCTGCGGCCTGAGTCGGCGTCGCGGTCGCGGCCGGAGCCGCCGCGGTGGCCGTCGGGGTCGCGGGCGGCGCCTCGGGCGCCGGCGGGGCCGGGGGCGGGGGCGGGGCGGGGGCCCGCGCCGCGGGGGGGGG
>VXMT01000016.1:0-4844 GCA_009840965.1 Chloroflexota bacterium
CCGCCCCGTCAAATTCGCCTCCCCCCCCCGGGGGGCCGCACCCGGCCACACCCGCCACCGGCCCCGGCGCCCGCCCCGGGCGCCGCCGAGGGCCCCCCCCCGGCTCCGTTCGCGATACCGGCGAATGGAGCCGGCACGAGGCCGTAACGGCGCCGCCGACTATGATCGAGAGCATGACCAGCAGGTGGAGTGCGCCGGAGATCGAGGAGCCAGTTCCGGGCCTGGAGCCGGAGGGCGGGCCACGGCTGGTCAAGCGCTGCCCCCGCTGCGGCGAGCAGATGCCGGCCGAGAGCCGCATCTGCCACTACTGCCTGACCAGCCTCGCCGATGTCGCCCCGGAACCCATCGAGCTGCCGCCGGATGCCGGGCCCGTCAACGTCTGGCAGCGGCTGCGCCGGGTGCCCGCACGCCGCTGGCTTCAGCTGATCGCGGTGGCCGCGCTCGCCGGCTTCATCTACACCCAGTGCTTCTGGCCCGCGCCTTCAAGGGACGAGGCGAGCGGATCGCGATCGTTGTCGGTCGCCCCCCAGGTCTGGGCCGGGCCGGGCGCGGACCCCGGCAGCACGCGCGTCACCGCGGCGAGCCCGCCGCTGCACGGCGAGACCGTGTGGATCCGCACGCTCGACTCCGAGATCACGGCGCCGCTCGTCGCGGACGAAACGGCGATCTACGTCGCCCATCGCGACGCCCGGCTCGTCGCCTACGCGACCGCGGACGGGGGCGAGCTCTGGACCCTCCCGGTGCCGGGCCAGCTCGACAACTCGCCGGTGGTCGCTGGCGACACGCTCTACGCCGCGTTGCGCAGCGGCGGGCTCGTCGCCATCGAGGCGCGCAGCGGCCGCGAGCGCTGGAGGAGCGACACCGGGCAGGACATCCTTAGCGGGCCGATGGTCGTGGACGGCGTCGTCTGGGTCGCCGGGCGTGGCTCGATGTTCGCCTACGATGCCGAGAACGGAGAGCTGCTGGGCTCGGCCGAGTCGGGCGATACGGTGCTGGCCCTCGGCGAGATCGCCGTGGGCGCGGAGCGGGTCGTCTTCCACTCCTGGCGACGCCTGCACTTCTTCAGCATCGAGTCCGGTCAGCATGAGTTCTTTGGGCGCTTCTCCCTCGGGAGGCATGTCGCCGCAGGCCATGGCCTCGTGGTCGGGGTCTCCGACTTCGGGATGCTGGCCTTCGAAGAAGACGTCGACCAGCCATGGTGGGAAGGGCTGCGCCGGGCGTGGTTCTGGGCCTACCTGTGGGGTCTCGCCCCGCCGACTCCGAGCCAGCCTTACCGCTGGGTGAAGCCCCTGGGTTGCGAGCCGCTGGCTCCGGTCCTGCAGCCGGAGCAGGTGGTCGCGGCCTGTGCGAATGGACGCGTGCTCGCGCTCGCAACCGACGACGGCCGCACCCTCTGGGAGCTCAGCGGGCCGCGACTCGTCGATGATCCAACGCTGATCGCGCAGGGCCTGCTGCTGGTCGAGAAGTCCGCGCTTGTCGTGGTCGATCCACGGACCGGCGACGAACGCGACCGCCGCGCCCTCGAGGGCGTCACGCTCTCGCAGGTGCTCGTGACCAGCGGCGGCGTCTACATCACGACCGTTGGCGGGGAGCTGCGCGCGCTCCGCTGAGGCTGGCCCCGCGCTCAGGCCCGGCGGATCAGCATGACGCCGTCACGGACGGGGAGCAGCACCTGCTTGACCCGCGGGTCCGCCGCGACGTGCGCGTTGAAGGCCGCCATCCGCTGCCCGGACCTCGACTCCGGGTTGGTCACGCGCCCGTTCAGCAGCACGTTGTCGACCGCGATGATGCCCTTGTCCGCGAGCAGCTCCAGCGACGCCTCGTAGTAGTCGATGTAGGGGTTCTTGTCGGCGTCAATGAAGACGAGGTCGAACGGACCCTCGAGGGTCTCGAGCGTCTCCAGGGCGGGGCCGACGCGGATCTCGATCTTTTGGCCGTCCGGGCCCTCGTCGGCGTACCTGCGGGCGATCTCCGCCGTCTCCCGGTCGATCTCGCAGGTGATGACCTCGCCATCGTCGGGTAGCTCCGCCGCCAGCATCTGGGCGCTGAAGCCGGTGAAGCAGCCGAGCTCCAGCACGCGCTTCGCGCCCGTGGCCCAGGCGAGGAACTGCAGCAAGCCGCCCTCGATCGGGCCCGAGAGCATCAGGCCGTACTCCATCTCCTCCAGCGTGAAGCGGGCGAGCTCCTCGAGATGGGGCGGAAGCGGCGTGGTGTGGCGCCGCGCGAACTCCTCGATCTCCTCCGGCACGAGCGTCAGGAGGTTCGGCCTCTGCCCGGCCGCGGCGGCCTCGGGCGGAGGCCCGTCGCGGTCGCGCGGCTCGCTGCGCGCGCGGAACTGGATGCCCCAGTGCCCCTCGACGTTGGTGACGATGTAGATGATGTTGCCGGAGAGGTAGCGCGTGCCGTCCTCGCCGTAGCGGCTCCAGTCGACGCTCAGACAGACCTTGTCGTCGCGCGTCCAGATCGGGTGAATGCGATCGAGGCTGCTGCTGTGCCAGGCCTGCAGCTCGCGCAGGCGCTCGAACGGCGACTCGAAGTCCTCGGGCGTGGCCCGCACCTCGATGTGGCCGGGGAAGAGCGAGACGTGCGGGTAGTTCATCGTCCCGCGCAGCGTCTCGAGGTCGCCCTCGCTCCAGGCCTGGTAGAAGGCCTCGACGGCGGCGACGGCGGCCCGTTCCGCCTGGGCCCGCCCGCCGCCGTCGCTCATGCAGCCTCCGTGTGTCGGGACGCCCTGCGCCCCGTGCTCCTAGCCCCGGCGCAACTCCTCGATGCTGCCCACGGGCTCGCCGTGGCGGTTGGTGATCGCCACCGTCTGCGGCAGCGACATGTCGCCGAAGCCCGGCATCCACGACGAGTGCTTGCCGGGGCCGCCGGCGACGACGATGTGAATCGACTCGCGGTTGGCCGCGATCGGCAGCCGCGAGTCCTTCACGAACGTCGGCGTCTCCGGGTCGATGCGCTCGTTGATGTGGTCGATGAACTCCACCGAGAGGTGGTCGGCGGGGAAGCGGGCCAGCTCGAAGATGTGCTCGCGCATCTTCTCGCGGTCCCAGCCGTCGCCGGCGAGCACGGCGGCGTGCTCCGGCGTCAGCGCAAGCAGCGTGTCCCCGCGGGCGAGGATGTTGTTGCTGCCCGCCTGGCCCATCGAGCCGACGACCGTCTGCATGATGCCGAGGCCGGTGTTGCTGCCATGGTCCTCGATGTTGTGCGGGGCCTCGCAGGCGTAGACCGTGACCGTGCTCTCCTCGGCGCTGAAGCCGCGGGTGGTCTGGAACGGCGCCCAGGGGCTCTCCGCCTCGTTCTCCGCGAAGCAGAAGGTGAACTTGGCGGGCGTGCCCTGCGTGGCGCGGTCGCCGAGGCCCGGCGTGGCCCCGCCGATGTTGAGCTGCACCAGGCGTAGCGCCCGGCCGAGCGTGGCGTTCGTCTCGAAGGTGGGCCCGAAGCAGCCCATCCCGCCGTGCGCGCCGATCTCGCGCGCGATCGGGCCGTTGAGGAGCATCAGCACCGTGTTCGGGTGCGTGGTGGCGTTGACGCCGCTGACGTTGAACTCCTCGCGCCCGATGCCCTGCACCGCTGCGACGAGGGCGGGGAACATCCGCGGCTCGCAACCGGCCATCACGGCGCACACGGCGGTCGCCTGGACTGTCGCCTCGCCGCGGCGCGGCGCGATCACGCCGAGCACCTCGAGCGGGTCGCGGTCGCAGTATTCGAGCATCGCCTCGACGCGCTCCTCGGTCGGAGCGATCACGGGCAGGCCGTCGGACCAGGTGCGGCGAGCGAACTCGCGGCGCAGCTCCTGCTCGTCGGCGGGCAACTCGACCATCACGTTCGCGCGGCCGAGGTCGGTGGCGACCGCAGCGCCTCCGGCGCCGTTGGCGCGCGCGCCGTTGCTGCTCTCGTAGGGCTTCGTGAAGGCCTCGATCAGCTCGCCGGTGACGGCCTGCGCCTTGGCGACCATCGCGTCGGCGTGGAGCCCGCCGATCGGATGCGAGACGACGACGTAGCGCAGGTCCTTCAGCCCGCGCTGCTCAGCCTCCAGGTGCAGCAGGTCGACGAATGCCGGCGTCGTGACGTTGACGGTCGGGATACCGAGCTCTTCGAGGACGAGGGCGGCGTGGACACTCCACGCGGTGCAGGACCCTCAGTCGCTGGTTCCGACTAAGGCGAAGTCGGCGTTCTCCTTCATGCTGTCCACGATGCGCTGGATCGGCGGACCGTTGGAGGGCTTGCTCTCCACGACCGGCGCGGAGGCGAGGGAGACGGCCCCCGCGACCTCGCCCATCATCGCCTCCAGCAGGGCGCGGGCGTTCATCTTGCGGTTGGTGAGGATGCCCGGCCGCAGGCCCTCGAGGCTCTGCGGCCGCAGGGCGGGCTGGACGGGGATGATCCGCGGGTGGCCGGTGGGGTCGTAGACTCGCGTGGTCGCGGCGGCGACTGTCGTCATCGGGCTGCTCCTTCGCTGGCGGCGTGCGGGGCGCGGCTGCGCGCCGTGCGCCCTGTCGGCGCACCCCTGCCGCTCCCTCCCGTTCTACACCGGAGCGGGCGCTGCCCACAACACGGACGGCTATCGAGGGCTACTTCGGCTTGAGCGTGAGGCAGTGATCGAGGCAACGCTGCAGCCAGCCATCGAGCCGCTCGTCCTCGAAGTCCGTGGCCGGTCCGACGAAGAGCCAGCCGCGCATGGGCCGTCCCGTCATGTCCATCGGCCGCGCGCACGGATCGCCGAGGGCGTCCTCGGCGTCGTCGGGCGAGAGCCGCGCGATCAGCTCGGAGCCGTGCACGCCGCAGCACATGTTGCCGCGCACCATGAAGGCGACGCCGCCGAACATCCGCTGCTCGCGCAC
>VXMT01000016.1:4944-14929 GCA_009840965.1 Chloroflexota bacterium
GCTCGCGCACGCGCTCGGCCAGCGCTTCGTCGTAGGCCACGGCGGCTCCCTCCGGTCGCGCGGATCATACGAGGTCGCGCATCGGGTAGAGTGATCGGCGGGGGACGGCGCGATCCAGCAGGCGCACCCTTCTGGAGGTGGCGCTATCTCCGAACCCCGGGACACCAGCGCCATCGGCCAGACACCCGAGTCGATAGCGGCGCTGCTCGACGAGATCGACATCTGGCGGGCCGCCGGCCTCCTCGACGCCGCCTCGTTCGAGCGGCTGAGGGCGTACTACGAGCAGCGGCGCGCCGGACTGCTTCCGGCAACGGCGCCGTCGGTTGCGCCGGGCGAGCCCGCTGCCGCCTTGCCTGACACTCCGGAGCCGGCGCCCCCTGGACCGCCGCCGCGGCCTGCTGCTCCCGATCGCGAGCGCAGCCGGACGTCGATCGGCGAGTGGGCCGCGCGACGCCAGGCCGACATCCTGCTCTACCTCGGCGCGTTCCTGCTGGTCATGTCCGCGCTGATCTTCGCGTCGAGCCAGGACGATGCCCTGTCGGGCGGCTGGCGCGTCGTGCTGCTCGCCCTCTACACGGCCGCCTTCATCGCCGCCGGGGTGCTGCTGCAACGCTGGCCGAGGGTGCGCGAGGCGGGCCCGGTGTTCCTCGCGATCGGCGCGTTGCTGACGCCGCTCAACTTCCTGCTGCTGCACAACGAGGTGCTCAGCGACAGGGAGGTCTCCGGCGCGGTCGTCTGGTTCGCCGCGTCCGTATACAGCACCACCTTCTACTCGTTCCTGCTCGCACGCGGCCACGGGCGGCTCTACGTCATCCCCGCCGTGATCGCGCTGCTGAGCGCCTGGGGATCGCTCGCGGTCGCCGCCGGACTGCCGCTCGAGTGGGGTGGGGCGTGGTGGATGGGCTTCGCGCTCGGCGCCACGCTTGCGCTCTCCTACACGCGCCGCTGGAGCGTCGCCACGGCAGCGCCCGTCGCCGTGATCGCCGCACTCTCGCTCGTGTTCGCGACTCTCATCGTCGCCCTCGACGCCTCCCCCCAGCATCCTTGGCAGCTCCCGGCCACGTGCGCGCTGCTGATGGCGCTCGTGGCCGTGGCCGGCTGGTCCCTGCGCCAGCCGCTCGTGCTCCTCGCGGTGGTGGTGCTTGCCGCCGTGGTTGGTCTTGCCGGGGTGTGGGCAGCCGAGTTGCCCGCGCAGTGGTTCAGCGCGCCGCCGCTGGCCGCCGTGGCGCTGCTGCTGCTGAGCCGCGATCTCTGGAGCGGCTGGAGCGCGCAGCTCTCGCGAGGCTCGTGGCTCCTCGTCGCCGCCGGCCTGCTCTGGCCGTTCGTGCTCTCGGAGACCCACCTCGACGGCAATAGCTGGGGCGCCGCCGCCGGCTTTCTCGCGACCGGCGTGCTGGCGGCCGCAGTCGGCTGGCGCAATAGCAGCGACGGCGTGTTCGCGCCGGCCTGGGACCGGCGGTCCACCACGCACCCCGCGGAGCGCATCGCGTTCGCGTGGCTCGGCTTCATCGCCGCGCTGGCCGCCCTCGGCTTCGCGCAACGCGCGCTCGAGGTCACCCGTCCGGACACCGGCTGGGCGTTCGCGGCGATCGCCGCCCTGTTGACGGCGTCGCTCGTCGCTGCCGCACGGCGCTCGCCCAACCTGCTCTGGGCGATCCTGCCGCTGCTGCTGCTCGCCACCGGCGTCTCGATCCAGCCGGTCGACCGCTTCGCGGGTCACGACGCCATGCTGCTCGCCCTGCCTGCCGCGCACCTGCTCGCCGCCTTCGTGCTGCTGCGGCGCTGGAGCCTCGCGGCCGCCGCCGCGGCGCTGGCCATGCTCGCGCTCGCGGCGCTCTGGGAGGCGCAGGCGTGGCCGTGGTGGCGCCTTGCCGTGCTCTACGCGGTGCTTGCCGTCCCGCTCTTCGGCATGCTCACGCCGCTGCGCCGCTACGAGGCGCCCGAGCCGGCCGGGGCCGAGACCGCCCTGGCCGTGCAGGCACTGTCCTGGCTGACCCCCGCCGCCGCCGTCGCGACCGCCGTCATCGCGCTCGACGCGCGCCTCGAGGACGTGGGCATCGAGGCGCCCGCCACCGCCGAGTACCGTGCGCTGGTCCTTGTCACGCTCCTGCTCGCGCCGTTGTTTGCCTACGAGGCGTGGCGCTTGCGGCGCTGGGAGTTCGCGGTCCCCGCGCTCGCCGTACTGCTCGGCAGCGCCGCGGCTCTCTGGCCGGTCTTCGATTGGCCGCCGTGGACGCTTGCCGTGGCGTACTCGCTGGCCGGAGCGGGCAGCTTCCTCGCGCTGGGCCGCTGGCGCCGCCGGGGCGACGACTCGACGGCGCTCGCCGTGCAGGCGATCTCCTGGACGGGCCTCGTACTTGGACCGCTTGCCGCGCTGCTGGCGCTCAGCGCCCGCCTCGAGGCGATCGACGTGAACCCGGCGACGCTGGTCGAGTTCCGCGCGCTCACCGCGCTGTTCCTGCCCCTCGCCGCGGCGATCGAGTTCGAGGGACGCCGGCTTGGGGTGGGCTGGTCCTCTCTGCTGGCGTCGGCGCTGGTCATGGTCGCGCTCGAGCTGGCGATCGCGACGCTCGAGCCCGGGAACGTGCAGGCGCACACCATCCCGGCCGCGCTCTACCTCGCTCTCGTCGGACTGCTGGTGCGCACCTCGGAGACGCTGTCCCGGCACCTCGGCTGGCACGAGTTGCTGCAGCTCGCCGGGGCGGCGCTGCTGGTGCTGCCGCAGGCCGAGCAGGGCTTCGAACCGGGCGGCGCGCGCTGGGGGCTGGTGCTGCTCATCGAGGGCATCGTGCTGCTCGGGATCGCGATGGCGCTCGGTGCGCGCTGGCTCGGCGTCTCGGGAGTGGTCACGCTGTCGGGCGTCGCGTTGCGCTTCCTCTGGGTCAATCGCGACAGCGACGCCGTGCCCTACTGGGTGATGCTCGCCGTCGCGGGCTTCCTGCTGCTGGCGATAGGCCTCACGATCCTCCTCCAGCGCGACTGGTGGGACCGCAGCCGGCTCCGCCTCCAGACCTGGTGGCGCCGGGACGCGCTCCTCGATGCGCACTCGAGGCTCGACGCGCCGGTCCCGGTACTGTTCGCCACGCTGCTCCCGGTACTCGCGATCCTCGCCGTCGGAAACCCCGACTGATTCGGGTCGCCGAGCGCTCGATCCGCCTCGTTGCGAGGGCGTCCGGAAGCGCGGTCTCGGCTACACTGGATCCATGAGCGGGGAGACGCCACAGGCCGCCTACCGCAGCGCCTGGGACGGCTGGCGGAAGCAGCTCGACCAGGTGCACGCCGTGCTGCTCGAGGGCGAGCCGTTGCACCCCTCGAAACTCAAGGGCCTGCTCAACCGCGAGGCGAACGCGAAGGACCGCTACGACGCGGCCCGACGCCGCCTGCTCGGCATCCCGGACCCCGGGGAAGAGGAGTAGCAGCATGACCGCAGCGGCGGGTCCGGCGCCCTCATCCTGGTATCGCAGCGGCTACCCGCGCTCCTTCGCCATCGGCGCGGCCTTCTCGGTGGCGTGGTCGCCCTGCATCGGGCCGATCCTCGGCGTCGTGCTCACGCTGGCGGCGACGTCCGGGACGGCCGCGCAGGGAGCGCTGCTGCTCATCTTCTACTCGCTCGGCCTCGGCGTCTGGTTCCTCGCCTTCGGCGCCGCCTTCGGCTGGTTCGCGCCCAAAGTGCGGAAGCTGCAGCCCTACATGCCGGGGCTGATGGCCGTGAGCGGCGCGCTTTTCATTGTCGTCGGCGCGCTGATGCTGCTCGGCGAGTTCGGGCGGCTCAACACCTACTTCCAGTCCTTCGGCTTCCTCTTCGACCAGACCGCGTCCGCCGAGGAGAACCTGTCCACGGGCACGGAGGGCGCCGCCGGGCCGGCGATCGCATTTGTAGGCGGTATCGTCTCGTTCCTCTCGCCCTGCGTGCTCCCGCTGGTGCCCGTCTACCTCGCGAACCTCGCGGGCGAGGTGTTCCAGATCGCGGGCACATCGGCCTCGGCGCGGAGGAAGCTCTTCACCCACGCGGTCGTCTTCGTCATCGGCTTCACGCTGGTCTTCGCCTTCGTCGGCGCCTCGGCGGGGTTCCTCGGCGGCCAGGTGCAGCAGCACCTGGACACCGCGACGCGGGTTGGCGGCGTGGTGCTGATCGCGTTCGGGCTGCAGATGAGCGGGCTCGTGAACATCCCGTACCTGGACCGCACCTACCAGCTCCCGACATAAGCGCCTGCCGAGGCCTCGCGGAACCGCACGACCGAGCCGTAGTTGCTCCGTGCCCGTTGTGAATGCCCCGCATCGTTTGCTACGCTTCCTGCGATGCCAGGCGAGTTGGGCGGACTCGACATCGAAGAGATGGGCCGCGTCATCGACGAGGCCGGTGTCCTGATCATCCGCTTCCACGTCATCCCGCAGCGCCTGCTCGTGGATACCCGCGAGTCACCCGAGGACAGCCCGCAACTGCGGCTCGTGCCGCCCGTGTCCTCGGCGGAGGAGCGCTATCGCTACCTGCAGAAGCTGCGCCCCGGGGTGCCGCTCCCGGACCAGATCACCGTGCTCAGCTGGCCTCGCTACATCGAGGTGATGCGCGAGGCCGGGCTCTGGCAGCGGCTCGAGCAGCGCATGTTCGAGCTCGGCGGAGCGGCGCTCGCGCGGCGCTGCGGCGAGGTCTTCGACGAGGTCCGCTCGGCCGAGCGCGCCGAGGTCGTCTCGGCGATCATCGGCGGCGAGGGCTACGAGTCCCTCTGGGAGCGCGCCCCCACCACCTAGCCTGGCCGGTCCGTCGCCCGGCTGCGGCGATCTCAACCGTCCCCTCTGCTAGCCTCCACGGCGGCTTCGTGCGGCCTCGATGTGGGGGGGTGACTGCGTGCGGATGCGCTGGACGGCGGCGCTGCTGGCCTTGCTGATCCTCCCGGGCGTCGCCTGCGCGACCGGCGGGGCGGGCAGCGGAGACACCGAGGACATCGTCGCCTCGGTGCCCTTCGGCGACGGCGAGCGGCTTGTCTACGAACTGGTCGACGCCGATGGTGCGGTCGTGGGGCGCGGCGTCTTCACCACCACGGTACAGGACCGCGATGCCTTCGGGCTCGTGCAGACCTACGAGGAGGTCGAGACGCCCTCCGGCGAGCGGCCGATCGTCGACGTCGTCACGGTGGTGGTGGACGCGGTCACGCTGAAGCCGCGCCTCGCCGAGCGCTCGATCCAGCGGCGCGAGCCCTCGGACGACGAGTGGTACCTGGCGAAGTACGAGGCTGAGGCTGGCGAGCCGCAGCTCGTGATCACGCAGCACAGCGGCGGGAGCGAGCGGACCCGCGAGATCGAGCTGCGCGACCACCACTACGACAGCCAGTCCTCGCTCTGGATCTGGCGCGCCCTCGCCTTCGCCGAAGACTTCGAGGCGAACTACGTTTCGGTCAACCCGCGTGACGCCTCGCAGGTCACGGCGCGGCTCGTGCTGGTCGACCGGCAGACCATCGAGGTGCCCGCCGGCTCGTTCGAGACGTGGCGGCTGCAGGTGCGCAACGGTCGCGACACGCGCATCGCCTGGATCCATGTCGAGCCGCCGCACGAGATCGTGCAGTGGGACAACGGCACGCTCTTCCTGCGCCTCGTGGAGTCGACCGGCCCCTGACCGCGCGCCCTACGAGGTGAGCAGCGGCGCCACGGCATCGCGCAGATTCGCGCCGAGCTCGCCCCATGAGGCGCGCGCGTCTGCGAGCGCCGCGTCGAAGGCGTTTCGTTGCTCCCGCGAGACGCAGACAACGCCGGCGGCGCGGAAGCGCTCGCGCTCCTCGGTGGTTGGTCCGGCGGCGGAGTCGCCGGGCAGGGCGTCGATCGCCGTCAGCAGGTCGCGCACCTGCCACTCGAAGGCAGGCGCATCTCCGGGTAGCCCGAACGCCCAGAGGGCGGCGACGGCGCCGGGGTCGGCCGGCGGACCCGCGGCCACGCTCGCGGCGGCGCTCCACATGCCCGTGCCGTGGCGCGCGACGCCTTCGAGCACGAAGCGCAGGTGCGCCGGCGACGAGGCAAATGCCTCGAGGTCGTCGGGGGTGCGGAGCCAGGTGGCGGTGATCAGCTCGCCGAGGGAGCAGGCCGCAAACGTCGCCTGTACGCCCTCCGCCGAGCCGAGGCCGCGCGCGAGCGTCGCCAGTTCCTCGCGCTCCGCATCGCCGAGGTCTTCGCGGAGGCCGGCGACCACCAGGTGCAGCAGTGTCGCGGCCATCGCGGGCTCAACCTGCCTGCGCGCCGGTCGCGGGGTCGGCCATCGGCAGCGCGCCGGGCGGCTCCGCGAACGGGGTCGCCGGACGCAGCCGCCCGTCCTCGATCGCGAGGCGGCGGCGGGCAAGGGCTCCGACCTCGGGGTTGATGGTCGTCAGCACGGCCGCGCCGCCGCGCGCGGTCAACAGAGCGAGCTGCCGCTCCAGCGTCGCCAGCGCCTCGGCGTCCATCGCGGCGGCGGGCTCATCGGCGAGCAGCACGCGCGGGTGCACCGCGAGCGAGCGCGCCAGCGCGGCGAGTGCGCGCTCGCACGGCGTCAGCTCGTAAGGTCGACGCGTGGCAAGGTGCGCGATCCCCATCGCGGCGAGGTACTCGTCGCGGCGCGCGGCGCGGTCGCGCCTGCCGAGGCCGGCGATGCGCAGCGCAAGATCGACTTGCTCCGCGATGGAGAGCGTTGGCAACAGCCCGCCGCCCTCGGGCAGCAGCGAGATCGAACTCCGGCGCAACTCGCGGCGCCGTCCCGAGGAGAGCGCGGCGAGATTCTCGCCTTCGAAGCGCACGGCGCCGGCCTCCGGCGTGAGCAGCCCGGCGGCGACGAGCAGCAAGGTCGTCTTCCCGGCGCCCGGCGGGCCCTCGACACTCACGATCTCGCCCGCTTCCGTGGCGAGGCTCGCCTCGTCCAGCGCGCGGCGCGCGCGATCGCCCGCGCGGTACGCGAGCGTGACGCCCTCAAGGGCGATCAGCGGCTCTGGGACCGCCGTCACCGTCGTCTCCAGGGTGGCCGCGTATCGGGCGGCGGGCGCTCCGGCCAGACGGCGATGTGGTCCTCCTCGGCCGTGACGCGCGCGCGACGGCCGATACCGAGTTCCCGGCGTTGCTCTGGCGAGAGCTCGACGCGCCCGTCGTGGTCGAGCACGGCGAGCTCGTCGACGCGCTCGCCGTCGCCGCGCGAGAACGCCGAGCGCCGGACGAGCTCGGAGACGATGCGGCCGTCGCGCATGCGCAGCTCGCCGCCAAGACGCCGCGCGAGCGAGGCGTCGCGGGTCGCGAGCAGAAGCGTGAGCCGCAGGTCGCGGTGCAGGATGCGCAGCAGATCGACCAGCTCCTCGCGCTCGTCGAGGTGCAGGGCGGCCGTGGGCTCGTCGAGCAGCAGCAGGCCGGGTTCGTGCGCGACTGCTGCCGCCACGGCCGCGCGGGCCGCGGCGAGTGGGGGCAGGCGTTCCGCGCGGACTCCCGCCAGCTCCTCGAGGCCCGCGAGCGTGATCAGGTCGGCGGCTCGCCGCCGGGCGCGCCCGGCGGGAACGCCGGAGAGGCGTAGCGGCAGCTCGATGTTCGCGGCGACGCTCAGCCGTGGCGTCAGATCCTCGCCGCCCACCAGGCCTACGGACTCGCGGCGGAACTCGCGCAGCTCCGCATCGCTCCCGAGCGAGAGATCGAGGCCGTCCACGCGGACGCTTCCCGCCTGCGGGCGGACGAGCCCCGCGAGCACTCGCAGCAGAACGCTCTTGCCGGAGGCGGCGGGCCCGAGCAATGGGCGCAGCGCCCCGCGCTCGAGGGTGAGCGAGAGGTCGCGGAGGGCGAAGCCGCGGCCGTTCGCGGCCTCGAGGGTGAGTCCGCTGCACTCGACATGGCTCTCGGGTCCGAGTGCGGCGACCACGGCGGCGGGCTGTTCCGCTGCGGCCAGCTCAGGCCTCCCCGGTGCTCGTCGCCGTGGCCGTCGACGGCCATGCGATGCGCCCTCGATACCGTAGCCCCGCGGCGGCGGCGGTCACAACGAGGCTCGCGGCCAGCACGGCCGCGGCGAGCCACAGCGGCGCGCCCTCCAACTCCACGAGCAACGGCGGCTCGATCACGGTGGCGCTGGCGTCGCGCGCGAGGATGGCGAGCAGCCAGCGAACGAGCGCCACACCGGCAGCCGCGCCGATCGCGGCGGCCGCTCCGAGGCGGACCAGGGTCTCGATCGCGACCGCGCCGATCCAGCCGGACGGCGATCCGCCGAGCGCCTCGATGGCTGCGTGCTCGCGCAGGCGCTCCTCGCGGCGCATCGCGATGTCCAGCAGGACCGCCGCGAAGGCCGCCACGAGCAGCGCGCCGAATCCGAAGGTAAGCACCGTGCGCCAGCCGAGCGCCGCCGCCTGCTCGCCGCCGAGGGCCGCGCGCTGCGACTCGCGGTCGATGACGGTGGCCGCCTCGAAGGGTGCGCCGCGCAGCGCGGCGGCGGCCCGTGCGGGCGACGCCGTGGCGAACCAGGCCTCGTTCGTCGCGAGCGGATCGAGGTGCGGGGAGGTGTTGATCGCCGCCAGCAGACGGTCGAGCCCGGTGACGACGAAGGCGGCGTCGGCGGCGAATGTCGGGAAGCCATCCAGCTCCCCGGCGAGCTGCGCCCGCACGGTGCGGTCGCGCACCGTCAGCTCGAGCTCCTCGCCCGGGTCGATGGCGAGCCGCTCGACGGCGGCGCGTGAGGCGTAGATCAGCACCGGCGCGCCGTCCGTCTCCTGCCGCAGCCCACGCATCGAGGATGCGACCGGCTCCGTCGTGACGCCCCAGTCGAGGTGCTGCGCGCCCCGGAAGCCGGGGGCAGAGGCGAGCGTGTAGCGTGCGGTGACTTCCGCGCCGTTCGCGGCATTTCCGCCGATCGGCGCGAGGCCCTCGAGGTCCGAGAGCGGGTGCACGACTTCGTGCAGCGCGAAGGGCACGTCGGCGGCCTCGAGGCGGCCGATGCCGTCGCGTGGCGCGCTCGGGGGCTCGGCCGTCGCCAGCAGCGGGCCGAGCACGGCGCTGCCGGGGGCCGCCGAGGCCTCCCCGCCGAGCAGCAGGTAGTAGCCGTGCACCGTCAGGGGGCCGGCCAGATCGGCCGCGGGCAGCGCCGCGCCGTCGATGCCGAGCGGCGTCGCGAGGTCGGCGGCGTGGAAGCCCCAGCTCCCGAGGCCGGGCTCGGCCTCGGTCACGCCGAGCAGCAGCTGCACATAACGTCCGCCTGCGTTGCGCAGCGAGAGCGCGATGCGCACCTCGCCGCGCGAGTCGAGGAGCCGGACCCAGGCGCCGAGCTGCCGCGTGCCGGGCGGCACGGGATGCCCCTCGAGGCTCGCCGCGTTCACGCTGAGCGCGGAGAGGATGGCCGGGAGCGGATCGGCGGTCAGGTCCGGCCGGACGTGCGCGACGGCGCCGAAGCTCGCCGGGTCGATGCCCAGCACCTCGACGGGCAGTGTCGCGCCGCCGTGGTTCAACTCGCCCGCCGCTCGCGCCAGCGGTGAGGCCGCCCCCGGCCCGGCGTCGGCGATGGCCGCCCGGCGCTCGGCGTCGCCCGCATCCGCGAGGCCCGCGAAGCCGCTCGCGCGCACGTCGCCGCCGCTGCTGTGAGCCGCGCGATCATCGGTCGAGCGTTCGAGCGTCGCGGGCAGCGTGGCGAGCAGCACCGCGGCAGCCGCGGCGATCAGCACGAGCGGGAAGGCGATGCCCACGGGCCCGCGGGCAACGGCTCGCAGGCCGCCGGGCAGCGTGATCCCCCGGCCGATCGAGGCGACCCGGGCGAGCGGCCGGGCGATCTGCGGGACGAGCAGCCACGCGAGCATCGCGGCAGGGGCGAGCAGGGCGGCGGGGGCGAGCAGCAGCGCGTAGCGAGTCCCCGCGGCCTCGAACAGCGTCTCGTTGCGTGTCAGCCCCCAGTAGAGCGCGCCGCCGCCGACCGCCACGGCCGTCAGCCAGGCGCCGCCCGCCGCCGCCCCGCGGCCCGGGGGGGGGGGGGGGGGGGGGGGGGGGGGGGGGGGGGGGGCGCGGCGCGCCCCCC
>VXMT01000149.1 GCA_009840965.1 Chloroflexota bacterium
GGAGGGCGGACCCTCCCTCACCCTAACCCTCTCCCTCGGGGAGAGGGGACCGGAGGGTGCGCACCCTGACCCTCTCCCTCTCGGGGAGAGGGGACCGGAGGGGCTACTCGAGCTCCGCGTGGGCGAAGAGCACGGCGAACGCCTTGCACCAGATCACCGCGGCACGGAACGTCGAGGGGTCGACGTCGGCGGGGACCTCGTAGTTCACGTTGCCGCGGGTGGCCCGGATCTCACTCAGTTCGATCGCGCCGTCGGCGAACACGTCGCCGTCGGGGTCGGGCGTGAGGTAGATGAACAGGTCGGGCCCGTTCCTCACGGCGTAGTCCTGGAAGCGCAGGATGACGGAGCCGTCCGGCGCGCGCACGAGCAGCACCTGGCCGCTGCCCGTGTGGAACATGTCCGCGCCCATCAGCTCGCCCATCGAGATCAGCGAGCCCTGCCCCGAGGGCGCCTCGGTTGCCGTCGGCGTCGCTGCCGGGGCCGTCGCCGTGGGCGTCGCGGTCTCGCCCGCCGCCGCCGGCGATGCTGCCGCGGGTGAAGCCGCCGAGTCGGGCGTGGCGGCCGGTGTCTCGGCGGGGGCCTCGGTGGCGGTCGGCGAGGCGGTGGCGTTGTCCGCGGCCGCCGCTGCGGCCGGCGTGGCCGTTGGCATACCCGCGATCTCGAAGCCGAGACCCTCGTCGAGCATCGTGCCCTCGTCCCAGAGCGGCGAGGCGAGCCACCAGCTCACCGCGCCCGCGACCACGAGGCCCGCGATGGCGACGACCAGGCCCGCGCCCCAGCGCAGCGGGTAGCGTCGCGGGCCGGCCTCGACCAGCACCCGCCGCGGCGTGCGCCCTCCGACCCAGGCGAGGATGCTGAGCGCGAACAGCCCGATCGCCGGCGTCAGCAGCACGTGGATCAGCAGGAACCCGACGCCGACGGCGACCGCCGCGACGACGACCGAGGCGACCGAGAAGCCTCGCCAGAGGGCAGCTCCGGCGACGATCGTGGCGAGCGCCGCGCCGGCGCCGAGCACGTAGCGTGCCGCCTCGCCCTCGAAGGGAAGGAAGCGCGCCGGGCCCTCTCGCAGGAAGTCCGTAACGGGTTGGAACGCGAGCACGATCAGGCTCGCCGCGAGGCCCGCGAGGATCGCCAGGACCAGCAGCAGCCGGCTCAGCGACGCCGCACGATGCGGGGACAACAGGGTCGGCTCACTCATGGTTGTGGCCTTTCCGAATCCCCCCTCGATCTACCGTAGCACCGGGGGGCATGGAGCGGGCCATCGGGTGGGCGCAGCGCGGCGATCCGCGTACCGTGCGATGCGCCCGCGGACTTCTGCGCAGGGCGATGAGGGAGCGATCATGAACACCCGGAACCTGGCAATCCTGCACCGCCGCCCCGACGTGAGCCCGGAGGAGTTCCAGCGCTACTGGCTGGAGACGCACTCTGGCTTCGTGGTGAAGGTGCCCTCGGTCTACCGTTTCGGCACGAACCTCGTGCTCGAGTCGACCGTCCCGGGCTTGCAGCCGGACGCGATGGGTGAGCTGTGGTGGCGGACGCCCGAGGACTCCGAGATCGGTTTCAGGATCCCTGAGGGCCAGCGCGCGCTGGAGAGCGGCCACAACATCATCGACCAGCCGCGCAACACGGGGGTCGTCCTAGAGCGGCTCGACGAGTTCCTGCCGGACGGCGCAGCGGATCCGCCGCCCACCGTGCGCAGCTTCCACTTCCTGCACCGCCGCCGGGATGTGAGCGCCGAGGAGTTCGAGCGCTACTGGCGCGAGGAACACGCCGCGCACGCGCTGGAGCTGGGCGGCCTGCTCAAGTTCGCCACGAACCGGGTGCGCTCGACGCGCCTCGAGGGCTTCCTCCCCGACTACGCCGGCGAGGTCTGGTGGGAGAGCCTGGAGGCGTGCAACGACCGCGCCAGCGCGCCCGGCTACGAAGCGCTGGTCGCCAGTGGCGAGACGATCATCGACAAGTCGCGCAGCGCCATGATCACGGTCCAGGAGCTGCAGACGTTCTACCCGGCCGAGCAGGCCTGAGGCTGCTCCGCTGCCTGTCGGTCGCGGGGTATCATCGCGCGGGCCGGGGACGCCCCGGCGCGCGGAAGGGGCGGCGCGTGGAGTGGGCTGATACGCCGGAGCAGGCCGCGTTCCGCGCGGCCGTGCGCGAGCTGGTCGAGACCTCGCTGCCGGAGCACTACCGCAAGATTCGCGGCGGCCCCGGCGGCTCCGGCGAGGAGTGGCAGATCGACCGCATTTCCGAGGATCCGGTGGTCCGCGACGCCGCCTGGAGCTGGGCGCGCGCGCTCGCCGACCGAGGCTGGATCGCCCCCGCCTGGCCGGTCGAGTACGGCGGCGGCGGGATGACCTCGGTGGAACAGTTCATCCTCAACCACGAGCTCGCCAAAGCCGAGGCGCCGCAGGTCGGCGGGCAGGGGATCTCCCAGATCGGCCCCGCGATCATCATCCACGGCACGGAGGAGCTGAAGGCCGAGCACATCTCGAAGACGCTCTCCGGCGAGCGCGCCTGGTGCCAGGGCTTCTCCGAGCCCGGCGCGGGCTCCGACCTCGCCTCGTTGCAGACGAGGGCGGTGCGCGACGGGGACGAGTTCGTCGTGAACGGCCAGAAGATCTGGACCTCGCGCGCGCACGCCGCGGACCACATCGCGCTGCTCGTGCGCACCGACCCGGACGCCGCGAAGCATCGCGGCATCTCCTTCCTGTTGGTGGACATGGCGACGCCGGGCATCTCCATCCGCCCGCTGATCAACATGGCGGACGAGCACGGCTTCAACGAGGTCTTCTTCGACAACGTCAGCGTCCCCGCCGGCAACCTGGTAGGCGAGGAGAACCGCGGCTGGTACGTCAGCGTGACGCTGCTGGATTTTGAGCGCTCGCGCATCCGCCAGACCGTCGACGCGCAGCGCTCGATCGAGCGCCTCGTCGACTTCATCGGCTCGCCCGAGGGCGCCGCGAAGTCGCGCAGCGCCGAGTCGGCGACGATCCGCCATGAGATCGCGGACCGTGCGATCGAGGTCGAGGTGGTCTTCAACCTCGCGTTCCGGGTCGTCTCCATGCAGGGCGCGGGCCTGGTGCCGAACTACGAGGCCTCGATGCTGCAGATGAGCGTCTTCGAGACGATCCAGCGCACGTCGCGCACGACCGCGAAGGCGCTGGGGCTGTACGGACAGCTCTGGGGCGGCGACGGCGACCGCCACGCGCCGCTGGAGGGCGAGCCGGCGAAGGCGTACGTCCGCCACGTCTCGCGCACGATCGCCGGCGGCAGCAGCGAGATCCAGCGCAACATCATCGCCACGCGCGGCCTCGGCCTGCCTCGCGGCTAGCGCGCGGCCTCGCGGGAAGGAGCACCAGCCATGGCCTACGAAGCGCAGTACGTCCGTTACGAGGTCGACGGCCACGTGGCCGTGATCACGATGAACCGGCCGGAGCGGCTGAACGCCTTCGGCCGGGTGATGGGCGACGAGCTCGGCGGCGCCTGGATGGAGGCGATGGACGACGATCAGGTGCGCTCGATCGTGCTCACCGGCGAGGGACGGGTGTTCAGCGCGGGCCGCGACATCAAGGAGCAGGCCGAGCACGGCATCCGCGGCAACACGCTGGCCGACTCGCGCGCGAAGATCCTCGGCTTCCAGCTGGTGCCGGACACGGACAAGCCGATCATCGCCGCTGTGCGGGGCGGCGCCTGGGGCGCGGGCCTCTACATGGTCTGCGGCTCGGACATCTCCGTCCTCGCGGACGACGCGACGATCGCCTTCTCGTCCGTACCCACCGGCGTGCTCGGGTCGGCGCTGGTGCCGCTGATGAACGGGCTGTCGTGGCTGCCCGGCTGCGAGATGATGCTGCGCGGGCACCGCTTCTCCGCGCAGCGCGCCTACGAGGTCGGCCTCGCGAACCACGTGGTGCCCTCGGACGAGGTGATGCCGACGGCGCTGAGCATCGCGCACGAGCTGGCCGCGCTGCCGCCCGTGCACGTGCAGGTGACGAAGCGGCAGCTGATGATGGCGCGCCCGCGCTCGACGGCCTACCAGCTCACGATCGACTACCCGCAGGCGCAGCAGTCGCTGTTCGCCCTCGAGGACACCACCGAGGCGGCGGCCGCGTTCGCGGAGAAGCGCAAGCCGGTCTTCAAGGGCCGCTAACACCGGGCGCGCGATCGCGGTCTCGCCTGACGGCGCCCTCGGTTACACTCGCCCGCGGCAGCGAAACGGAGGCAGGCATGCTCAAGCGATTCGAGACGCTCTACACCGGCCACGTGGACCTGGAGGACATCGGCTACGGCGGCACGCCGGTCATGCAGCGTGACTACCCGAACGAGGTGCTGGCCGGCGCGCACGAGAAGGCCGAGCAGATCGCAAAGGCGGTCGACAGCCTCGGCTACTACTCGCTCTGGGGCGCCGAGCACCACTTCCAGCCCGAGGGCTACGAGTGCCTGCCGAACCTGCTGATGCTCTACGTCCACCTTGCCCACGTGACCGAGAACATCAAGCTCGGCTGCGGGTTCAACATCACGCCGATGTGGCACCCGCTGCGGCTCGCCGAGGACTTCGCCGTGGCCGACATCCTGACCGGCGGGCGCGTGATCATGGGCGTCGGGCGTGGCTACCACACGCGCGAGGTTGAGACCTTCGGCGCGCCGCTGCTCGACCAGGAGGCGAACCGCGACCTCTTCGAGGAGCAGGTCGAGATCATCCTCAAGGCGCTGAACGAGGATCGCTTCTCGCATCACGGGACGTACTACGACCTGCCGCCGAGCCCGCCCGTCGACTACCGCGGCGACCCGCTCGAGGAGCTCTCGCTGGTGCCGCGGCCGACGCACCCGGTCGAGTGCTGGCAGCCGATCCAGGGCGCGACGCAGCGCGGGCTGGACTTCATGGTCAAGCACGGCCTGAAGGGCATGACCGGCGGCGGCGTCGCGGCGAGCGGCATCATGCTCCCGGTCGTCGAGGCCTGGCAGGCCGCCCACGCGCGGGCCGGCCGCGAGATGGAGCTGGGAGAGGACCTCAGCGTCGGCTTCCACTTCTACATCGCCAACAGCCGCGAGGAGGCGATCCGCAGGCTGCGCCCCTACCACGAAGAGAACATCAAGATGTTCGGGCCGCTGCGCCTGCTGCGATCGCTCAACGACGAGCAGATCGAGAACCTCAAGGACTCGAAGACGGCGCTCGCCGACACGACGCTCCCGCGGCTCGAGGACGCCGTCGCCAGCGGCAGCGTGCTGTGCGGCAGTGCCGAGCAGATCATCGAGCGGCTGCACGCCCTCGAGGAGGAGGTCCCCGGCCTCGAGAGCATCACGCTCGGCCACCCCTCGGGGGTCACGGCCGACGAGATCATCGAGCAGTACCAGCGCTTCGCCGAGGAAGTGATGCCGGCCTTCGCCGGCCGCGCGGAGGCCGTCGGCGCGGGAGCCTAGCCGGAGCGGGCGCCTCCCGTCAGCGCTGCACGCCGGGCAGTAGGAAGCCGTGCGTGGTCGAGTGGTGCGGGAACGGGCCCTGGCCCACCGGGGTGACCTTCGTCTCGGCGTCCCAGCTCGGGTAGCCGGGCTGGCCGCGCGCCGGGATGCGCACCTCGCCGCGCTCGCGTGAGGGCAGCAGCACGATCGCCTGGCCCGGCGCCGTCACCTCGCCGCGCTGGTTCTCCGCCCAGACGTCGCAGATCACCTGCGCTTCGCCGTCCTCGACCTGCTTCGCGATCACCTCGCCCCGGTACCACTGCACGTCGGCCTCGATGTTGAAGCGGCGGACCTGCACCCAGAGCCGCTTGAGGAAACCTGAGTCGCCCATCCAGTTCGTGACCAGCGTGCTCGCCCAGGCGATGCGCTGCGGGCCGTAGTCGTAGAGACCCGGCACGCCCACCTCGCGCGCGAACTCGCTCTCCCAGTGCACGCGCTCCGGGATGTCCGGGATGCCGTAGCGGTTCCTCGAGTAGGCGCGCGGGTGCCGCTGGCGGTAGTCGAAGTCCACCTTGCCGCTGCGCGCGAAGACGCCGCCCCAGCCGATGTCCCAGGCGACCGCGTCCGTCGCGCGGTAGGGCCCGCGCACGATCTCGTCGAGGGCGTCGCCGACCTGCACGTCCTCCCAGTAGCGCGGCTCCGCGCCGCGCGGCCGCTCGTTCGCGTAGGCCTCGTCGATGCGCTCGAGCTCCTCGCTGCTGTACTCGTGCGGCTCCCAGTCGTACTTCTGGCGCTCGCGGGCGCCGTCGCGCTCGGTGCGCATCGACCACTCGACCTCCTTGGCCAGCACCTCGCCGCGCTGGTTGCGGAAGAGGCTCTCGGTGAGCGAGAGCACCTGGCGGCCGGCGAAGACGCCGGACTTCTCCTGCGCGTCGGAGAGGTAGCTGACGCGGAAGATCTCGTCGCCCTCGCGCAGCGGCTGGTACCACTCCCAATCGGCCCCGGAGAACATGCCGTGCACGCCGGGCAGGCCGCCGCCGCGGCCCTCCTCGCGCTCGCGCGCGGTGATCGGGCGGCCCTCGACGATCCCCGCGTTGAAGAGGATCGTGGGCGGCGCGACGACCGAGCCCCAGTGCGAGGCGCGCGCGTAGGCGGCGTCCGTGTAGAGCGGGTTCGCATCGCCGCTGCCGATCGCGTAGATGTGCGCCGAGTCCTGGTTGATCAGCGTGAACAGCCCGCGCGTGGCCCCGTAGCGTCGCGTCTCGCTGGGGATGCCGATGCGGCTGCGCATCGCCGCCAGGCCTTCGTCCGTGATCGTTCCGTGCTGTGTCGCCGAGGTCATCGCGCGCTCCTTCGAGGTCTCCGTGAGGCCGAGGGTACCAAGTTAGCCGGTGTGGGCGGCGCGCCCGGTCGTGTAGCGAACGCGGAGGCGCCGCAGGAGATCCTGCGGCGCCTCGAACTTGCACCTGTCCCGGCGGCTCGGGTGAGCCGCTCGGGTCCGCGCTAGGAGTCGATCGGCGAGTCCTCGCGGTTGCCGTACTCGACCCACGAGCCGTCGTAGACACGCACGTCGTCGTAGCCAAGCAGGTCGCTCAGCACGAACCAGGTGTGCGTGGCGCGCACGGCGGTCTGGCAGAGCGTGTAGACCGTGCCGCCCGCCTCGACGCCCTCGCCCTCGTAGAGCGCTCGCAGCTCGTCGGCCGGCTTGAAGCGGCCGTTCTCGTCGAGCGCGCGGCTCCACTCGACGTTGACCGACTCCGGGATGTGGCCGCCGCGATCGGCGCGCACGTCGCGCCCGGCGTACTCCTCGGGCGAGCGCGCGTCGCAGACAAGCACGCTCGGGTCCTCGATCGAGGCGATGATGTCGTCCCAGCCGGCGATGATGTCGTTGTTCGGTGAGGACGTGAACTCGTAGTCGGCGGCCGTGATCGCCGGCGTCGCGGTGCTGACCTCGCGGCCCTCGGACTCCCAGAGCGGGAAGTCGCCGTCGAGCAGCCGGACGTCCTCGTGCCCGTAGACGGCGAGCACCCAGAGGCCGCGCGAGCCCCAGATCGAGCCGCGGGCGTCGTAGAAGACGATCGTCGTGTCCGCCGTCGCGCCGATCGCGCCGAATCCGGCGGCCACGTCGGCCGCAGGCGGGATCAGGCCGGGCACGCCGTCGATCTCGACCTGAAGCGCTGTGCGCGGGATCTGGACCGCGCCCGGGATGTGCCCCGCGGCGTAGTCGTCCGCGCCGCGCAGGTCGATCAGCAGCACCGAGTCGTTGTCGAGGTTGTCCTCGATCCACTGGGTCGTGACCAGCCTCGACGTATCGGCGTAGCCCCGATCATCGAGGCCGGTGACCTGCTCCACCTCGTCGTCACCGCCGCAGGCGGCGATCAGGGCGGCCCCCGCCAGCATGACCACCGCCAGCAGGCCGGTGGTACGGCCGAACAGCCTGGTTCCTCGTCTCGTTCCGTTCCGTCGCTTCATCGTGTCCCTCGCATTCCGTTCATCCGTGGAGCGGGCATCGCCGCCCAGTCGGCTGGACTCGTGCATTGCTAGCCTGCTGCCGCCGCCTCGGCGTTGAAGATGTGGATCTCCCACTCGCCGGGGCGCCGCTCACTGATCTCGCACCCGTAGCCGCGCTTCATCGCCTCCGGCGGGATCGTCGAGAGCGCGGGCGGGTGGTCCGTCCAGACCCGCAGCTCCGGCACGCCGGGGCGCACGTCGTCGAGCTCCCGGTTGGTGCGCAGCATGGGGTACGGACAGATCTCGCCGCGTACGTCCAGCACCGGCCCTTCGTTCTGTTCGCTCATGGAGTCACCCCCTCACACTCCCTGGTTGGAGCTGTTCCCTGACTCTGTTGCCGAAGCCGGGCGTGTGCCCGGCGAGAGGCTCAGTTCTCGAATCCCGTCCGAGGGCGGCTCGAGGCGACAGCGCACGCCGCGCTCGGCTGCCGCCGGCAGCACGTACGTCGCGACGACGTCGAGCTCGGAAATGATGCGCAGCGCCGCGCCCCCGGCAGCCTGCTCGACGGCGGCCATGGCCGCCTGCATCTGCTCGGCCGGCGGGCGGCCGCGCAGGTCCAGCAGCTCGGAGGCACCGTTGTCGCTCACGGGAACCTCCGGATGAACGCGGTCCCGGCCCAGGCGCCGAACACGAGGGCGATCGCGTAGACCCAGCCGTTGAGGGCGAGCGACGGGATCGCGGAGAAGAAGGCGCCGAGCGTGCAGCCGAGGCCGAGCCCCGCGCCGTAGCCCATCACCACCCCGCCCGCGAGCGACTGCACGTAGCGGCGCGGTCCGCGCGGCACGCGCAGCCGGAACTCCCTGGCCAGCAGCGCTGCGGTGAAAGCCCCCGCGATGATGCCGGCGTTGAGCATGAAGGCGTCGCTGAACCACGTGCCCTCGACGAAGCGCGGCACGCAGCCGGGAATGTCGCTGATGCCCTTCAGCTCGCCGACCCCGGCGCCGAGGTTGGCCGCGAAGTCGGTGGACCAGCGGGAGAGCTCCCCCACGACGCCGAGCGGGCGGTAGCGGATGAAGATCAGGATGTTGACCGCGGCCAGCGCGATGCCGCCGATCAGCGGCGTCCACTCGGTGCGGAAGACCTTCCGCGCGAGGCCGGTGAGGGTCGTGTCCGGCTCGCCGTCGGCCGCCGCGGTGCTGCTGATCGGGATCGTGAAGGACATGCCCGAGAAGCCGCGCCGCTCCCACCAGGAGACGGCGACGAAGGCGAGCGCGAGCAGCGCGAAGGTGAGCACGAGGGCGCCGGTGTAGCTGAGGTCCGTCGGAAGCCAGGAGATGCGGTCGCTGCTGATCTGGTTGTCCCACCACCAGTTCCAGGTGCGAGCCATCGCGTAGAGCCCGAGCAGCACGCCGCCGATCGCCACCCAGGAGCCGATGTAGCCCTCGCCCATGCGATAGAGCGACCCGCTCACGCAGCCCCCGGAGAGCACCATGCCGAAGCCGAAGAGCAGCCCGCCGAGGACGGTCGCGATGCCGAGTGGCAGGATGTGCGCGTCCGACGGGAGGACGCCGCTGCCGGGGTTGGGCACGACGGTCGCCATGATCATCGCGAAGCCCGCGGTGGCGACGGCGAGGCCGGCGATGATGCCTCGCAGCATCCGGCCCTGGCGCATCAGGAAGAGGTCGCGGAAGCCCGCGACGAAGCAGAAGCGGCTGCGCTGGCAGATCGCCCCGAAGGCAACGCCGGAGATCCAGAAGACCGGCCACCCCGCGTCAGTTTGCAGCGCGATCAGGTAGACGATCGCGAGGCCCACGATGGCGAGCAGCCCTGCTGCCGTCGAGCGATCGACCGTGCGCACGGTGGCGGGGAGAGCGGTCATGCAAAAATGTTTGCATAGTCAGGTGACTAACGCAACATTAGAGCGCCCAGTGGCTCGTTCGTTTCCGCGGGCGTTCCCATGCGCGGGGGCATGGGTGGCGAGCCGCGACGCGCGATCGCTGCTAACATTCGGCCCGCTGCGGGACCGGTCGGCCGGCTCCGCGACAGCGCGAGGAGCGAGGATGCCGAAGCAATCTCCCATACCGGACGAACTCGACCAGCCCTTCTGGGACGCCTGCAACGAGGGCCGGCTCGTGATCCAGAACTGCGTATCCTGCGACCGGCTGCAGCATCCCCCGGAGCCGGAGTGCTTCGGTTGCGGCTCCGGCAACGAACTCGAGTGGCGCGAGATGAGCGGCCGCGGCCGGATCCACAGCTACGGCGTGGTTTACGACAACACCGTCGCGCTGCGCATCCCGGACCAGCCGTTCAACCTCGCCGTGATCGAACTGGAGGAAGATCCCGAGATCACGCTGGTGTCCAACCTCCCCGGCGTCCCGCTCGACGAAGTCGAGATCGGGGCGGCCGTCACGGTGATCTTCGAGGAGACGCCTGCCACGGGTCAGAAGATCCCCGAGTGGCAGGTCGTCGAGTAACAGCCCGCCCGACGCGACGCGATACGGCCCAAAGGAGTAGCCCATGCCCACGCCCAACCGTCTTGGTAGCACCGCGCCCGAGTCGATCTTCCGCAGCCAGGAGGGACTTGGGGTCTGGGAGCACAAGGGCAAGGTCGCGGCGGTCG
This sequence comes from Chloroflexota bacterium, assembly GCA_009840965.1. Taxonomy (GTDB): domain Bacteria; phylum Chloroflexota; class Dehalococcoidia; order UBA2979; family UBA2979; genus VXMT01. The sequence goes on from VXMT01000149.1 coordinate 10,466, forward strand.
GCGTCGGCCACTCGCCGACGGCCCGCCGCTGGGATGGCACCGTCGACAACACGATCGGCGCCTGGAGCCTGATGGCGCTGCGCAAGGCGATCGACGACGCCGGCGTGCCGCCCGAGGAGATCGACGGTCTCGTCTTCCTGCCGACGACCACGACCGGCGCGCACTGGCCAGCCGACCGGCCGATCCCGATGGACATCGTCAACGCCTACCAGACCACCGACGATCCGCTCGACGGGCTCGCCAAGCTGACCGATACGTGGCTGCTCAAGAACATGCCGGAGCTGACGAACGTCAAGTTCACCATGGCGGGCATGGACTGCATGTCCAATGCGATCGCGATCGCCGCGCAGGCCGTCGGCGACGGGATGGCCAACACCTGCCTGGTGCTCAAGGCCTGGCACAACCTCGAGGGCCGCTACAGCCACGGCGGCGCAAACGCCGAGGAGACGATCACCGGGAACCAGAAGTGGTCCAACCCCTACGGTTCGGCGAACTCCTGGGGCACGGCCCAGCAGTTCCAGCGCTACCTCTGGAAGTACGGCAAGACCAAGGAGATGATGACGCCCTTCATGGTGAACTCCAGGCGCAATGGCCTGATGTTCCCGGAGGGCTACTGGTACCAGCACCGTCCCGAGGAACTCACCGAGGAGGACTACCTCGAATCGCGCTGGATCGCCAAGCCGGCCAACCTCTTCGACAACGACATCCCGATCCACACGGCGGCGGCGTACCTCATCACCACGGCCGAGCGCGCGAAGGACATGAAGCAGAAGCCGGCCTACATCCTCAACCACGCCGCCGACCGGACGATCCAGCGCGGGCTGAACCAAACCCTCGAGGAAGCACAGCGGTCCTGCGCGAGCACCGGGCGCAAGCTCCTCGAGGGCGCCGGGATCCATGCGAGCGACCTGAGCTTCGAGAACATGTACGACGGGTTCAGCCTCTTCCACGTCTTCCACATGGAGGGGCTCGGCTTCGCCGGCGTGAAGGAAGGCGAGGGCCTGGACCTCTTCCAGGAGGACATCAGCATTGAGGGCCCCCACCCGGTCTCGCCGAGCGGCGGCAACGTCGGCAGCGGGCGCACCCGCTTCTGGATGCACACGGACTCGATCCAGCAGATCCAGGGGCGGGCGGGCGCCCGGCAGATCAGGATTACAGCCGAGATCGGCGTCTCGGGCGGCCCGCTGCCGCTCTACCACTCCGACTGGATCGTCTGGGGCGCCAGCCCCGACTAGACCCTCGGCGCGGCCCTCAGTGGCCGGTCGCCGCTAGGTAGTTGCGGTGGAAGCGGCGCTCGTCGTCGTGGTCCGGCTGCCAGCCCTCGAACAGCGCTGAGCCGTCGATCGTGCGTACCGGCCGCTGCAGCTCGTGCAGCAGCGGCAGGGTGTTCACGATGCGGCTCGTGAGCTCGGCGGGGTCGCCCGTGCAGAGCGCGATCGAGGCCTCGACGAACGTCTCCATCGGCTCCGTTCCCTCCGGCGGCACGCCGACCGAGATCGAGAGCGGGGTGGCGATCGCGCCCGTCGGCGCGAGGCTGTTGACGGCGATGCCGTCCTCGTACAGCTCCATCGCCGCGCCCGACGTGACGCGGTCGATGAATGCCTTCGTGCCGCCGTAGATGCTGGAGCCGCCCATGGGGCTGGCCGCGCCGCCGCCCACCGGACTCGGCCGTGGCGCCGCCTGCTGCGAGGAGACGAAGAGGATCCAGCCCTCGCCGCGCTCGCGCATCCCGGGGATGACGGCCTTCGCCAGGTCCCAGCCGCCCCAGACGTTGACCAGCACGCCGCGCACGAACCACTCGGCCTCGGTCTCGGCGAACGGGATGTGCCAGTCCATCCGGAACTCGCGAGGCGCGGCCGCGCTGTGCACGAGGATGTCGGGCGAGCGCCCGAAGGCGGCTGCCACTTCCTCGATGACGGCGCTCTTGTCCGCCTCCGTGTCGGCGATGTCTGCGCGCACGGCGATCGCCTCGCCGCCGACGCCCTCGATGCGGGCGAGGCCCTCCTCGAGCGTGCCGGACAGGTCCGTGCGGCGCGTCTCCTCGCTGCGGCCGATCAGCGCGACGCGCGCGCCCTCGGCCGCCATCCGCACCGCGATCGCCTGTCCGATGCCGCGACTCGCTCCCGTGATCAGGGCGACCCGCCCCTCCAGCTCGGCCATCGCGCGCTCCTCTCCTCGCAACCGCTCGACGCCGCGGGCTACCTCGGCGGCACGGCCGGGCGCGCCGTGGTGTGCGTGACGCCGCCGTCGGAGAGCAGGCTGTGCCCGGTCACGTAGGCGGAGAGCCGCGAGGCGAAGAAGACCGCGAGGCCGCCCGTTTCCAGCGGATCGCCGAGGCGGGCGAGCGGCGGCGCCTTCGCGGCGGCTTCGCGGAAGGCGACCGTCGCCGGGTCGGTGTTGGCCGCCGCCTTCTCGGTGAGGTGCGTGCCCGGGACGATGCAGTTGACGCGGATGCCGTGCGGCGCGAGCTCCATCGCGAGCGTCTTCGTCATGTGGATCACGCCCGCCTTCGCCGCCCCGTAGGCGACGATGTTCGGCGCGCCCACGATGCCGCTCGAGGATGCAATCGTGACGATCCGCCCTGCCACCCCGCGCTCCACCATGCTCCGCGCCTCGGCCTGGGAGCAGAGGTAGGAGCTCGTCAGGTTCTGATCGACGATGTCGTGCCAGAGCTCGGTCGTGTAGTCGAGGAACGGCCGCAGCCCGGTCGGGTTACCGACGTTGTTGACGGCCACGTCGAGCCCGCCGAGGCGCGCCACGACCTCCTCGACCATCGCGTTGACCTCATCCTCCTCGCGCACGTTGGCAACGACGACCTCGGCCTGCCGGCCGAGCGCCTCGATCTCGCGGGCGGTGGCGCCGGCGGTCTCCTCGTCGAGGTCGGCGATGGCGATGTGGCAGCCGGCGCGGGCGAGTTGGAGCGCGCAGCCCTTGCCGATGCCGCGCGCTCCTCCAGTGACGAGCGCCACCTCGTCGACGAGTCCAAGTTGCTCGGGGTCCATCTGAAACGCCATGGCGCACCTCCAGCCGCCACTGTAGCGCCTGCGGCCGCGCGCCCGTGCACGGGGCATCGCCCGCGCGGTACCGTAGGGCCGCGAGACGCAGCCAGGGGGAGTGAGGCCGACCGACCATGCCGAACAACAGCACGCCGATCATCGACTGCCAGGTGCACGCCTACGAGGCGAACACCCCCGAGAACCCCTGGGTTGGCGAGCTCACCGGGCCCGAGGAGGTCACCGGTGAGCAGATGGTCGAGGCGATGGACGAGGTGGGCGTCGACGGCGCCCTGCTGATCTCGCCCTACCGCATCTACGGCTACGACGGGAGCTACGCGCTGGCGATGGGGGCGAAGTATCCGGACCGGTTCGGTCTGATCAGGCCGTTCGATCCGCTCTCCGAGACGGTCGGGGCGGAGATCGAGGAGTGGACGGCCAACCCCGGTGTGGTCGGCGCGCGGATCGTGCTCAGGTACATCGAGATCGAGGCCGATCACCCCGGTCTCGACGCTGTGATGGAGGCGGGCGCGGCGGCGGGCATTCCGGTCAACGTGCTGTGCACCGAGAAGATCCCGCTCTTCCGCGAGATCGCGCGGCGGCATCCGAACACGCAGCTGGTGATCGACCACCTCGGCCTGACGCAGCCGCATCACCCACCGCCACCCGACGAGCCGTGGGCCGACCTCGACGAGGTGCTGACGCTGGCCGACTTCGACCACGTGGCGATCAAGGTCTCCGGCGCCTGCACGCTGGCTCACGAGCCGTTCCCCTACCCCGACATCTGGGAGCCGCTCAGCCGGGTCTTCGAGGCGTTCGGGTTCGAGCGTTGTCTGTGGGGCACGGACTGGACGCGCGCCGTCAACCTGCTCACCTACGAACAGGGCGTCGAGGCCTTCCGCGTCACCGATCAGCTCTCGGACAGCGAGCGCGCGGCGCTGATGGGCGGAAGCCTGGAGAAGATCTACCGCTGGTCCCCCGGCGGGTCAGCCGACGGGTAGCCCGGAACGCCTGACCACCGCACGAACCTCCCGAGGGCGCTCGCGTGTCCGGCGCGCCTGGATTCCGGCGTTCGCCGGAATGACGGGGAGGGGACGCCGGAATGACGGGAGGGGGAGCCTAAAATAAGGCGAGGGTGGTCCGGGGCCGGTTATGCGGGGGCGAGCGGAGGTCTGGGGGATATAAAAAAAT
>VXMT01000075.1 GCA_009840965.1 Chloroflexota bacterium
CGGCGAACGCCTCGGCGATCGAGAGGCCGATGCCGCGGCTCGCGCCGGTGACGATCACGGAGCGCCCGGCAAGTTCGAGGTCCATCGCGCCTTCCTTTCGCCGCCGAGGATCGCAGCCTCGCGATGCGGCGTCCAGCGGCCCGGCGGAGCGAGGCGCGGTACACTCTCCCAATCAGGCGTTTGCAGCGAGATCGGGCTCGTCCCGCCGACAGGGACGCCCAACCGCCAATTGCTCCCGAGGTGGCATGCCACTGACCGCCCTCACCTTCGACGGCTCCGTCGCCACGCTGACCATCGACCCGCCCGAGGCGGGCTACGACGGCGCGCTGCTCGACGGCATCGCGCACGCGGCCACGGAGTTGGCGGCGAGGCACCCGGAGATCAGCGCCGTGGTCGTGGCGAGCACGGGGCAGGACTTCGGCGCGGGCTGGAGCGTGGACGCGCTCGCGGCCTCCGAGGGGGTCGCGGCGCTGATCGCGCCCGCGGGCGCGGCCTTCGACGCGCTGGCGGCGCTGCCGCAGCCGCTCGTCGCGGCGATCGGGGGGCGCGCGCACTCGGCCGGCCTCGAGCTGGCGCTCGCCTGCGACATCCGCGTCGCCGCCGAGGGCGCGAGCTTCGCGCTGCCGGAGACCGGGGCCGGGCGCATCCCGCACGGCGGCGCCACGCAGCGGCTGCCGCGAGCCGTCGGCCGCGCGCAAGCGCTGCGCCTGCTGCTCACGGGCGAGGAGATTGACGCCGCCGAGGCACGGCGCATCGGCCTCGTCTCCTCGGTCGTGGAGGACGGCGGCGCGCGCGAGGCGGCGGGCGCGATCGCGCGTACGATCGCCTCGCGCGGCCCGCTGGCGACGCGCTTCGCCAAGGAGGCGATCCGCCGCGGCTCGGACCTGCCGCTCGACCAGGCGCTCAGCCTCGAACTCGAGCTGACCGTGCTGCTGCAGACGACCGAGGACCGCGCCGAGGGCGTGCGCGCCTTCATCGAGCGGCGCGACCCGAAGTTCGAGGGGCGCTGACGGGGCGCGACCGAGGGCCGGACTCGCGGTAGAGTTGACGGCTGCGACCGCGGTGCGCCGCGGCGACCGCCGAACGAGACCAGTGCATCGAGGCCGACCTCGATGCGGTGCACGCGATGGGGACGGAGGGACGATGAACATCATCCTCAACCCGCAGGAAGTGGCGACGGTGATCTCGCTCTTCACCGCGCAGATCCTCGACGGGGTCGATCTCAGCGAGGAAGGCAAGCAGGCGATCCGCGATTGGCGCACCGAGCGCGTGCCCGGCCGTGAAGGCCTCGATTCCTTCACGGACGACTTCAACGACGCGCTGATGGGCCACATCGAGGAGTCGACGCGCCAGCGCTATGTGAAGGCCGGGCGCGTGGCCTTTGGCACGGCGAGCGAGAGGGCGCGAGCATGAAGGTCGAACTCTCCGTCGACGAAGTCCGGGTCATGGCCGACGCGATCCTCGACGGGCTCGACGAGGCCGGGCTGAGCCGCAAGGACGCAGCGACGCTGAGGCGCTGGCGCAACGACAAGGTCAGCGCCACCTCCCCGGAGATGAAGCTGCTGACCGAGAAGGTCAACAGCGAGCTGCAACACACCCACGACACCAACGTCAGGTCCGGCATCGTCAAGCCAGACTGGGCCTGAGCGTGAGCGGCCCCTTCGTCCTCGCCGAGCGCGAGGGCGACGTCGTCTGGCTCACGCTCAACCGGCCGGAGCGGCTCAACGCGATCCACCTCGAGCTGCGCGACGAGCTGTGGGTGCAGCTCGAGCTGCTGCGCGACGACCCCTCCGTGCGCGCCGCCGTCTTCCGCGGGGCCGGCGACCGCGCCTTCAGCGCCGGCGCCGACATCACCGAGTTCGGCACCGCGCCCTCCTACCTCGAGGCGCGCGACGCGCGGGTGCTGCGCGACCTCTGGGGCCTGATGGCCGGCCTCGACCTGCCGCTGATCGCGGCGATCCACGGCTTCGCCTACGGAGCCGGCCTCGAACTCTCGCTCTACTGCGACCTGCGCGTCGCCTCCGAGGACGCCCGCTTCGCGATCCCGGAGGTCACGCTCGGCTACATCCCCTCCGCCGGCGGCAGCCAGACCGTGCCCCGCCACCTACCCTCCAGCGAGGCACTGCGCATGGCCACGACGGGCGAACCGATCAGCGCCCGCGAGGCCTACGACCTCGGCTTCGTACAGCGCGTCGTGCCCCGAGAGCAGCTCGACGCGGCGGCGCGCGAGTGGGCGCGGGAACTTGCCGGGCGCGACCCCGCCGCCCTGCGCGCGGCGAAGCGGGCGGTGCGCGACGGGCTCGACCAGCCGCTCGAGGCCGGGCTCGCCCTCGAGCGGCGGCTGGCCGCGACGGTGGCAGGCCGATGAGCGAGGAGCAGCCGGCGTCGTTGCCCCCGCGCGGGCGCCCGTTCGGCATGATCGCGCTGCTCGTGATCGTCGCGGTCGGCGTGGCCGCGATCCTCTGGGGCCGCTTCGTCGTCAACCCGCAGCCCGAGGTCTTCCTCTTCGACGCCGGACCGGCCGAGCGCTTCGAGGTCGGTGAGCCGGTCTACTACCCGGAGGCGCGCATCTTCGTCATCGCCATCGACGACGACGGCGAGCGCAAGATGATCCGCGCCCTCGACGCGATCGCGCGCGGCACCGGCTGCACGATCGAGCTGCACCCGGACGACCCGCGCGGCGCCGCGCGCAACCCGCTCGGCCGCAACGGCGTCTACACGGACCCCTGCTCCGCCGGCGTGTGGGCGCTCGGCGGCGAGGCGATCAACGGCACCGCCTCGCCGCTGCGCACGTTCCGCATCACCCGCCCGCAGCCCGTCGACGCGCAGGACCGCCCGCTGATCGAGGTCGAGGTGATCGGCCGGCCCGAGCCCACCGCCACCGCGACCGCGCCCTGACGGGCAGGGATTGAGGCCCATGAGCGCGGCGCCCCGAGAGCTCCCGCGGACGTGGGGCCAGCACGGCAGGGAGCCGACCGGCGTGCAGCCCGGCTGCATCGTCGGGCTGGTGCTGATCGTCGTGGGCGTGCTGATCGGGATCGCCTACGGGGCGGGCGGCCTCGGGGGCGGAGGGATCGATCTCGGCTACGAGGACGATTATGCTCTCGCCTCGGTTGTGTATCGCAGCACGGACGGGCTGTTCGTGGTGCGGCTGCCGGATGGCGAGGTGATCGCGCTTTCCGATGTCGATCCGCATAATCCGCCGGACGGCGAGTGCCGGGTTTCGTTCCGGCCCGACCTCGCCGATGACGACGGGTACGGACGCTTCTTCGACATCTGCAGCGGGGCGATGTATGACATCAGCGGCCGGGGACTGGGCGACGATGGCCTCGATCTCCCCCGCCTCCCGCTGAGGCGAGGCGAGGACGGGAAGCTCGAGCTCGCGAGCGATCCGGCGGACGTAGACTAGGGCGCGGCCGGGACCGCGGCGCGAGGAGCGCGCCGCACGCGCCCACAGCGCAGAGGGGGACTCCCAGCGATGAATACCGCAGACATCCTGATGATCGCCGGCGGCATGGTGCCGGACCGCGTCGCCGTCGCCGACCCGGAGAAGAGCATCTCCTACATGGAGCTCCAGTCGCGGGTGAACCGCCTCGCGCACGCCCTCAGCGCCATCGGCGTGGGCAAGGGCCAGAACGTCGGCATCATGGCGGTCAACTCGAACGAGTTCGTCGAGCTCTACTACGCCTCGGCCAGCGTCGGCGCCACCTTCGTCCCGCTCAACTTCCGGGCCAAGACCGATGAGCTGCAGTACATGGCGGACATCTCCGATGTGAACGTCTTCTTCTGCTCCGAGCGCTACTGGCCGATCCTCCAGGAGATCCGCAGCCAGCTCCCCAAGGTGGAGCACATCTACACCCTGGACTTCGAGGCAAGCGGCCACGAGACCTACGAGCAGCTACTCGCCAGCGGCGCCGACGAGCCGTTCTTCGCCGCCGTCGACGACGACGACCCGGCGATGGTGATTTACACCTCCGGCACCACCGCCCTGCCGAAGGGCGTGGTCCTCACCCACAAGACCCTCACCGCGTACGTGGTGAACACCCAGAACCCGGTGGACCCGACGACCGAGCAGGACGTGACGATGGTGTCCGTCCCGTTCTTCCACGTCGCCGGAGCGACCACGATGCTCGGCTCGCTCTGGGCGGGCCGCAAGCTCACGATCCTCCCGCAGTTCGATCCCGCCGCCTGGCTCGACACCGTCGAGCGCGAGCGCGTCACGCACGCCTTCGTCGTGCCGACCATGCTCAAGCGCATCATGGAGGTCGACGACTTCGACGAGTACGACATCTCCTCGCTGCAGCTCATCACCTACGGCGCGGCGCCGATGCCCTACGAGGTGGTGCGCCAGGCCGTAGACGTCTTCCAGTGCGGGCTGATGAACGCTTACGGCCAGACCGAGTCCACCTCGACGATGAGCTACCTGGGGCCGGACGACCACCGCCTGGACGGCACGCCCGAGGAGAACGAACTGAAGCTCAGGCGCCTGCGCTCCGTCGGGCGGCCCATGCCGGACATCGAGGTCGGCATCCTCAAGCCGGACGGCGAGCAGCAGCCGCAGGGCGAAGAGGGCGAGATCTGCATCCGCGGCGACCGCATCATGCGCGAGTACCAGAAGCGCGAGGAGGAGACCGCCTCCGCGATCAGCGGCGGCTGGCTGCACACCGGCGACGTCGGCTACCTGGACCCGGACAACTACCTCTTCATCACCGGGCGACTGAAGGACCTGATCATCCGCGGCGGCGAGAACATCTCGCCCGGCGAGGTCGAGGGCGTGCTCGAGGAGCACCCGGAGATCGCCGAGGCCGCCGTGATCGGCGTCCCCGACATCGAGTGGGGCGAGGTGGTCAAGGCCGTGATGGTCATGACCGAGGGCGGCGACCAGCCCTCCGACGACGACCTGACCGGCTACGTGAAGTCGCGGCTCGCCTCGTACAAGGCACCCGCGCTCTACGAGTGGGTGGAGGAGCCGCTGCCGCGCAACCACATGGGCAAGCTGCTCAAGAACGACATCCGCGATCGCTGGGGGGCGGCCACCGCGGCGACCTCCTGAGGGCGCGCCACGAGCGGCCGCGCGGCGGCCCGCCGGGGGGAGCCCACAGCGTGAAGCGGTGATAGGCTCGCGCCGGACTCCGGAAGGACTGGCATGAGCGTCTCAGAGCAGGAGGTGGCTCCGCCCGTCGGTCCTGCCGCGCGCCGCGAGAAGCCCCGCGCGGTCCGCTTCACCGCGGCCTGGTGGGCTCCCGCCGTCGGCCTCAGCGGCCTCGGCCTGATCTCGGCGATCGAGCTGGAGCGCACCAACGCCGGGCGCGAGGTCTTCTTCAACGTCCAGCAGCCCTGGATCGTCTACATCCTGCTCGCCGCGCTCACCGGCCTGCTGGTCTACGGCTTCGCCCGCCACGCCACGCTCTGGATGGTCGGCAAGCCCACGCCCGGGCTGCTGCGCGAGATCCCGATGCGCGCGCGCAACGCCGTGCGGCTCGGCCTCGGCCAGGAGAAGGTGCGCCGGGACCGCTACGCCGGGATCATGCACCTCTGCATCTTCTCCTCGATCATCGTGCTCACGGCGGTGACGGCGCAGGTCGCGCTCGAGGACGACACGCCGCTCAGCTTCCTGCACGGCAACTACTACCTGTTCTTCTCCTTCTACGGCGACCTGTTCGGCCTGATCGGAATGATCGGCGTGGGTATGGCGCTCTACCGCCGCTACTTCGACGACTTCCACCGCATCCGCTGGGACGAGCGCGTCGAGGACCACATCATCATCTGGGGCCTCGGCCTGATCCTCATCACCGGCTTCGGCGTCGAGGCGGCCCGCATCAGCGTCACCGAGCTGAACGGCTTCATCCTGGAGGACGGCACGCAGCTCGCGGCCCACCCGGACTGGGCGCGCTGGTCCTTCGTCTCCTACGTCATCGCCGAGGCGCTCGGCATCCTCGACCTCACGCAGGCCCAGGTGCTGGCGGGCCACACCTGGATGTGGTGGATCCACGTGATCCTCGCCTTCGCCTGGCTGGGGCTGCTGGTCTTCACGCGCCTCGACCACATGCTCTTCGCGCCCGTCAACGCCTTCCTGCTGCGCACCGACGCCCCCGGCCGCCTCTCGAAGATCGAGGACATCGAGGAGCAGGAGGTGTTCGGCGTCGGCCAGATCCAGGACTTCACCTGGAAGCAGCTCTTCGAGCTCGACGCCTGCGTGCGCTGTGGGCGCTGCACCGAGGTCTGCCCGGCCGACCTCTCCGGCCAGCCGCTCTCGCCGATGCACCTGATCCAGGACCTCAAGGCCCACCTCGCCGACGTCGGGCCGGAGGTCCAGCGGCGCGGCCACCTGGGCGACGACGTCCGCGCGGCGGCGCAGCAGGAGATGGTCGGCGAGGTGATCCGGGACGAGACCCTCTGGGCCTGCCGCACCTGCGGCGCCTGCGTACAGGAGTGCCCGGTGATGATCGAGCACGTCCCCACCATCGTGGACATGCGCCGCTACCTGGTCATGGACGAGGCGCGCGTGCCGGCCACCGCCCAGACCGCCCTCGAGAACATGGAGATGCGCGGCCACCCCTGGCGCGGCACCAACCTCACCCGCGAATCGTGGATGGAGGGCCTGGGCGAGGTCCCCGTCTTCGACGGCTCGCAGGACTACCTCTACTGGGTCGGCTGCTCGGGCGCGCTCGTCGAGCGCAACCTGCCGGTCACGCAGGCCGTCTTCCGGCTGCTGCGCGAGTCCGGGGCCAGCTTCGGCGTGCTCGGCCAGGAGGAGACCTGCAACGGCGACCCGGCGCGGCGCCTCGGCAACGAGTACCTCTACCAAATCCTCGCCGAGCAGCTGGTCGAGACCTTCAAGGCGAAGAACGTCCAGCGCGTCATCACCAACTGCCCGCACTGCTTCAACACCTTCAAGAACGAGTACCCGCAGTTCGAGGGCCACTTCGAGGTGCTGCACCACACGGAGTTCCTCGAGCAGGCGCTCGCCGACGGCTCGCTCAAGCCGCAGCACTCGCTCGACTCGAGCGTCACCTACCACGACTCCTGCTACCTGGGGCGGATGAACGGCGTCTACGACGCGCCGCGCCAGATCATCGAGCTGCTCCCGGGCGTCGACCTCACGGAGATGCGGCGCAGCCGCAGCAAGGGCCTGTGCTGCGGCGCTGGCGGCGGCAACATGTGGCAGGAAGAGGTCGGCGAACGCCGCGTCAACCACGTACGCACCGAGGAGGCCGTGGGCACGGGCGCCTCGGAAGTGGTGTCGAACTGCCCGTTCTGCATCCAGATGTTCGACGACGGCGTGCCCGCCATCCAGCCGGAGGAAGAGGGGCGGATCCGGCCCTTCGACATCGCCGAGCTGATCGAGCGCTCCGTCCTCGGCGAGAACGGGGCCAGCAGCAACGGCACGCCCGCCGCGACCACGTAGGCGGGGCGTAGTAGTCTGATCATCGGCGCGGGCTCGGCGGACCTTGGCCGGGCTCGCTGTTGAGGGGGTACACATGCATTTCGTCGTCTGCGCCAAGCAGATCCCGGACCCGGAGACGCCGCCCTCGGCGTTCCGCATCGACGAGGCCAACAACGAGGTGATCCCGGCGCCGGGCATCTCGCCCGTGCTCAGCCAGTTCGACGGCATGGCCGCCGAGGCGGCGCTGCGCATCGTCGAGGCGGCGGGCGAGGGCAAGATCACCGTCATCTCGCTCGGCCAGGAGAGCGCACAGGCCGCGATCAAGCAGGTGCTCGCCATGGGCGCCGACGAGGGCATCCTGCTCGAGGACGACGCCCTCCAGGGCGGCGACTCCTACACAACCGCGCGCACGCTCGCCGCGGCGATCGAGAAGCTCGGCGACGTGGACGCCGTCTTCTGCGGCCGCCAGGCGGCCGACTGGGACATGGGCCAGGTCGGCCTCGGGCTCGCCGAGCTGCTCGGCTGGCCCTCGGCGATCATCGCCAAGGACGTGCAGGTCGAGAACGGCACGATGCACGTCCAGCGCGTGCTCGCGGACGGCTTCGAGTCCGTCGCGCTGCCGCTCCCGGCCGTGGTCACCATCTCCAACGAGATCGGCGACCCGCGATACCCGAAGCTGCAGCAGATCATGCGCGCGGCGCGCAAGACCGTGAACCGCTGGAGCGCCGAGGAGTTGGGGCTCGACCCCTCGACCGTCGGCGACGCCGGCGCGCGGCTCAAGCTGGAGCGGCTCTTCATCCCCGAGCTCGGCGGCGAGGTCGAGATCATGGACGGCGAGAGCGCGGAGGAGCAGGCGCAGCAACTCGCCGAGACGCTCCGCGAAGCGAAGATCCTGTAGGCCGCGGCACGCGGTCCCTCAGAGCTCAGTAGCCGGTCCGGGGGCCCCTCCGAGGGGGCGCGCGGGCCGGGCGGGAGGCAAGCAACGATGGCCAGGAACATCCTCGTGATCGGCGAACTCGACGGCGGCGCGCTGTCCAGCACCACCGCCGAGCTGGTAGGCGGCGCCAGCCGCCTCGCGGACGGCGGGCAGGTCTCCGTGACGCTGCTCGGCGCCGGCGCCGGCGGGCTGACGGACGCGGCCTTCGCCGCGGGCGCCGACCGCGCCTTCGTCAACGACGACGCAAGCTACGACGACTTCCGCTCCGACCAGTGGGTCGCCGCGGCCGAGGAGGCGCTCGACCAGGCGGCCCCGGACGTGATCCTGATCGCCCAGTCGATCGTCGGGCGCGACCTCGGGCCGCGGCTCGCGTTCCGCCGCGACACCGCCGTGGCGATGGACTGCGTGAGCATCGAGGACAGCGGCGGGGCCTTCAAGGCGACGCGGCCCTGCTACGGCGGCAACGCCCAGGCGACGTACGCCTTCGCGACCTCGCCGGCGATCGCGACCGTGCGCGCTAAGTCGCAGGAGCCGCTCGACCCGCCGCGCGATGGCGCGAGCGGCGAGGTGGTGCAGCTCTCCGCCGCCGGCGCGAGCCGCAGCGAGATCGTCGGCCGCGAGGCAGCCGTCGCCGAGGGCCTGCAGCTGCAGGACGCCCCCGTCGTCGTTTCCGGCGGACGCGGGCTCGGCGCGCCCGAGGGCTTCGGGCTGGTCGAGGAGCTGGCCGAGGCGATCGGCACGGACAAGGCGGCGGTCGGCTCCTCGCGGGCCGCGTGCGACCTCGGCTGGTACCCGCCGAGCCAGCAGGTGGGCCTGACGGGCAAGGTGGTGACGCCGGACCTCTACATCGCGATCGCGATCTCCGGGGCCAGCCAGCACATGGCCGGCTGCAGCGGGTCCAAGACGATCATCGCCATCAACAAGGACCCGGAGGCCAACATCTTCAAGGCCGCCCGCTACGGCATCGTGGGCGACTACAAGGATGTGTTGCCTCCCCTGATCGAGGCGGTCAAGAACCTGGATTAGCGGCGCGAGGGGCCCGCGGGGGCGTTTTCTTGCGCCCCCTCTGGCCGCTACATACAATCGCCGCGCAACCGGACGCCCGGCAACCGGACCCCAGCCCGATGGCCGGCGTGCGGTACGCGCCTCTGGAGGACTGATGCGCGTTCTCGGACTGACCGGAGGGATCGCCTCCGGCAAATCAACCGCTGCTGCCCAGCTCAAGGAGCTCGGCGTGGTCGTGCTGGACGCCGACCGCTACGGGCACCGCGCCTACGAGCCCGACTCGCCCGGCTTCCACGCGGTCGTCAACGAGTTCGGCCACGACATCGTCGGCGAGGACGGCGAGATCGACCGCCGCATCCTCGGCGGCAAGGTCTTCGGCGACCCGGAGAAGATGGAGCGCCTGACGGACATCGTCTGGCCGGAGATCCGCCGCCTCGCCGCGGAGGAGATCGCCGAGCTGCGGGAGCGCGAGCCGGAGACCGTCATCGTCCTCGAGGCGGCCGTGATGATCGAGGCCGGATGGCAGGACCTCTGCGACGAGGTCTGGGTCATCGCCACGGAGCCGGCGACGGCGATCAAGCGCCTGCGCGATCGCAACAGCCTCAACGCGGAGCAGGCCCAGGCGCGGCTCGACTCGCAGCTCACGAACCGGGAGCGACGCAGGCACGCCAAGATCTACATCGACAACTCCGGCACGCAGAAGCAGTTCCGCGACCAGATCGACCACGAGTGGATGCGCCTCCACCGCCGCATCAAGCAGGCGGAGGGACGCGCCCGCGCCCAGGCCCGGCGCGAGGCCGAAGCACGCGCCGCAGCACGGGCCAAGGGCGGATAAACCTGTGACCACTACCGAGACCCGCCCCAGCGACCGCGACTACAAGCAGATCGAGGTCCAGGAGTTCCGGCTCACGGAGGAGCCGTTCTACCTGCCCGTCGCCGACGAGGTGGACCTCTTCGAGATCGCCTACGAGGAGCAGATCCCCGTCCTGCTCAAGGGCCCGACCGGCTGCGGCAAGACGCGCTTCGTCGAGTACATGTCCTGGCGGCTGCACCAGCACCTCGGCGACGAGACGCAGGGCGTGCCGCTGATCACCGTCGCCTGCCACGAGGACCTCAGCGCCTCTGACCTCGTCGGGCGCTACCTGCTCGAGGGCGACGAGACGGTCTGGATCGACGGCCCGATCACGCGCGCCGTCAAGGTCGGCGCGATCTGCTACCTCGACGAGATCGTCGAGGCGCGCAAGGACACGACCGTCCTGATTCACCCGCTCACCGACTACCGGCGCCTGCTCCCGCTCGACAAGCGGGGCGAGCTGCTGGAGGCGGCCGAGGGCTTCCTGCTGGTGCTCTCCTACAACCCCGGCTACCAGTCCGCCCTCAAGGATCTCAAGCACTCCACGCGCCAGCGCTTCGTCGCCATCGAGTTCAACTACCCGCCGCGCGACCAGGAGGCAGAGATCATCCGCCGCGAGTCGCTCTGCAGCGCCGAGGACGCCATGGAGCTCGCCAAGCTCGGCGAGAAGGTCCGCAACCTCAAGGAACACGGGCTCGCCGAGGGCGTCTCGACCCGCCTGCTCGTCTACGCCGGACGGCTGATCAGCCGCGGCATCGCGCCCCGCCGCGCCTGCCAGACGGCGGTCGTCTGGGGGCTCACCGACGAGTTCGAGGTCCAGCGCTCCATCGAAGAGGTCGTGACCTCGATCTTCCCGGAATAGGGAACCGCCGTGCGCCTCGGGATCGTCTCGGACATCCACTGCAACGCAGAGGCGCTGGACATCGCCCTCGAGCGCATGGGCAACGTCGACGAGCTGCTCTGCGCGGGCGACGCGATCTTCCAGTTCCGCTTCTCCAACGAGGTGGTGAGCCGCCTCCGCGAGGTCGGCGCGCGCATGGTCCTCGGCAACCACGAGGACGTCGTGCTCGGCCCGCTCGGCGACCGCGTGCGCGCACACCACACCACCGACCCGGAGCTGCTGAAGTGGCTCTCCGAGCAGCCGCGGCGCATCGACACCGTGATCGGCGGCAAGAAGTTCACGATGTTCCACGCCTGCCCGGACGAGCCGCCCTACGAGTACATCTACTCGGACAGCCCGCGCATCAAGGAGTTCGGCGAGCAGGGCGCGGACTACGTCGTCTACGGCCACACGCACTATGAGCTGGTCCACCGCGTGAACAGCACGCTGGTGATCAACCCCGGCTCCACCGGCCAGCCGCGCAACCCCTCCAACGGCTTCCGCGTCTCCTACGCGATCCTCGATACGCAGAGCGGCGAGGTCACCTTCGATGTCTTCGACGACCCGCTGCGGCCGGGGGTCAGGTCCACGTGAGCGCCGCCGCCGACGTCACCGCCCGCTACGACGCCGAACTGCGCGGCTACGGCCCGACGCTGGCCGACGACCTCGCCAGCGGCGCGCGCGCCCTCGAGGGCCGGCTCAGCGAGGAGCAGCTCGGCGAGTGGGCGAACGCCGGCGTCGAGCTCTCGCGCCACTCGCTGCGATCCTGGGAGGCTGCCGCCGAGTACTTCCGCGCCAGCCCCCGGCTGCTGCCCGCCTTCTCCTTCGAGGAGCTGCTCGACTGGGCCGCCGTCGCGCGCGAGCTGTCCGAGCAGTCCTCGATGATCGCCGCCGCCTTCCTGCGCGCGACGCCGGAGGTGCTGCAGCCGCTGCAGGGCGCGGACGACCGCGACCTCGGCATCATGGGCGAGTGGGTCGGCCGCCCCGGCGAGCAGATCCGGCCCTGGTCCGCCCTCGGACGGCGGCTTGCCCGGGGCAACTGGAAGTCCGTCGCGCTCGCCGCCTCCTTCTTCGAGCAGAGCCCGGCCCTGCTGCACGCCCTCCCGCTCGACGCCGTGCGCGACCTGGTCGAGATCGTGGACCGCCTCTCGGAGCGCTCGTACCAGCTCGCCGCCTCCTGCCTGGAGCGCTCCGGCGAGCTGTTCGCGGCGCTCCAGCCGCCGGACCGGCGGCCCTTCCTCGAGTTCGCCGGCGCGGTCGCGAAGGCCTCGTGGGCGGACACGCGGCTCTACTTCGAGCGCGGGCCCGCGCTGCTCGCGCCCGTCGCCGCGGACGAGCGCGGCGCCTTCCTGCGCCTCGCCGCCGATGTCGCGAGCGAGACCGGACGCCAGGGCTACCCGCTCTTCGTCGAGGCCGCCGAGGCGCTCGCCGAGGTCCAGCCCACCTACCACGGCACGCTGCTCGAACTGTCGGCGCGGCTCGCCACCGGCAGCCCCGCCGCCGCGATGGCGTTCCTGCGCTCCTCGCCGCACGTGCTCACCCGGCTCACCGGCGACCAGCTGGAGCGCTGGCTGCAGGCCGGCTGGGATCTGCTCTTCGAGCAGGGCAACGTCGAGGGCGCCGAGGCCTACTTCCGTCTCGAGTCCTCGCGCGCCGAGGAGATGCTCGGCAACCTCTCCGCGCGCGTCGAGCTGCGCGACGTGAGCAACACGCTGCGCCTCTACTCGAAGGCCCTCACCGGCGAGCAGATCGCCATCCGCTCCACCGAGGAGCTGGTCGACGCCGGCATCGGCTGGGTCCAGGAGTCGGTCGCGACCACCGAGGGCAACGCGATCTACCTGCCGCCCTACGTTGGCACCTTCCCGGAGCAGCCGGAGAACTTCGCGAGCTACAAGGTCTTCACCACGCACCAGACCGGCCGCATCGAGTTCGGCTCCTTCCGCTTCGTCTTCGGGGCGCCCGGCGCCTACCTGGCGTCGAGCGTGGAGCAGCGCGAGGCGGCGCGCGCGAACGGCGCCGGCGACGGCAGCCTCGAGGGCGGGAACGGCGCGGTCGCCGCCGCGCCGACCACGCCGATGGAGCGCTACTTCGACCTCTTCGCCGACCGCACGCTGATCTCCGGCCTGTTCACGATCGTCGAGGACGCGCGCGTCGACGCCTACATCGCCCGCGAGTACGGCGGGATCCGCCCCGCCCTGCAGCGCATGCAGGCCCACGAGGCGCAGAACCGGCGCAGCGCGGCGGAAATGCCGCTGCGCGCCGCCTACCTCGAGAACCTGCTGCGCGCCTCGCTCGGCCAGCCACAGACGATCCGCTACCCGGCCGACCTGATGCCGCTGCTGCGCGAGGGCCTCGAGCACCTCGCCGCGGTCGGCGAGCCGGACGCGACGGTGCAGGACTCCGCCGAGGCGGCGGCGGCGATCTACGCCATCGCCGAGCGCATCCCCAACATCCAGGGCGCCTACGAGGCCGTCGACTGGGAGGCACTCGGCGACGAGATGATCGAGGTCAACCCGGACGTCTCCGGCGGCCCCGGCGCCGAGCTGCCGCACGGCGAGGAGGTCTCCTTCGAGACGCCGCCGCAGCCAGAGTTCCGCGGCGACTTCAAGCCCGAGCTGGTGCAGCTGATGATGCGCCTGCAGGAGCAGCGCGACGGCGCCGACCCGGCCGGCGCGCCGCTGACCCAGGAACAGCTCCAGGCGCTGCTCGAGAAATCCGTAGAGATCACCATCTCCGACATCGCCGAGGGCGACCTCGCCTCCTCGATGGGCATGTTCCTCACCAACCTCGAGCGCGAGGCGCTGGACGCCAAGCAGGGCCCGCCCGGCCAGGTGCCGGACGGCGCCGACGCCGGCGACTCCTCCGGCGAGGGCGAGGCGCTCGAGGAGCTGCCGATCGAGATCGCCTGGACCTACTACGACGAGTGGGACTTCCGCGCCGGGGACTACCGCCCTCGCTGGTGCCGCGTCGGCGAGCGCCGCGGCGAGGAGGGCGAGCTCGAGTACTACGAGGACACCCTGCGCCGCCACCACGGACTCGTCTCCGAGACGCGCCGCCAGTTCGAGCTGCTGCGCCCGGAGCACTTCCGCCGCATCAAGCGCCTCGAGGACGGCGAGGACGTCGACCTCGACGAGGCGATCTCCTTCATCATCGACAAGCGCGCCGGCGTCGGCCCCCTCGGGCGCGTCTACTGGCGGCGCAACAAGGTGGAGCGCGACGTGGCGGTCGCCTTCCTGCTCGACATGTCGGCCTCGACCGACGAGGAGATCGACAAGCCGCAGACCACCTACCAGCCGAGCGACGACGACTTCGACGACGACCCGCGCAAGTACTTCCAGTGGCTCGCCGAGCGCCGCGCGCGCTTCACCGCCGAGCCGCCCAAGCGCATCATCGACCTCGAGCGCGAGTCGCTGGTACTGATCGTCGAGGCCCTCGAGGCGATCGGCGACGCCTACGGCATCTACGGCTTCTCCGGCTACGGCCGCGACAACGTCGAGTTCCACGT
>VXMT01000008.1:0-10226 GCA_009840965.1 Chloroflexota bacterium
GCGACCGGGCGCCTCGCCGGCGCGGGGGCGGCCGGGGGGGCGGGCCGGCGGGGCGCGGCCGCGGTGCCCGGCGCGGCCGGGGGCGTCTTCGCCGGCGCCGGCGACGACCACTGGCTCGTCCTCGAGGTGCACGACGACGCCGACTGGGCCGGCATCGTGGAGGCGATGGAGCACCCCGACTGGGCCTCGGACGAGCGCTTCGCGAGCGCCGGGGGCCGCCTCGCGGCTCGCGAGGAGCTGAACGAGCACGTGCGCACCTGGACGGCCTCGCGCGATCGTGACGAGCTGGCCGAGCTGCTGCAGGGCCACGGCGTGATCGCCTCGCCCTGCCTCGCTGTCAGCGAGCGGCTCTTCGACGACCACCTGCTCGCGCGCGAGGGCTTCACCTGGGTCGAGAACCCCGTGCTCGGGCGCGAGCCGGTCTACGGGCAGGCCATCCGCCTCAGCGAGACCCCCGGCTACGTGCGCGAACCCGCCCCGATGCTCGGCCAGCACAGCGCCGAGGTGCTACGCGAGCTGCTCGGGATGAGCGACGAGGAGATCGAGGCGCTCGACGAGGCGGGGGTGCTGCGATGAGCACGGGCAACGGCCAGCCGGGCGAGCCTCTCGTGCCGGCGCCCGCGCTGCTCGACAGCCTGCGCGTCCTCGAGTACGGCGAGAGCGCGGCCTCGGCCTTCGCCGCCCGCATGCTCGGCGACCTCGGCGCGACCGTGACGAAGGTCGAGCCGCCCGGCGGCAGCGAGCTGCGCCGCGAGGGCTACACGCCGGACGGCGGCGACAGCTCGGCGCTCTTCGCCTACACCAACGCCGGCAAGCGCAGCGTCACCCTCGACGACACGAGCGCCGAGGGCCGGGAGACGCTGCGGCGGCTGATCGCCGATTGCGACGTGCTGGTCGACTCGCACCGCGGCTCGCACTGGCAGGAGCTCGGCACCGACTTCGAGGCGCTGCCGGGCAGCGGGCGCTGCGGCCTCGCGGTCTCGATCACGCCCTTCGGGCGCTTTGGCCCGCACGCGGAGTGGGCGGCGACCCACCTGACGGCGCACCACGCCGGCGGCGAGGCTTACTTCTTCCACGGCGGCATCGGCTACGACCGCTATCCCGACGGCCCGCCCCTGCGCGTACCCGCGAGCATCGCCGAGCTCGATGCGGGCTCGGCGGCGGTGGTCGGGATGCTCGGCTGGCTGGCTGGCTGGCCGGAGGCCGAGCGCGAGCCGACGTTCCTCGATCTCTCGTGGCACGAGGCGGCGATGTCGCTCTGCCGCCAGGACATCGTGAAGTGGCCGAACGACCGCTACCTGGACACGCGCGCGCTGCGCGAGGTCGCGGTGCTCGGCCTCGTCGAGTGCAAGGACGGCTGGGCCGAGGTGCTGCCCGCGCAGCAGCACATGTGGGAGCGCCTCGTCGAGGCTGCCGGCAACCCGCCCTGGGCGACCGAGCTCGGCGAGACCGCCGACCACCGGATCGCGCACACCGAGGAGCTGAACCAGCTCTTCGAGCCCTGGCTGCGCGAGCGCACCCGCCACGAGATCTTCGATGCGCTGCGCGACTTCGACGTGCCCGGCGGCCCGGTGCGGCTGATGGGCGATCTCCTGACCTGCGAGCAGATGCGCCTGCGCGAGTTCCTCCAGACGGTGGCCCTCCCGGACGGCACGACCGCGGAGATCCCCGCCCAGCCCTACATCGTGCGCGAGGCGCGCGGCCCCGCCTGGCGGCCCGGTCCCGCGAGCGGCCCCGAGCCGGCCGCGACGCCCTCGGCGGGCGAGCACAGCGAGGAGGTGCTGCGCGATCTTCCGGCCGCGCCCGCAGCCGGCCCGCCGCCCTCGATCCGCGCGAGCGCCGACCCGCCGCGCCCGCTCGACTGGCTGCGCGGCACGCGCGTGCTGGACCTGACGTGGTACCAGGCGGGGCCCTACGCCAACATGATCCTCTGCGCCTTCGGGGCGGAGATCCTCAAGATCGAGAGCCACCGCCGGATCGACCCGTTCCGCCACTCGCGCCGCCACCAGTCCGTCTCGCTCGCCGACCGCAAGACCGACGACTGGATCGACAAGGGCTACCGCTTCAACGAAGACAACATGGGCAAGCGCAGCGTCGCCATGGACATCTCGCAAGAGCGCGGGCGCGACTTCCTGCGCCGCCTCGTCGCCGACGCCGACGTGCTGATCGAGGGTTTCCGCCCCGGCACGATCGAGCGCCTCGGCCTCGGCTTCGACCGGCTGATCGAGGTCAACCCGCGGCTCGTGATGGTCTCGCTCTCGGCCAACGGCGCGACGCCGCCGGACGGGCACATGAGCGGCTACGCCGCCGTCTTCGGCGCGACCTCCGGGCTGTCCGGCCTCAGCGGCTACGACCGCAGCGTCCCTGCCGAGTACCGCGGACCGCTCGACCAGCGCGTCGGCACCGCCGTCGCGATGGCCACGCTCGCCGGGTTGCACGCGCGCGACCGCAGCGACAGCGCGATCCACGTCGACGTCGCCGCCCAGGAGGCGGGCGCCGCGCTGGTCGGCGACCAGCTGCTCGAGTGGCAGCTGCGCGGCTGCGTCGCCGAGCCGCTCGGCAACCGCCACGAGCAACTCGCCCCGCACAACGTCTACCAGTGCCTGCCGATCGAGGGCGAGCAGGCCTACCTCGTGATAGCGGTCGAGACGGACGAGCAGTGGGCGCGGCTTGCCGGGCGGATCGGCGACTGGCGGCTCGACCCGCGCTGGGACGCCCGCGCCCGCAAGGCGCAGGAGCACACGATCGACGAGGCGATCGCCGACTGGACGCGCGAGCGCGAGCGAGACGAGCTGGTCGAGGAGCTGCAGGCCCTCGGCGTGGCGGCTGCGCCGAGCGCGACCGCGCGCGACCTCTACCTGGACGAGCACGTCCGCGCGCGCGGCCTCTGGGAGAGCGTCGAGCACCCGCGCATGGGCCACCTCGAGGTGCTGGCCCTGCCCTGGCTCGTCAACGGCTCGCGGATCGCCACCGAGGCCGCCCCGACGCTCGGCCAGCACAACGACTACGTCTACGGCGAGCTGCTCGGCGTGCGCGCCGAGGAGCTGGCGCAGCTCGTCGCCGAGGGCGTCGCCCACTGAGCCGATGCTCGTACGCCTCGGCGTTCCGGTCCTCGCCTTCGCCGCGATCCTGATTACCACCGCCGGTGGCGGTGGAGCCGTGCGCGCCGAATCGCCGCCGGGCGACGCGGCGGCGGGCGATTCGCGGACGATCTCGACGACGCTGCACCCCGGCTGGAACCTCGTGGGCTGGATCGGGCCCGGGACACCGGTTGCGGAACTGTTCGAGGAGATCCCGGCGCTTGTGCAGGCGTCGGCGCGCGATACGCAGACGGGTCGCTACCTGCGGGCTCGCCAAGGTAACGGCGCGCCCTCGGGCGAGCTCACGGTGCTGACCCCCGGGATGGGTCTCTGGCTGCGCCTCGGCGGCGACGAGCCGGTCACATGGACGCGACCGGCCGAGGCGACGGGCGTGCTGCTCGACCTCGACGCCGGCCGTCACCTCGTGGCCTGGTCGGGCGGGCCCGGCAGCCTAGCGGACGCCCTCGGCAGGTTCGGCGGCGCGGTCGCGTCGGCGCACCGCTGGAACGCCGAGGCGCAGCGCTATGAGAGCTACCGCCCGGGCGGGGCCGCGACGGCAGGCGTGCTGGAGGCGATCGCACCCGGCGACGGGCTCTGGCTCTACCTGTCCGAGCCGGTCCGCTGGTGGCAGCAAGGCGCGGGCGCGCCACCGATGGTGTTCGTCGGCGATGTGGACGCCGCAGCAGCAGCCGCGATCGGCGCGGAGTTCCGTGACGCCACCACCCGCCTCGCGGCGCGCTTCGAGGACCTCGAAGGCACGGAGATCACGGCCTACGTCCACGCCGAGCTGGAGACGCTGCACGCCGCCTACGAGGCGCGCTACGGGGCCGTCCCCGACGAGGGCCTCTGCCGCTACTGGACCCGGACAACCATCGCCTACGCCGTCTCCTGCGAGGAACCGCTCGGCGCGGTCGCCGGGCGGGCGTACTTCGAGCTGCTGCGCGACACGGTCGCGCCGCTGGACGACCTGCCGCCGGCCGAGGAGGGCTACAGCAGACGCGGGCCGCAGTGGCTCCTCTACGGCGCGCGCGAGTACGTCAACGCGCTCTACCGCGTGGAGACCGCAGGCGAGCAGTACGAGCGACTGCGCGCCGCCCTCGTCGCCCCTGCGCGCAGGACGGCGCTGCCGCTCAGCAGCCTGGAGACGCGCGACGAGCGCGACGCGGCAGGCCTGGATGTAACGATCGCGCTCGGCTTCCTCGCGATCGAGTCCCTCGTCGAGCGCGCCGGGGAGGAGGCGATCCTCGGCTACGTCCGGCTGCTGCCGTCGAGCGCGGGCTGGCGCGAGGCCTTCGAGGGCGCGTTCGGCCTCGGCGTCGAGGACTTCCGCGTGGCCTTCGAGGCCACCCGCTTCGAACGCGCCCCGCTGCTGCCCCACCTCGCCGATGACCGCGACGGGCCGGTGTTCGTCTTCTTCGGCGAGATCGGCCCCGAGGCGCAGGCGGAGCTGCGCGCCTCGCTGGAGGCGTCTCGCAAGCTCTTCGCGGCACGGCTCGGCGCCGAGGCGTCGGACTTCACGGTCTACGTCGGGGCGGACCTCGGAGCCGTGGCAGCCGAGTACCTCGCGGTCCGCGGCCGCGAGAACCCGCATCTCTGCGGGGACCAGGACCATCACGTCATCTTCCAGGTCGCGAGCTGCAAGGACCGGTCGCTCGTCCTCGCCCACGAGTATGTGCACGTCCTCCAGCACGAGCTCGCCGCCGGAGCGCCGTGGGGCCCGCAGTGGCTCAGCGAGGGCGTCGCCGTCTACGGCGAGGCGCTGCACCGCGCGCTCGTCGAGCAGGGCCTGACGGCGGGCGCCGGGCTGGCCGAGCGGCGGCTCGAGGAAGTGGCGATCCTCGCCGGTCGTGAAGAGATCCCCGCGCTGCGCGACCTCGAGCGGGTCGCCGACCCGGCCGAGCGCGTCCACTACCGGCTCGGCTTCCTCGCCGCCGACTGGCTGGCGCCGGGGGCCGGCGCCGGGGCGCTGCTCGACTACTACCGGCGCCTGCCTTCGGCGGAGCGCTGGCAGGCAGCGTTCGAGGACGCGTTCGGTCTCGGCGTCGACGACTTCCACGAGGCCTTCGAGGGCTACCTCGCGGCGCTGCTACAACCCCGCTGAGCGGCGGGCTACTCCAGCACCGAGTCGACGAAGGCGCGGATCGCGGCGAAGTACTCCTGGCGGCCGATCCAGAGGATGTCGTTGTGGCCGGCCCCCTCGATCGGGACGAACTCGCGCTGCTCGTTCTCCAGCAGGTCGTACAGCTCGGCCGCGAGCTCGATCGGGGCAAGGTCGTCCGCCGCGCCGTGGATCTGCAGCGAGGGGATGCGGATCGAGCGCACCTTCGCCTCGTGCGCCTCGATCAGCTCGGCGGCGCCCGGCTCGCCCTCGAGGCCGAAGCGCGCGACCGAGCGGCGCGCGCTGGCCGCCCCGCTCTCGATGATCAGCCCGCGCACACGGTCCCCGGCGCGCGCGGCCACCTCGAGCGCGGGTTGCGTGCCCATGCTGCGACCCATCACGAACAGCGGCCCGCCGCCGCGCTCCTCCTGCAGCGCCGCCGCGTACTCCAGCGCGGGCATCGCGTCGCCGACGAGCGCGGCCATCGAGGGCCGACCGCCGCTCTTGCCGTAGCCACGGAACTCGGCGACGAACAGGTCGAGGCCGATCTCGCGGTAGAGACGGTCGATACCGTCGTGGTCGCTCACGATCTCGCCGTTGCCGTGGAAGTAGAGCACCAGCGGCCGCGGCGGGGCGTCCTCCGTGCCGGTGTAGAGGCGGGCGGAGATGCTGATCCCCGGCTCGACCTCGATCGCGTGGTCGCTGGCGCCGGCGGGCGGCGGCACGGGGTCGGGGCGCGGGAAGAACATCCACTGCGAGGCGCCCGCGCGGTCGAGCAGCGCGTAGTCCGGGTAGGGAATGCCCTGGCCCTCCGTCGTCTCGCTCACCGGCTCACTCCTCGTCTTCCTCGAGCGCCTGCACGTGCTGGAAGCCGAAGCGGCCCTTGATGCAGAGGTGGCCGCCGGTCACGGAGTGGTCGGAGGGCGAGGTGACCTTCACGATCTCGTTGTCCTGCACGTGCAGCTCGAGGTTACAGCCGACGCCGCAGTAGGGGCAGACGGTGGTCGTGATGGTCTGCTGCTCCTCGTCCCACTCGCCCGCGGCGCGCAGCTCGTGCTCGCTCTTGAACATCAGCGCCCCCGTCGGGCACACGGCGATGCAGTTGCCGCAGAAGACGCAGGCCGAGTCCGGCAATGAGGCGTCGTACTCCGTGGCGATCGTCGCGTCGAAGCCACGACCGGCGACGGCGATCGCGAAGGTGTGCTGGGCGTCCACGCCGCAGGCCTCGACGCAGCGATAGCAGAGGATGCACTTCGAGAAGTCGCGCACGTAGAGATCGTTGTCGAGCTTCGCTGGCTGCGCCTGTGTCGCCGCGTGCTCGCCGTCCGGCTCCGCGTGGTGGCCCGGCCGAGGGCGCTCCGCCGCGCCGTCGCCCGCCGGAGCAGGCGGCCCGTAGCGCTCCGGCGCGACGCCGTACTCCTCGAGCCAGCGCCGCAGCTGCGGCTCCGCCGTCGAGAGATCGACCGCCGAGGCGAGCAACTCGAGCACGAGTCGCCGGCTGTGCTCGACGCGCTCCGAGGTCGCCGTCACCGCCATGCCGTACTCGGCCTGCCGCGAGCAGGAGGCGACCAGCGCGCGTGAGCCCTCGAGCTCGACGACGCAGGCGCGGCAGGCGTTCGCCGGCGTGAGGCCGTCGAGGTAGCACAGCGTGGGCGGCCCGACGCCGGCCGCGCGGCAGGCCTCGAGCAGGCTCGCGCCCTCCGGCACCCAGACGGGCGTGCCGTCCACGGTCAGCTCGACCAGCGGCTGCGGCTCGCTCGTCACGGCGCGCTCCCCTCGCGCTCGAGCAGGCCGAGCGCGATCGCCGACTGGACGGCGATGCCCGCCGTCTGGCCAAGTCCGCAGATCGAGGCGTCCGTCATCGCCCTCGCGACATCGCCGAGGATGGCGAGCTCGTCGCCGGCGGAGCCGTTCGCGCTCGCGAGGCGGTGCAGCGCCTCCTCCTGGCGCACGGTGCCGATGCGGCAGGGCACGCACTGGCCGCAGGACTCGTCGCGGAAGAACGCGGCGATGCGGCGGGTCGCGTCGGCGAGGTCGACCGACTCGCCGAAGACCGTCACCGCGCCCGAGCCGAGCGAGACGCCAGCGGCTCGCGCGTCCTCGAAGGTGAGCGGGAGATCGAGCTGCGAGGCCGTCACGAAGGAGCCCGCCGCGCCGCCCAGCAGAACCGCCTTCGGCTCCCCGCCGCCCTCCACGCCGCCGGCGAGCGCGATCAGCTCGCGCAGCGTGGCGCCGAACGGGACCTCGTAGACGCCTGGGCGAGCAACGCTGCCCGCGAGGCAGAACAGCTTCGTGCCCGTCGAGCCCTCGGTGCCCGTCGCGGCGAAGGCCGCGCCGCCCTCGAGGACGATCGCGAGGACGTTGGCGAAGGTCTCCACGTTGTTGACGAGGGTCGGCTTGCCGAAGAGGCCGGCCTGCGTCGGGTAGGGCGGCTTGTTGCGCGGCTCGCCGCGGTAGCCCTCGATCGAGTTGAAGAGCGCGGTCTCCTCGCCGCAGATGTAGGCGCCCGCGCCGCGCCGGATCTCGATCGCGAAGCGCAGGCCGCTGCCGAGCACGTCGTCGCCCAGCAGTCCGGCCGCCTCGGCCCGCGCGATCGCGGCCTCGAGGCGCGCGGTGGCGAGCGGGTACTCGCGGCGGATGTAGAGGTAGCCATGCTCCGCGCCCGTGGTGACGCCGGCGATGGTCATCGCCTCGATCAGCGCGAACGGGTCGTGCTCCATGAGCACGCGGTCCTTGAACGTTCCCGGCTCGGACTCGTCGGCGTTGCAGACCACGTAGCGAGGGCGCGCCGCCGCGTTCGCGACATCGGCCCACTTGCGGCCTGCGGGAAACGCCGCGCCGCCGCGCCCGAGCAGCCCCGAGGCGATGAGTTCGTCGATCACCCACCGGGGCCCGCGCTCCAGCGCCTCCCGCAGCGCCTCGTAGCCGCCGTGCGCGCGGTAGTCATCGAGGCTCGCCGGGTCCGCGAGGCCGGCGCGGCCGAGCAGCCGCAGCCCGTCCGCACGCGGCTCGGCCGTCTGCGGGGCCGCGGCGGTCGCCTCGGGGGCCTCGTCCGCGCCTCCGTCGCCGCGCAGCCCGGCGAGCACCGCCGGTGCGTCCGCGGCGGCGAGCACGCGATCCTCGCCGCCGGCGATCTGCAGCAGCGCCACGGGGGCGCGCTCGCAGACGCCGAGGCAGGGGCTCGGCTCCCAGGTTGCGCCCTCGTCGCCCTCGAGGCCGCGCGCGACCTCGGCGGTCAGCGTGTCAGCGCCGACGTTGCGGCAGACGATGTCGTCGCAAAGGTGCGCGACGCGCGGCGGGCGCTCGCGCGTGGAGAGCAGCGCGTAGGACTCGGCGACGCCGTAGGCCTCGGCGGGCGGAACGAGCAGCCGCTCGCAGATGTAGCCGAGCGCGCCCGCGCTGATCCAGCCGATCGCGTCCTGCACGGCGTGCAGCGCCGGGAGCAGCAGCTGTCGCTCCTCGCGGGCCTGCTGCGGGCGGCCGTGCGCGCTGCGTCCGGGGCCGTCCTCGGCGTCCGGCGCGGGCGGCGCGCCGAGCAGCGCATCGACGGCGGCGCGCTCCGCCGCCGAGGCGGGGGTGGGGAGGCGATGGACTTCCACGACCGTCAGCCGATCTTCTCGATGCGGATCGCGGAGGCCTTGAACTCGGAAGTGCCGGACTTCGGATCCCAGGCCTCGATCGTGAGCCGGTTGGTGTCGACGTCGTCGGGGAAGTGCAGCGTCATGAAGGCGAGCCCCGGCCGCAGCTCGGCGGCATAGCGCACGGGCGCCTCCAGCTCGCCGCGCCGCGAGCAGACCCGCACCCGCTCGCCGTCCGCCACGCCGAGGCGCGCGCCGTCCTCGGGCAAGATATCGAGCGTCTCCGGACGGCGCAGCGGCGAGCCGTAGTCCGCGCTCTGCACGCCCGTGTTGTAGGAGTCGAGGCGGCGGCCGGTGGTCAGGCGGATCGGGTACTCCGCGGTCAACTCGTCGACCGGCGGGACGTGCTCGACGGGGTGGAAGGGGACGCGCGGGCCCTCGAGGGGGTCGCGCCAGAGCCGCCCGTGGAGGAACAGTGCGCCCGGATCCTGCTCATCGACGCAGGGCCACTGGATGCCGCCCAGCTCCTCAAGGCGCGCGTAGCTCATCCCGCCGTGGAGCGGCGAGAGGCTGCGCAGCTCGTCCCAGACCTCCTCCGCGTCCGCCGCGCCCCAGTCCGCACCGAGCCGCTCGGCGAGCGCGAAGACGATGTCGAGGTCGTCGCGCGCCTCGTCGGGCGGGTCGAGCGCCTTGCGCACGCGCTGCACGCGGCGCTCGCTGTTCGTCACGGTGCCCTCGGTCTCCGCCCAGGCGGCGGCCGCCGGGAGCACGACGTCCGCCATCTCCGCCGTCTTCGTGAGCACGATGTCCTGCACCACGAGGTGATCGAGGCCGTCGAGGAGCCCGCGGGCGCGCTGCACATCGGCCTCGGACTGCGCGGGGTTCTCCCCGATCACGTAGAGCGTGCGCAGCTCGCCGCGCTCCATCGCCTCGAACATCTCCGTGAGGTGCCAGCCGTTACGAAGCGGCAGCGTGGCGTCCCAGGCCTCCTCGAAGCGGGCGCGCGCCTCGTCGTCCTCGATGTCCTGGAAGCCCGGCAGCCGGTTCGGCACCGCGCCCATGTCGCCGCCGCCCTGCACGTTGTTCTGGCCGCGCAGCGGGTTGACGCCCGAGCCCTCGCGGCCGACGTGCCCGGTCAGCAGCGCGAGGTTGATCAGCGCCAGCACGTGGTCCGTCGCGTTGTGGTGCTCGGTGATGCCCAGCGTCCAGCAGAGCTGCGCCGTCTCCGCCCCGCCGTAGGCATGCGCAAGCTCGCGGATCGCCTCGGCCGGTACGCCCGTGATCTGCGAGGCGTGCTCCAGCGTGTAGGGCTCGACCGACTCGCGATACGCCTCGAAGTGCTCGGTCGCCCGCTCGACGAACTCGCCGTGCGCGAGACCCGCGTGGATGATCTCGCGCGCGACGGCGTTCGCGAGGGCGATGTCGGCGCCGCCGTCCGGGCCCGCCCCGCGGTCGGCCCGAGGCCAGGTG
>VXMT01000008.1:10236-14540 GCA_009840965.1 Chloroflexota bacterium
CGCGGCGCGGGGGGGGGCGGGGGGGCCTGGGGGGGGCGGGGGGCGGGCGCCCCCCCCGTGCCCGCCCCCCCCCCCCCCCCCCCCCACTCCGAGGTGGTCGTGCGGCGGGGGTCGACGACGATCAGCCGCGCGCCGTTGCGGATGCCCGCGAGGACGTGGTGGAAGAAGATCGGGTGCGTCTCGCGGGCGTTCGAGCCCCAGAGCACGATCAGCTCGGTCTCCTCGACCTCCCGGTAGGAGCTGGTGCCTCCGCCGAGACCGAACACCATCGCCAGACCGGCGACGCTGGGCGCGTGTCAGGTGCGATTGCAGCTGTCGATGTTGTTGCTGCCGATGACGGCGCGGATGAACTTCTGGGCGGCGTAGTTCAGCTCGTTGGTGCCCTTCGAGCAGCTGAACAGACCGAACGAGTGCGGGCCATGCGCCTGCGTCGTGCGGCGGAAGCCCTCGGCGGCGCGGTCGAGCGCCTCGTCCCACGAGGCGCGGCGCAGTTCGCCGCCCTCGCGGACGAGCGGATGCGTCAGGCGGGTGTAGCGGCGACCCATCGCAAACCCTCCGGCCACTCGGACCGCTCAGGATACGACTCGGGGGGAGGCCTTGCCGCCCCTCAGCGGTATCATGCGGCGGCGAGTGCGGGCGAGAGGTGCGCCGAGTCGATGACGAACCCGGTCACGCGGCGCAGCGAGGGCTCCGCCACGCCCGATCCGAGAGCGAGCGGGGCGGAGCCGCAGCCCCGGCTCTGGACGCTCGACTTCACGCTGAACGCCCTCGGCACGGTGGGCTTCTTCGGCAGCTTCTTCTACCTGGTCTCCGTGCTCCCCGAGTACATCGACTCGATCGGCGGGGAGAAGTGGCAGATCGGCGTGATCGTGGGCGGCTTCGGGATCGTGCCGATGGTGCTGCGGCCGTTCGTAGGCCGCTGGAGCGACCGCGGGCACCGCAAACGCCTGCAGCGGATCGGCATCCTCACGATGGCCGTCGCGACGGTGCTGATGGTGCTCTCCGAGGATGTGATCTCGCTCTTCGTCCTGCGAGTCGGGCAGGGCGTTGGCATGGCGCTGTTCCCGACCGCGGCAGCCTCGCTGGCTGCGGAGCTGGCCCCGGCTCCGCGCCGCGGCGAGGGCCTCGGCTACTACGGGATGGCCACGAGCTCCGCGCAGATGATCACACCGGCCCTGGGCGTCGTGATCGCCGGGCTGTGGGGCTTCGACGCGGTCTTTATCGTCGCCGCTTCCACCTCGCTGGCGACGCTGCTGGTGGTCCAGCCGATCGACGAGCCGGCAAGCGACGCGCGGCCCGAGGACGGCTCGGCGCTGATCGCGCGGCGCGCGGTCTTCCCGATGCTGATCTTCCTCTCGGTCACGTTCTCCATCGTCGCCGCCTCGGCCTTCCTGCCGCTGCACGGCGACGACCGCGGGCTGGGCAACGTCGGGCTGTTCTTCCTCGTCTCCGGTGCGGGCGCGATCGTGGTCCGGCCAGTCGCCGGGCGGGTCTCGGACCGGCTGGGGCGCGTGGCGGTGGCCGTGCCGGGGCTGCTCCTGGCCTGCACCGGGATGTGCCTCGTCGCCCTGGCGCAGTCACCGCCGATGCTCTGGTTCGCCGCGGCGCTGGTCGGGTTGGGCCTCGGGGCCTCGCACACCAGCCTGCTCTCGCTGGCCGTCGACCGCGTGCCGGTCAGCGAGAAGGGGCGCGCCGCGGCCGTGCTGCAGCTCGCGTGGGACATCGGCGGGCTGACCGGCGCGGTGGCCCTCGGCGTCGTCGCGACGCTGCTCAGCGTCGTCTCCGTGTTCTGGACGGCGGGCGCGCTGGTGCTGGTCGCGCTGGTGACGCTGCTCGCCGCCTCGATGCGCGGCAGGCTGGCGCTGACCGCCGCCGACTGAGCGGCCGCCCCCGGCTCGCGAGGACGGCCCGCCGCGCTGCGCCCCGCGCCTAGTCCATCGGCTCGAGGCCGTAGACCTCCATCGCGG
This sequence comes from Chloroflexota bacterium, assembly GCA_009840965.1. Lineage (GTDB taxonomy): Bacteria > Chloroflexota > Dehalococcoidia > UBA2979 > UBA2979 > VXMT01. The sequence goes on from VXMT01000008.1 coordinate 12,204, forward strand.
TCCCTCGGAAGAGGCGGTCCTTCTCGGACTCGGAGAAGTCGGCCACCAGCTTCTTGAAGGCGTTCCAGACCACGTGGTAGGAGACCGAGGGCTTGTCCGCCGGGAAGTTGCTCTCGAACATCGCGCGCTCCGGCCCGAACGCCTCGATCGCGTGCAGGTAGTAGCGGCTCTGCAGCGCGACCAGCTCGTCCGAAGTGCCCGGGCGCTCGCGCGTGTCCCAGCCAAAGCCGTTCCACGGCATCAGCATCCCGCCGAGCTTGATGTAGGTGTTCGGCAGCGCGGCGAGGTCCGAGATGCCCTGCTTCCAGGCCTCGAAGATCTCGTCGGCCTGGCTCGCGTAGGGGCCGGTGTTGAGCGGCGTCCCGAGGTGGTCGAGGACGATCGTCGTGTCCGGGAAGTCGCGCGCCAGCTCCGTCAGGTACGGCGTCTGCGGGTGATAGTGCCAGCCGTCGAACATCAGCCCCAGCGAGGCCAGCTCAGCGAAGCCCTCGCGGAACTTCGGGTCGCTGTAGGCCTCGCCGCTACTCAGCGCTGGCATGCTCGGCACGGTGTCGCTCTCGTCCCAGGCGACGATGTAGCGGATGCCCTTGAAGAGCGGGCTGACCTCCATCTGCGTCTCGAGGCAGCGGCGCACGTCCGAGCCGAGCATCAGGTCGGCGGTGCCGACGATGGCGCGCACCCGCGCCATGCCGGCCTCGGCCTGCTCCGCCTCGGCGGCGAGGCCGGCGACCCACTCGGTCTGGCCGACGGGCTTGAGGTCCTCGGGGCCGTCCTCGCGGAACATCGCCCCGCACTCGACGAAGACGGTCTGCTCGACGTTATGGGTGCCCGTGTCCGCCCAGTAGTGCTCGAGCAGGTAGTCCTCGAAGCCGTGCTCACTGTTGAAGAAGAAGTGGTGATGCGGATCGACGATCGGCCGCTCCGGTTCGACGATCTCTTCCTGCACCAGCGCGAGCCAGTCCTCGCGGATCTCCATTGCTTCGTCCCCCTTCACAGAGTCTTGACAGGCCGCCCGCGGGCGGCGCGCCGCATGGTAGCGGATCGGCGCTCTCGCGCCAGTGCCCCGGCCACCCGGCAAGCCCGTTGCGGGCGTCGGGTCGCTTCGCGGCGGCGGTCTGTGACATGCTCGCGGCGCCCCGATGGGCGTGCTGGCGATCGGAGGGCATCCGCATGGCCGAGGCTCCCGGCCCGCTGGCGGGCCTGCGCGTCGTCGAGATCGCGGCCGGCACGGCCGTCGCCTACTGCGGCCAGCTGCTCGCCCAGGCCGGCGCCGGGATCGTGCGCGTCGAGCCTCCCGAGGGCGACGACGTTCGACTGCGCGGCCCCTTTCCCGGCGACCGCTTCGGCCTCGACGACGGGGGCATGCACCGCGTGCTCAACGGCGGCAAGCGCAGCGTCGCCGCCGACACCCGCAGCGAGGGCGCGGCGACCGTCGAGGCGCTCGTCGCCGGCTGCGACCTGCTGCTCAGCTCGCACCAGGCGGAGAGCGCGCTGCCGCTCGGCGACCCCGAAGAGCTGGCGCGGCGCTTCCCCGGCGTCACCTACGTCTCGGTCAGCCCGTTCGGCGCAACCGGGCCGTACGCCTCGTACCGCGCGGACAGCCAGATCATCGAGGCGCTGTCCGGGTTCTCCTACGTCACCGGCAACCCGGACCGCGAGCCGCTCGCGATGGGCGTCGATATCGCCGACTACTTCGCGGGCGTCAATGGCTACATCGCCGCGACGGCGGCGCTGCTCGACGGCGGGCGAGGCTTCGTCGATGTCTCGTCTCTCGAGTCGCTCGCGCTGGCGGACGATCACACGCTGGCCGTCTACGCGGGCACGGGTGCGATCCGCCGCCGCTACTACTCGCGCGTGCTGATCGCCTATCCGATGGACGTGCTGCCCTGCAAGGACGGCGCCATCGCCTTCATCATGCAGGCCAACTCCGCCCCGCCGCTCGCCGAGCTGATCGGGCGGCCGGAGCTCGCCGAGGCGCCGATCCTGGCCGCGATGCGCGAGCGCGTGCTCAACTGGCGCGACTTCGACGCGCTGATCCTCCCCTGGCTCGCCGAACGCACCTCGGACGAGGTGCTGGAGCGCGCCCGCGAGCTGCGACTGCCCTTCGGCCCGGTGCTGCGCGCAACCGAGCTGCTCGAGAACAAACACCTCGAGGTTCGCGGCTTCTTCGACCCGCCACCCGGCGGAGCGCGCACGCTCGGCCCGCCCTTCCGCCTGAGCGAGACGCCGATGCGCTCCGGCGCGCCTCCGAGGCTCGGCGCATCCCACGGCGAGCCCTTGCCCGCGCCGGCGGAGAGCCTCGCGGCCAGCACCGGCCCAGCCTGCACAAAGGACCCA
>VXMT01000112.1 GCA_009840965.1 Chloroflexota bacterium
ACGACGTCGTTCTCGTCGGCCAGCGTCAGGCCCCACTGGCCGTCGAAACTCTCCTCGCTCGCGTACCGGGCGATCGTGGCTTCCAGACCGTTGTTGCGGTAGTGCTCGATGGCCTCCTGCACGTACTCGACGGTCCGGGCCGCGGGGTCTTCGATGCGCACGTAGTAGCCGGAGGCGAAGAGCATGCCGTCGCGGCGCACGGCGAACGAGACCTTGGGGACTTCGTTCAGCGTGACCGGGTGGGGCCACAGGTACTCCACCCAGACCCCCTCGTCGGTGGCCTCGGCCAACGCTCTGCCCAGCTCGTAGCCGTCGGAGCCGACCACGTCCTTGATGTCCGTCCCGATCAGTCCTGGCAACAGGGGGTGGATGTGATAGATGTCGTTCGCGTCGGTGGCGAAGAGATACCACTCGCCCTCGAAGCTGGCGACGCTGTTGTAGAAGTTGAGCAGGGACTCCAAGCCGTCACGCTCGTATCGCTCGATCGCCTGGTGCACGTACTGGACCGTGTACTCCCTCGGGTCGGCATCCCGCCAGGCGGGGGGTCCGGTCTCGGGCTCGCCGGCGTAGTAGCCGGAAGCGAAGATCAACCCGTCGTGGCGGATGGCCCAGGTGACCTTTTGCTGTTCCTGCCGGGTGACGGGGTGGGGCCACAGGTATTCCACCCACGCGCCTTCCCCGGTGGCCACGGCGATTTCCCTACCCAGTTCCTGCCCGTCGGAGCCGACCACGTCCTTGATGTCCGTCCCGATCAGGTGGGGGAAGATGGGGTGAGCCAGGTAGAGGTCATCCTCGCCGATGAGGAACAGGTAGAACTGCCCCTCCAGACTGTCGCGGCTGTTGTAGTGGCTGATGACCGCGTCAAGGCCGTCCGCCTCGTACTTCGCGATGGCCCTGCTCACGTACTCCTTGACGGATTCCGCCACGTCTTGCACCAGGGCGGAATGACTGGACGCGAAGACCAGACCGTCGTGAAGGACGACGAGGGCTCGCCGTGGTTCTTCCTGCTTGGTCTCGGGGTTGATGCCCCGGGTGACAGACCAGGCGCCTTCCTCGGTGGCGAGTTCCGTAAAGTGAGCGAGGGTGGTGAATGACGAGTCCGGGCCGACGTACTGGCCCTGGAGAGCCGGTATGGCGCGGTAGACGAGCAATACGTACTCAGTTGCATCCACGAGGATGAGCGTCCGACCGCTCTCGATCCCCGCCTCGGACTTGTAGAACTCAACGGTCGCGTCCAGACCGTGCTCGTCGTAGTACTCGATGGCGCTTGTCACAAACGCTCGGGTCAGGTCGTCGTCGCTCAGGGAAGCGGGTTCGGGCGTCGGCTCCGGCGTCGCGGTGGCGGTGGCCGTGGGCTGCGGGGCCTCGGTCGCGACGGGCTCCGGTGCCGGGGCGGCGTCGTCGTCAGTGCAGGCGATCGCAAGGACTGCGACAGCGGCCACGATCAGAAGCGCGAACAGCGCCCGCACTCCCGGCGCTCGCCGATCCTTCGATCCGGTCCAGATCCGGCGGAGCCTGTGAGCTCGATCGATTCGCAAGACGTAGTCCTCTCGCACCATGCTGCTGCCGCACGCTTTACCATGCTTCGTGCACGGTTACCATGCTCTGCACGGCCGTATGTGGGCGATTCAGTGGCGGGCCGTTGCGGTTAGGTGCACCGAGGATGTTACGGCAGTTCCAAGGCCGGCCCGAACTCCTCTACGAGCCCGACGAGAAGTGCCCGCCGCTGCTCACGCTGATCTCGGCCCTGCAGGTTTTCGTCCCCAATACGATCAGCCTCGTCACGCTGGCGGCGCTGGTGGTGCGGGCATCCGACGAGTCGGACGTGTACCTCTCGTGGGTGACGTTTACCGTGCTGGTGGTCACCGGCGCTGGCATGATCCTGCAGACCCTGAAGCTGCGTCATCTGGGCTCGGGCCGCCTGGTTGTCTCCAACTTCAATGTCCCCTTCCTGGCCGTCTGCGCGCTGGCCCTCTCTGTCGGCGGGCCCGGTTTGCTCGCCAGCCTCGTGGTGGTCTCCACCCTGGTGCAGGCGGTCCTCACCGTCCGTCTGGCCTCCCTCCGTCGGGTGTTCACGCAGACAGTGAGCGGCGTCGTGGTCATGCTCGTGGCGGTCTCCGCCATGCCCTTCATCATCGGCAGGGCGGTCACCCCTCCGGAGGGCGAATCGACCGTGCTCTTCCTCGCGCCGGGCATGGCCGCCCTGGCCGCCGGCGTCTTCCTCTCCCTGCAGGACAAGCCCGTCTGGCGCATGTGGATTCTGGCCGTCACCATAGCAGTCGGTCTGCTCGTGGCCGTGCCCCTGGGCTCTTACGACGCGGACATCGTCGCGGACGCTGCATGGGTCAGCCTCCCCACCTTCGGGTGGCCGGTGCTCGACCTGGCGTTCGACGCGGACTTCTGGGCGCTGCTTCCCGTATTCGTGATAGTCAATCTCACCGCCTTTATGAAGGCGGTGGGTGACCTCTCGGTCATCTATCGCGCTTCCTACCGCGCTCAGTCGGCTGTCGACTTCCGCACGGTGCAGGGTGGCCTCAACGTCTACGGCGCGGGAACGCTGCTCTCCGGTCTCCTCGGAACCCTGCCGGTCGCCGCCCCGTGGTCCGCCACCGTCGCCTATATCGGCTTCACCGGCGTCGCCGCCAGGAGCGTCGGGGTCTGCCTCGGCGCGTTGACCGTCGGCGTTGCGTTCTTCTCCAAGTTCCTCGCCGTGCTGATCGCCATCCCCAGCCCGGTGGTGACCGCAGCCTACATCGTCATATTCGCCATGCTCTTCGTCGAGGGGGCAAAGACCGTCTTCGTCGAGCAGGTGGACCAGAAGAAGGCCACCATCACGGGCGTATCCATGGTCCTGGGCTTGTCCGCGGGCGCCCTCGGCGCGTTCTTCGATGGCATTGCCGGCAACCTCGCGGGCAACAGCATCGTCGTCGGAGGCATGGCCGCGGTGGTCATGACGCTGGTCACGGAAGCGTCGAGCCTCCGTGCCCGTAAGCTGCGGCTCGAACTGTCCCCGTCCTCCCTGGCAGCGGTCGACGACTTCCTCTCCCGATTCGCCAGCGCTCATTCCTGGACCGAAGAGGGGAAGAACCGGCTCCGCCTCGTAGGCGAAGAGACCCTCCTGAGCCTGCTCGAGGAGGACAAGGACGCCCCCGCCGGGCAGACACGCAGGCTGGTAGCCACTATCCGTCCCGACGGCCGCTCCGCCGAGCTCGAGATCGTCGTCGCCTCGGATGACGCCATCCAGGGGAACATCGAGGACCGATTGGCTTATCTTGGCCAGGATCAGGCGCTGGAAGACGAGCAGGAACTATCCGTCCGAATCCTGCGCCACTACGCCTCGTCGGTACACCACCGCAAGTACTACGGGCTGGACATTGTCAGCCGCCGCGTGGATCAGTAGCGCGACAGGGTCTTCGCCGTCCATTGCGATCAGCGGAAGGCCGGTCCCTGCACGCCGCCGGGCCGCGGCCCGGCACTGCCTACCGTCAAGTTAGGCCGAATTTGGTGGACCTGAGGGGGCTCGAACCCCTGACCTCCACACTGCCAGTGTGGCGCTCTCCCAGCTGAGCTACAGGCCCGCCGCACCAAGTCTAGCGCGAACCCGAGACAGGCGCGCGAGGCAGCCTGCCGCTCCTACAATGACCCGAGGGCGAAGCGGGAGGGCGAGGACCGCGATGCACGCTCGCATCCACATCGAGCAAGGCGACATCACGCTGCAGCAGGTCGACGCGATCGTGAATGCCGCCAACAGCTCGCTGCTGGGCGGCGGGGGCGTCGACGGCGCGATCCACCGCGCGGCCGGTCCGGAACTGCTCGAGGCCTGCCGCGAGATCGGCGGCTGTCCCACCGGCGAGGCGCGGATCACCTACGGCTACAACCTCGCTGCGACCTACGTGATCCACACCGTCGGGCCGATCTGGGGCGGCGGCGACCAGGGTGAGGACGCGCTGCTGGCGAGCGCCTACCGCAACAGCCTCGAGCTGGCCCGCGACCACGAGGCCGCGAGCGTCGCTTTCCCGGCGATCAGCACCGGCGCCTACGGCTTCCCACTGGAGCGCGCGACGCGCATCGCGATCGCGGAGACGCTCGCCTTCCTCGATGACAACGCGCTGCCCGAGACCGTCACGTTCGTCTGCTTCGACGAGGCGACGCGCGAGGTCTACGAGTCGGTCCTCGGCGACCTCTCGGCCTGAGCGAGCGCCGTCAGGACAGCGGGCGCTTGCGAGGGATGCCCGGGCGGCGCGGATAGCGCTCGGGCAGCTCCCCGGCACGCTGCACGAGCACCACCAGTTGCGGCGCCTCGCCCTCCGGCAGGGAGAGCGGCAGCGGCTCCAGCGCGTGCCCGCCGAGGGCCTCGATCGCGGCCTCGGCGTCGCGCAGCTCCTCGCGGGCGCGGCTGCCCTTCGGCGCAGCCAGCAGGCCGCCGGGGCGCAGCAGCGGCAGCGCGTACTCGACGAGCACGGGCAGCGGCGCGAGGGCGCGCGCGACCGCCAGCTCGAAGCCCTCGCGCAGCTCGCCGTCGCGCCCGGCCTCCTCGGCGCGCATCCGCCGCACGGAGACGCCGGCGAGGTGCAGCTCCGCGATTGCCGTCTCGAGGAACTCGCAACGCCGTCCGTGCGACTCGACCAGCGTGAGCGCGAGCGCGGGCTCGGCGATCCGCATCGGGAGACCGGGGATGCCCGCGCCGCTCCCGATATCGACGACCGCGGCACCCTCGCCGCCCTCGAGGATGCCGGCCTCGCGAAGCGCCACGAGCAACGCGAGCGATTCGCCGAAGAGCCGCTGCTGGATGGCCGCGGGCTCGCGCAGCGCCGTCAGGCCCGCGCGCTGACGCCACTCCCCGATCAGAGCGAGGTAGCGTGCGAAACGTGACACGGCTTCGGCGTCGAGTTCGAGGCCGAGGCGTGCCGCCTCGGAACGCAGCGGATCGAGGCCTTCGCTTGTTGACATGCGCGCTTGCCGATCTTCTACACTGCTTGGGCCGGGCAGACCGCATCCCCGGAGCAACGGGTCACCCGGAGCGCCCTTACACCGGGCAAGCAGGAGGCGCCGGCCATGGCCGAGGCTACCAGCGTGGGCGAAGCCAGCGCACACTTCCTCAATGCGCTCGAGGCCGAGAAGGCGCGCGAGGAGCGCGCCGAGATCGACCGCTTCGCCGAGTGGCTCGGCGCCGACCACCTGATGTCCGACCTCAGCGCCGACCAGATCGGCGAGTACCTGCGCGAGCGCTTCCCGGAGGCGTTCGCAGCCGAGGAGGAACCGGCCGAGCTCGACGACGAAATGAGCACGCTGCTGGAGCCGTTGCGCGCCTTCCTCGCCTACGCCTCGCGGCTGGCGTTCACCGACGAGAACCTCGTCCCCGCCCTGCGACTGCGCGAGGGCGGCGGGGGCGCGCGCGGCGGCGCCGGCGCCGCCGCGGAGCTGGGCGGCGCCTACTACGTCACCATCGAGGGCCTCGCCTCGCTCGAGCACGAACTCGAGGAGCTGAAGGGGCGTCGCCCGGAGATCGCCGAGGACCTGCGCGCGGCGATGGCGGACAAGGACTTCCGCGAGAACGCACCCCTCGACGCCGCACGCGACGCGCAGGCCCACCTCGAGGCGCGCATCCGCGTCATCGAGGACCAACTCCGCCACGCCGTGATCATCGATCCGGAAACCAAGCAGGGGCGCGCCAACGTCGGCTCGACCGTGAAGGTGCTCAACCTCAACCTCGACCGCGAGCAGACCTTCCAGCTGGTCAGCCCCAGCGAGGTCAACCCCTCCAGCGGCAAGATCTCCGTCGAGTCTCCCGTCGGCCTCGCCGTCATCAACCAGGGCCCCGGCGACGAGGTGCTGGTCAATGCGCCCGCCGGCCAGCTGCGCCTGCGCGTCCTGGAGGTGGAGGGCTAGTCCGCAACAGGACCAACACGGAAGGCCTGCAATGATCCATCCAACCGAAGTGCAGGCGCGCGAGAGCTACCGGATCTGGCTCCGGTACTCGGACGGCGCCGCCGGGGAGGTCGATCTCTCGCACCTCGCCGGACGCGGTGTGTTCAGCGCGTGGGGCGAGCGCTCGTGCTTCGAGACGGTGCGGATCACGCCGGACCGGGGTATTGCCTGGGGCGATGAGATCGAGCTCTGTCCAGACGCCCTGTATGTGCGACTCACCGGGAAGTCCGTTGCGGAGGTGATGCCCGGAGCCGTGCTTCCGGCGGAACATGCCTGAGCTCTGCCGCTTCTACGGGATCGTCATCCGCATGTACTTCGATGATCACGACCCGCCGCACTTCCATGCGCGCTACGGGGGAGACGAAGCGCTGGTGGGGATCGAGACTCTCGCCGTGCTGCACGGTCGGCTTCCGCCGCGCGCGCAGGGGCTCGTCGTCGAGTGGGCTTCGCTCCGCCAGGCGGAGTTGAGAGACGCTTGGGCACGAGCCCGGAGGCTGGAGCCCCTCGGCAGGATTGCTCCTCTCGACTGAGCCCGTCGTCCGCCCTTCAGCGCAGCGTAGAATGCGCGCGCGCCGATGATGCGCGTGGTGTGGAGGTTCCTCGTGAGAGTCCTGGTGATGGGCGGCACACGGTTCAACGGGCTTCATCTCGTCCAGGAGCTCGTCAAACACGGCCACGAGGTCACGACCTTCAACCGCGGCATCACCGAGGCCGTGCTGCCGCCCGGCGTGCGCCGCCTCCACGGCGACCGCACCGACCACGAGGGCATGCGCGAGGTCTTCGCCGGCGAAGAGTTCGATTGCATCCAGGACATGAGCGCCTACACCGTCGACGACGTGCGCAGCATGGACGAGATCTTCCACGGGCGGACCGGCCACTACGTCTTCGCCAGCTCCACGGCGATCTACGCCCACGCGAAGATCCTGCCGATCCGCGAGACACACCCCGTCGACCTCTCCGAGAAGCAGATCGAGTACGGGCGCAACAAGATCATGTGCGAGCAGTACCTCACCCGCGCCTACTGGGACCACGGCTTTCCGGCCTCGATGGTGCCGTTCGCCTCGGTCTTCGGGCCGCACAACATGATCAAGGACCGCGAGCAGCGCATGTTCGTGCGCCTGCTGCAGGGGCGGCCCGCGCTCGTGCCCGGGGACGGCACCACGCTCGGCCAGATCGGCCACGTCGACGACGAGGCGAAGGCGCTGCGCATGATGATGCTCAACCCCAACACCTTCGGGAAGCGCTACAACCTCACGGGCAAGGACTACTTCACCGACGAGGGCTACATCGACACCATCGCCGACGTGATCGGCGTCACGCCGGAGAAGATCTCCGTCCCCGCCTCGCTCATGGACGACCTCTGGGCGGACAAGCTGCCTCTCGGCGGCGGGCCGCTCGTGGACCGGCGAGGCGCCGGGGGCGGGGCCTGGCTCACGAGGGTCTCGCAGCTCGTGCAGCGCTCCGCGCCCAACATCCATCCCTGGAACCAGAACGTCATCTTCTCGATCGACCGCTTGATGAAGGAGATCGACTGGGAGCCGGAGTACACCTTCCGCTCCGCCGTCGAGCAGACCTTCGAGTGGTTCATGAGCGAGGGCCTCGACAAGACACTCGCCGAGGAGCTCGACTTCTCGCTCGAGGAGCTGCTGCTCGAGCGCATCCGCGGCGGGTAGTCCGCCGCTCGACGGGCTCGCGCTGCTACTCTTGTTGTAGAGACGAGCGAGGATGGCCGGACGGCCGGTGGACCGATGAGCGAGCGAACCCCGGGCACCAACGGCGACCGCGGCGCGGCGGCCCTCGCGGGCCGCGTGCTCTCGCGAGGGCGCTTCCTCGCCCTGCTCGCCGGGGGCGCCGTGGCAGGCTGGGCGGCGGTCAAGGCGCTCGGCTCGCTGACCGGCGGCTGGCGCATCAACACCGTCGAGAACCCCCGCCCGGAGTTCGACGCCACGGCCTACCGCCTCACCATCGACGGCCTCGTCGAGCAGCCGCTCACGCTCACGTACGGCGAGTTGCTGGCGCTGCCCGCCGTGCGCCAGGTCAGCGACTTCCACTGCGTCGAGGGCTGGGGCGTCGACGACGTGCAGTGGGACGGCGTCTCGCTGCAGACGATCGCGAACCTCGTGCGGCCCTCGTCCGGGGCAGGCTTCGTCACCTTCCACTCGCTCGGCGAGATCTACCGCGATTCGCTGACGCTGGAGCAGGCGCTGCTGCCCGACGTGCTGGTCGCCTACCGCATGAACGGCATCGAGCTGCCGCCCGATCACGGCCCGCCGGCGCGGCTGATCATGCCGCGCATGTACGGCTACAAGGGCCCCAAGTGGCTGACCCGCATCGAGTTCCGCGACCGCCGCGACATCGGCTACTGGGAGGAGCGCGGCTGGCGCGTCGACGCATGGATCGAGGCCTGACGACGTCCGGCGCGGCCCGCGCAGGCGAGTCCGGGTTCATCGAGCGCTTCGCGTCGCCCTCGCGGCGCATCCACTGGACGCTCGGCGTGCTCTACGTGCTGTTGCTGCTGAGCGGGCTCACCAACTTCTGGCCCGAGGCGAAGGCCGTGCAGGCTGCCGACGTGCGCGTCTTCGCATGGCTACACGTCGTGCTCGGCTGGGCGTTCGTGGCCGGCCTCGCGGCCGTGCTCGGCCCGCTGCTCGCGCCCACCGAGGGCGGCCGCGCCCTGCGAGGCGACCTGCGCGCGCTGACGCGCGCCGGCGTCGACGACTACCTGTGGCTGCAACATCTGGCGCTGCGCGCGATGCGAGCGCCCTCGACGCCGCCGCGGGTCGGCAAGTTCAACGCGGGGCAGAAGCTCAACGCGCTCGCCTCGCTGACGCTCAGCCTGGGGCTGGCGGCGAGCGGGGCGGTGCTCGGCGTCAACTACATGACGAAGTCCGTCTTCGAGGTCGGTTTCGTCGAGGGCGTCTTCCCCTGGCACACGGCGCTCGCGCTGATCGCGATCCCGCCGCTGCTCGCGCACCTCTACCTCGCGCTGCTGCACCCCGGCACGCGCGAGGCGCTGCGCGGCATGGCCCTCGGGCGCGTGCGCCGCGACTGGGCACGCGAGCACCACCCCGCCTGGGTCGAGGAGGTCGAGCGGGCGGAGGGCCGGGCGGACTAGCCGAGCAGCAGCACGTCGGCGGCGACGGCCGCGAAGAGCAGCACGAGGTAGACGATCGAGTAGTGGAAGAGCGGCATCGCGTCCGCGATGCCCTCGCTGCGCGCGAGCCGCACGGCGAGGTAGAGGAAGGCCGCGCCCCCGCCGACCGCGGTGAGGAAGTAGATCAGCGAGAGGTCGCCGACGAGGGTGAAGGCGAGCGTGAGCCCGATCAGCATCAGCGTGTAGAGCACGATCTGGCGCTTCGTCTCCGCCTCGCCGCGGACCACCGGCAGCATCGGCACGCCGGCCCGCTCGTAGTCGTCCGAGAAGACGAGGGCGAGCGCCCAGAAGTGCGGCGGCGTCCAGTAGAAGACGATCAGGAACAGGAAGAGCGCCTCGATGCTTACCGCGCCGGTGACGGCCGCCCAGCCGATCACCGGCGGGGCCGCCCCGGCCGCGCCGCCGAGCACGATGTTCTGTGTCGTGCTGCGCTTGAGGTAGTAGCTGTAGACCAGCACGTAGAAGCCGAGGGCGCCGATTGCGAGCGCGGCCGCGAGCACGTTCACCGTGAGCACCAGCCAGATCGCCGCGACCAGTCCCAGCGAGAACCCGAACAAGAGCGCGCGCGAGGGCGTCACGTTGCCCGTCGGCAGGGGTCGCGCGCTGGTGCGGTGCATCACCTCGTCGATGTCGCGGTCGGCGACCTGGTTGATCGCGTTCGCGCCCCCCGCGGCGAGCGTGCCGCCGATCAGGGTGGCGACGATCAGCCAGGGCGAGGGCCAGCCGCCCTCGGCGAGCACCATCGCGGGCACGGTGGTGACCAGCAGCAGCCAGATGATGCGCGGTTTGGCGAGCGCGATGTAGGCGCGCACCGTCCGGCGCAGCGAGCGTCCTGCCGCCTCGGCAGGCTGCGCGGAGGCCTCGCTACGCACGGGCCGCGTCCCGCTCGCCCGGCAGCGCCGCCGGGGCGCGGGCGCCGGCGCTGCGACCGGGCAGGTAGAGGGCGCCGGCGATGATCAGCACGCTGAGCCCCCAGGTGGCGGCGGCGCCGGCGAGGTGCGCCGCTCGGACCGCACTCGAGAAGTCGGTCCAGATGTTGGCCGCGCCGACCACGATCTGCGCGCCGTAGAGCGCGCCGAGACCCCACGCCGCGTGGCGCAGCACGCCGTCCGCCTCGGGCAGGTCCTGCGCGTGCCAGATCAGCCGCAGCACGGCGATGAACGCGGCTGCCACCAGCAGGCGGTGCATCCAGTGGATGTGCTGCGCGCGCAAGCCGTCGATGAACGGCGCGGGCGCCTCCGGGCAGTGCGGCCAGCCCGTGCATGCCTCCGTCGCGTCCGCGCCGACGACGTAGGAGCCGGCGATCAGCACGACGGCGATCATCACCGCGGCCGAGATCGAGGCGCGCAGGTAGACCGCACGCCGGGGATCCTCGAGGCGGCGGCGCTCCGGTCCGAGGAAGGCGAAGGCCGCGATCAGCGCGAGCACGGCCAGCAGCAGGAGCGCCCCGCTCAGGTGCATCGTCACGATCTCCGGCGGCAGCTCGCGCTCGACCGTCTCCTTGCCCAGCCAGCCCTGCAGCGCCAGCAGCGGCAGCGAGGCGATCGCGAGGTTGCGCAAGGCGCGGTCCCCGCGGTGGTAGCGCAGCGTCACTGCCGCGGTCGCCACCACGAGCAGGCCGACGATCGCGGCCGCCGTACGGTGCGTGTACTCGATGATCGCGGTCCGCTCCGCGGGCGGGATCAGTTGCCCGTGGCAGAGCGGCCAGTCCGGGCAGCCGAGGCCGGAGCCGGTGGTGCGCACGACCGCCCCGATCGCGATCAGCACCAGCGTCGCGGCGACGGTCACGGCGGCAAGCCACTGGTAGCGCGTCACTGCGCCGCGTCCTCCTCGGCCTCGCGCTGCTCGCTCTCGGCGAGGCGCTCCTCGAGGCGCTGGAGCTCGCGCTGGACGGTGCGCAGGCGCGCCTGCAGCCAGAGCAGGTAGATGAAGAGCCCGGCCCAGAAGACCGCGAACCCGGCGAAGAGAAACTCCAGGAAGTCCATCAGGCCGCCCCGCTCCGCTGCGCCTCGCGGCGGTCGATCTCGCTGCGCAGGTCGTCGCCGCGGACCCCCATCTGCTCGACCTCGGAGCGCAGCGCCATGAGCCACAGCGCGAGCAGCGTAATCGCCGCCATGCCGAGCATCAGCACCACAAGCATCGAGTTCGGCAGCGCCATGTCGCCCAGCCCGCGCGTCACGATCGGGTCGGGGTGCAGCGTCCGCCACCAGCGCACGGAGAGGTTGATGATCGGGATGTCGACGAAGCCGATGATGGCGAAGACCGCGGCGTAGCGGGCGGCCTGCACGTCGCCCCGATCGGAGAGGCTGCGCGCCAGCAGGTAACCGGAGTAGATCAGCAGCAGCACGAGGGTGCTCGTCAGGCGCGCGTCCCAGGCCCACCACGTGCCCCAGATCGGCTTGCCCCAGATCGCGCCCGTGGCCAGCGTCAGCGCCGTGAAGAGCACGCCCACGCCCGCTGCCGCCCGCGCGACCGCGTCGAAGCGCAGGTTGCGCGTCCGGAGCAACGCGATCGAGGCGGCGACGACGACGAAGAAGCAGAGGTAGGCGGCGATCGCCGAGGGCACGTGGATGTAGAAGATGCGCTGCACCTCGCCCTCGATCGCCTCGCGCGGCGCGACGATCACCGCGCCCACGAGCATCGCGAGCATGGCGGCGCCGGTGAGCGGCGGCAGCAGCGTCCAGCGCATGCCGTAGACGGCGATGACGGGGCGCAGCGCGAACAGCGCCAGGCGCGTCGCCGCGCCCCGCGAGGCGGTGTCGGCGGGTTGGGCCTGCGCGCTCATTGCTCAGCTACGAAGGGGAAGAGCAGCACGCTGCCGAGCGCGCTCCAGGCGGTGAAGACGGCGAGCAGCAGCAGCCAGGCCTCGCCGCCCGTCGGCAGATCGAGCGCGCCGCCGGTCGCGCGCACGGCGGCGATCAGCAGCGGCGTCAGCAGCGGCAGCGCGAGCACGGGGATCAGCACCTCGCGCGAGCGCACGCGGCTCCCCAGCGTCGAGAGCAGGGTGGTGAGGCTGACGTAGCCGAGCGTTCCGAGCATCATGATCGCGATCAGCTCCACGCTGAGCAGGGCGGTGTTGAAGAGGATAGTCGCCATCACCAGTACGGCCACCTCGATCAGCAGCAGCGCGATCAGATTGCTGATCAGCTTCGCGCCGTAGATCGCCGATCGCGGGGCGGGGGCGACGAGCAGCGCGTCGAACGTGCCCTGCTCCGCCTCGGCCGCGAACGAGCGCCCGCTGGCGATGATCCCGGCGAAGAGGAACGTCACCCAGAGCACGCCCGGCAGCAGCGGTTTCACCTCGCCGGTCGCGAGGTCGAGGGCGAACGAGTAGGTCAGCACGCTGATCGCGGCGAAGGTGGCGGCGGAGAGCCAGCCCGAGCGCTGCCGCCAGAGCAGCCGCAGGTCCTTGAGCAGCACCGCCCGCGTCGCGTTCATCGCGCCGCTCCGGCCGCCGCGGCGGACGCCTGCGCGACCTCGCCGCCTTCGAGGAGCCGCCCGCGCTCCAGCTCCAGCACGCCGTCGGCCCACGAGGCCACGCGCTCGCGCAGGTGCGTGGCGGCCAGCACCGTCAGCCCCGGCGCGTGCAGCACCAGCCGGTCGAGCAGCTCGAGCGCCTCGCGGTCGAGGCCGGTCTCCGGCTCGTCGAGCAGCAGCACGGGCGGGCGGTGCAGCAGCGCGCGCGCTATCGCGAGCCGCTGGTGATAGCCGCGCGAGAGCACCGCCGTCGGCTCGTCGCGGCGCAGCCACAGCCCGACCGCGCGCAGCAGTTCCTCGACCCGCTCCCCGGCGTCGCCGACGGAGTAGAGGCGTGCGAAGAAGCGCAGGTTCTCCTCCGGCGTCAGCTCCTCGTAGAGCATCGGCCGGTGCGTCAGCACGCCGATCGAGGCACGCAGCGCCGCCCCGTCCGAGGCGAGGTCGTGCCCGGCCACGCTGGCCCCGCCCTCGCTCGGTGTAAGCAGCGTCGAGAGCAGCGCGAGCAGCGTGGTCTTGCCCGCGCCGTTGGCCCCGAGCAGCGCGATCTTGGCGCCCTCGGCGACCTCGAAGGAGACGCCGTCGAGGGCGAGCGTGCCGCCGAAGCGCCTGGTCAGCCCGCGCGCCTCGATCACGCCCCGGCCTCCCCGCCGCTCCCGAGTCGCCGCCGGGCGACGAGCAGCAGCAGCGCGCCGCCGCCCGTCACCGCGAGGGCGAGCAGCGCGCCCCAGAGCGCTCCGGACGAGCCCGCGAGCGGGTTGGCGGCGTTGCGGCCCGCCAGCCCCTCGAGGCGCACGCTGACGCTCTCTCCCGGCCGCGCCCCCGACACCGCGATCACCTCGACGCGCTCGCCGGAGACGTCGCGCGCGTCCGCCTGCTCGCTCTCGCCGAGCGGTTCGAGGTCCTGGATGAAGCGGGCCGGCACTTCGATCTCCATCCGCTCCGTCGCGAGCGGCGCGGTGATGCGCAGGTTGTAGGCGTCCTCGGCGCGATCGTAGCCGACCACGTAGCGCGTGACGACCGAGGTCGCGCCCGGCCGCAGCGTGATCGTCGCCGCCAGCACGCCGCCCTCGATGGCGAATCCGCTGTCGGTCCCGGCCCCCGAAGCGCCCTCGACGCCGTCCGGCAGCGGCAACCGCAGCGTGGCGCCCGACTCGTCGCCGAGGTAGATGCGGTCGCTCTCGTTCAGCACCTCGTCGACGCGCTCGAGCGTCAGTTGCGCGGCCGCGCGGTCGAGCGCGAGCAACGTGACCAGCGTCGACTCGATGCGCAGCTCGGGCGGCTCCCGCGTGGCCTCGAAGATCATGACCTCGATCTCGATCGTCGGCAGCTCGCGGGAGAGCAGCAGCGGCTGCGAGAGGTACTGCACGCCCTGGTGCTCGACGCGCGCGACGTAGGTGCGCTGCGGGTCGGCGGGGACCTCGAAGCGGAACGCCCCGCCCGCGCCGCTCACGGTGTCCGTCGTCTCCAGCCCGTCCCCGCCGCCGAGGATGATGAGCTGCACGGGGATGCCCTCGGGGGCAGGCGCGCCGGCCGTGCCCTGGATGATCCGGCCGCGGATCTCGCCGTCGGGAGCCTGCGCCGCCGCGGGCAGCACGGCGCCGCCGAGGGCGAGCGCGAGCAGCAGGCGCAGCGCGGGGGCGGCCCTGCCGGCGCCCCTCA
>VXMT01000080.1:0-8736 GCA_009840965.1 Chloroflexota bacterium
CCGCCCAGACGAACAGCAACGGCCCCATCGTGAGCAGTCCGTAGTCACCGGCGAGCACAGCCCCGAGCAGTCCCGGCCAGCCCTCGATCCTGTCGGCCAGCGGTGTCGTGGCGGCCACGGCCAGCGGATCAAGCCAGGCGGCGGCCTGGTTCGCGCCGAGCACTGCGAGCAGCGCGGGCAGGATCAGGAGGACGGCCGCTGTCGCCGGACCTGCGACCGCGTGGTCGAGGAGTCCGCGCCGGCGGAAGTTCCTGCTCTGCGCAAGCTGGCCTGTTATGGCACGAATCAGGGCGGACCTGCCAACGCTCGCACGTTCGAGGAGCGACGTGACGGGAGACGCCACGACATCGATGTCATATCGGTCAGCACGCACAGGACTCCACGCAGCACGAGAGGTCGTCCAGGTACATCCCCGCCGCCCGGTGGGCCTCAACGGCTTCCGTGGTGTCCCTTCCGAGGCGCTGTGCGATTGCATCGGCGACGATGGCGAAGCGCTGGCGGAACTTGTAGATGAAGCAGAAGTTCACACCGCGGTGCTCAAGTGCGGGGCCGGAGATGAACAGGCCAGGCACGAGCGTGGATTCGTCGGCCTCTTCCGTGACGACTGGGGCGCCGCCCTCGTCGTACTCAATCAGGCCGTCGAGGTGCTGCAGGGATCCCTTGAAGCCGGTCGCCAGGATCGGGCGTGTCTCGCTCGCCCACTCGCGGCCGTCCGAGGCCTGGACGACCCACGTGTCACCGTCCACGCGCACCGACGTGATGTCGACATCGTCGACGAGGTCCAGGGAGCCCACGGAATCGGCCCATTCCAGGCGTTCGCGCGAGAACGGCGAGAGCGAGATGCTGGGGTCCGGGTCTTCTCGCTTCCATGACGCATATCGCGCCAGCACGGTCACGTCCTTCCCCAGCTGCACCAGCGAGACGGCCGCGTCCGCGGCGCTCTCGTAGCCGCCGATCACCGTGAACCGGTCACCCTCGAGGTCCTGCCATGTGCGGACCTCGGACGAGTGGCAGCAGGACTCCGCGCCCGCGAACGGAGCGCGGTCCGGGTACTGGAATTCCCCGGCCGCCCAGATCAGATGTCGCGCCCGCACCGGCTGGTCGGTCGTCGTGAGCGTGAACGTTCCGTCATCCTCGACCGTGACGGCGCAGACATCGATGCCAGGCTTCACCTGGAGCGCGAAGTGGTGAACGATGTTGTCGAGGTACTGCGCGTAGGCGATTCCGCTGGGGTGTTCGCGGTCGAGCGTGTAGGCGGGCGATGTGTTGGGGACGATCGCATTGAGGTCGAGCAACCCGAACGCGTTCGCCGTGAACGAGGGCGTGATGAAGCGCATCTCTTGCGGCCAGCGCCGGAACGAGGCGCCGACCTCATGGCGATCGAGGATGGTGATGTCGCGGACGCCGAACTCCTTGAGGGCCACCGCGCAGCCAAGTCCGGCCGGTCCCGCGCCCACGATCGCGACCTGGTGGAGGCGCGACCGTTTCGGGGCCTGCTCCCGCCGCCGCAGTCTGCTCTTCTTGCTCACGCGACCTTCCTCCCGAGCGCTTGCTCGTGACCGATGAGCATCGCCCGTATTGATACTCTGTGTCAATAAGTCTCCCTGGCCGGCCGCCCACAATCAGAATCCAGTCACCATTCGGAGCTCTCCCCGAGGCACAAGGCGGTAGAGCGCAGGTAGAGGTGGACGACCCGGGCCGGGATCGGGGTTGGCGCTTCGGGCGCGAGAAGGTTCGGAGTACAGTACGCCGCGGCAGGAAGTGGTGGGCCCACGCTGACTGAACTACGAACTTTCTCGTGGGCGGTCTCTCTCTGACAGTCGGCACATCGACAGGGCTGCCCAAGCTGTACGGCGGTCCCCCAATGCGAGACCTCGGGCTCCCCCGCGTCACGCGTGAACTCGATGGACGCGCCGCCTCGGACGCTGACCCCTGCCCGGACCGCATGCGATGCCGCCCCAGCGTCTGACCCGGACTCGCTCAGAGGTCGACAGATAGCGCGGCGACCCGGAGAGCAACGAGGGCAGCCACGTCGTCGCTCTGCTCGTTGTGAGTTACCGAGCGATACCATTCCCCGGCGAGGGTTTGGCGATTCCCAGATTGCTCACCCTCTACACGGTCCAGCAGGCGGGGCACCTTCGTCGTGCAGACTCGTATCGCACGCCTGGAGGTGAACCGATGTCAGGGACTCCCCATACTGCCCTCGGTGATCGAGCGCAACTTGAACATAGCCTGCCGGCGTGGACGCTCCGAACTGCCGCCGGGGGATGCCGATTCTGAAACGGGACTCGAAGCTAGTGCGGGAGTATGAGTCGCTTCTATTGAGTCACTACATGCGGCAGCTACCACAACAAAAGAGCAGCGTCACGGCAGTCCATGTGAACGTAGGTAGCAGGAGTCGCAATAGTCTTAGAGCCTGTTAGTTCATCAGCCAAAGCCCCCTAGTCTGTCCGGGATGTGAGCGAATAATCCCTACCTCCCGTAATACCACAGATCGATCACCTCACCTGCGGCTTCGGCAAATCCGGGAGAGGCCTCGTCAACAAAGGCCTTTCTCACGTAACAAATGCCCGTCCCCACGCCAGTGCACTGATCTTCGTGCTCAAGATTGCGTATCTTCAGGGACAGACTTCCGAAGCCCCTCCGGAATTCGTCGTCTCCCAAGCGGTGGTACAAGGCTGCGAACATGCCAAGTCCCATGGTGTAATTGCATCTCGACCTATATAAGTTCTTCAGAAAGCTCTCATCCGGGTTGAACACCCTCTGGTCTAGCTCTCCTATGGATTCGGCAAAGCTGCAGCCGGTATCGCCAGGCTGAGCCGGAGCTGTGTGTAACGAATCGCTCGCAAGTCGGTCCATGAGCGTTGCAGCCCCCTCGAATATCCAGATGAATGGGGTCAGACTAACGCCATCTATCTGAGGAGTCTCCCGCCACAACTCTGGGGGGTGCCAGTAAGCATGAGCCGTCTCGTGCTCTATAAGGTATGAGTCCTCCTCGTACCCAGGCGTCAACACAACAAAACCAACACTGTCGAAGAATCCGTGTGCATATGTAGTGTGCACGATAAAGACGGGGAATCTCTTGAACGGGAATGCGACTTTCATAAACTCCTCATATTGGCGAACTACTTCTTCAATTGCGTCTATCGTGCGGAATGTCGCGGGAGTCTTGTGGATAACCATTAAGGTCGTTTCCCCGGCCAATGGGAGGGTGATTGTTCGCTCTTGCAGATAGAAATGATCAGCGTCCAACAGACTGAGGAGTGTTCTGAGACGCCAAATCCCATCTTGAATTCCCTCTGGAGAGAATCCGACAGTACTCCATAACTCCGCCGAGGGGACTAAACGGGATGGGGCAGGTGTCGGCGTAGGCGTAGCGGTCGGCGTAGGCGTGGCGGTCGCTGTGGCTGTCGACATAGGCGTGGGCATTGGCGTGGGCGCTGCGGTCTGAGTGGGCGTTGCCGTCGCCGTAGGGACAGGTGAGGGTGTGGCGTTAGCCGTCGGAGTCTGCGTGGGTATGGGTGTGGGCTCTGTATCGTCGCACGCCGCCAGCGGCAGGACCGCCGCTAGGACGAGGACGGCGAATAGTGCGCCGATTGCTCTCCAAGCACTGGCACGTTTGGGAATCTCATATTCGCTCCCCCGATTGTTCGTCTGATTTGAGACTAAACCCATTCCCCCAAACCCACTGCGGACGTTCCCGTGCTGGCCAACGACTCATCGCTGCTCGCGTCACCCGTTAAGGTAACACGCACCTTCCTTGACTCCTGTCGCCGCCAAATGCCATGCGAATGCTTCCCAACGCGGGGTTGGTCGCCGTCTCACTATCCCCCGCCGCCGCGACGAGCTGCGCCGGGTGAAGTTCGCCCTCGTGAGCGCTCGCTGGGAGCTGGCGCAGGCGTTGCTCTGGCGCTGGGTGCGGCTCGCGCTCACGCTCGGACGGTGCCGGAGGTAGCCGCGGCTGCGGCTGACGACGGTCGCGTCCGTGTCGGCGCGTTCGCATTGACCGCGCCCGGGGGCGTCCGTGCGGAAGCCGCTCACGCGCTGCGGTCACGACCGGCGCGATCGTGTCGCTTCCCGTCTCCTCGCTGGCCTGGGGGGCGGTCAGCCGGGAAGCGTGACGACGCGAGCGCGCGGCGCGCGATGATGCGCGCGAGGGCGCGCAGGCCCTCGATGCGGAGCCGCTCCTGCTCGTCACTCAGCGCTCGCTGCGCCTTCACGCTGGTCCAATCCTCCGGGCGGGCATGGCGCCCGCCCCTGTACGCCTTCCTGCGACCGCAGGACGCGTGTTTGTGCGGACTCCAGCGTCGGTGACCGGCGGCGGCGAGACCATCCCAATGGATCGGACTTCATCCCTGATACGTCGGGGTGGCTCAGGGCTCGCGACCACGCCCCCCGGGTTGCCCGGTGGCGTACACTTGTTCGGCAAGGCCCGCGATGCACAGCGGCCTGCAGGCGATGAAGAGACAACGCGGCGGGAAGCCGCGAGCGAGGAACACCAACCGATGACAGAGGACCGGCAAGACCCGACGCCCGTCGCGCTCTACGCGCGCGTCTCCAGCGACCGCCAGGACGTCGACCTCTCCGTCGCCGCACAGCTGCGCGCGCTGCGTGACTACGCCGAGAAGAACGGCTACGTCGTCACCCGCGAGTACGTCGACGAGGCCGAGAGCGGCCCGACGAGGCGCGCGATGCTGGCCGAGCGGCGCGTGTTGCTGGACAGCGCCGAGACCATCGCCGCGTTCGCCGAGGAGATGAGCGAGTTCCTGCGGACCAGCGAGATCACCGAGACGCGGGCGTTCGTGCGGTCGTTCGTGAAGGCGATCCTGGTCGGGCCCGGGCGGGCCACGATCCACTACACGATCCCGACGCCGCCCGACAGCCCCATCGACGGAGCGGACGCTGCGGACGTGGCTCTGTCGAGCCGAGTTATGAGTACGGTACGTGGTGGTGGCGCATGCGGGATTCGAACCCGCGATCTCCGCCTTGAGAGGGCGGTGTCCTGGGCCACTAGACGAATGCGCCGCCGAGCCCAGTCAGCCTAACAAAGCCCCTCCGGCACGCTCAAGCGCCGCCCGAGGACGTCCCGCACCCGCTCAGCCGCCGCCCTCGCCGGGGTAGCGAAGCCGGATCTGCGTGGCCGGGCCGAAGTGCGGACCGAAGCGCGAGTCGAAGGCGACACCGGCACGCGCGAAGACGCCGGGCGGGATGCCGAGGTCGGCGAGCCAGAGGTCGCCCGCCTGCTCTCGCCGCAGCCCCGGCTTGGGTAGCGCCAGCGTGAGCGTCCGCGTCGCCTGCACGGCGAAGCCCGGCGTCTCTCCGCTGTCCGCGTCGACGCCCGAGGGCAGATCGAGGGAGAGCACGGGCGCGCTCGCGGCCTGTGCGGCGCGGATCAGGGCCATCACCGGCCCCCTCGGCGCCTCGCGCAGCCCGTAGCCGACCACCGCGTCGATCACGAGGTCCGCCTCGGCGATGTCGAAGGCGTCCGACCAGGCGATCACGTGGGCGGGGGCTTCGTGCAGCATCCGCAGCTGGGCGCCCACCGCGCCGTTCGCCGTCGAGGGCCGGGCGATTGTCACCGCCAGCACCTCGACGCCGCGGCTGGCGAGCAGCCGTGCGGCGCAGAGGCCGCCTCCGCCGTTGCCGCCGTTACCCGCGAGCACGACGACACGCGCATCCCGCCAGCGTTCCCCGAGCATCGCAAGCGCCGCGCGAGCCAACTCCAGCCCCGCGTGCTCCATCATCTGCAGCAGGCCCGGGCCGGTCTCCTCGACCGCGATGCGATCGATCTCGCGCATCTCCTCGACGGAGACGGCGGGCACGGGCAGGCCCTCGGTCGTGGCGAAGCAGATGCGCGAAGTCGCCACTCGTTCGCCTCGCCCTCCCGCGCGCGCCGACGCGACGCCACCGCCGCGCGCGCACGATAGCAGGCCGCCCTCGTGGCTTCGCGAGGGCCGTCCGAGGGGCACGAGTGGCGGGACCGCCCTATCCTGATCCCCGTGCTGAGCTACATCGGGCGGCACCGCCGCCTCTTCGCCATCCAGGCGCCGGTCGCCGCGGTCCTGCTCGCGGTGCTGATCTGGCGCGTCGACGTCCTCGAGGGATTGCGCAACCTGCCGGACGTGCGGCCCGGCTGGATCCTGGCCGGCATGGTCACGTTCACCCTCTCGAAGGCGATCCATGCCTACCGTTGGCGCGTCTTCCTGCAGCACCGCGAGGCGCCGTTGGCGCCGCTGCTCGGCATCTTCCTCGCCTCCAACCTGGCGAACGCGCTCATCCCCTTCCGCGCCGGGGATCTGCTGCGCATCGAGCTGCCGAGCCGCCTGCTGAAGTTGCCGCGGGCCGAGCTCGTGAGCAGCGTGCTGATCGTCGAGACAATCTTCGACGGGCTCGCGTTCGTGCTGCTGCTGCTGGCCGCGGTGGCGCTCTTCGGCGACCTCGTCGTCGCCCTGCCGGCCGTGGTCTTCTTCGCCGTGCTGGTCGTCCTCGTCTTCCTCGGCCTGAGCTGGCTCGCCCGCCTCGGCGTGCCGGAGGACCCCGAGGGCTCGGCCCTGCTGCGCTGGCTTCCCGAGCGCTGGCGCGGGCGCGGCGCGCGATTCACGCGCCAGTTCATCGAGGGCATGAGTTCGCTCCGCGACCTGCGCCGCATTGCCGGGGCGCTGGTCGTCTCGATCGTCGCCTGGCTGGCCGAGGTCGGCGTCTACTGGATGCTGGGCCGCGCGTTCGGCTTCGAGCTCGACGCGGGCGAGGCGATCGTGCTGATGATCGCGGCCAACCTCATCGTCTCGCTTCCGCTCACGCCGTGGGACGTCGGGCCCTACGAGATCGCGGTGACCGAGGCATTCGTGCTGCTCGGCGGCGACCGCGTCGATGCGAGCACCTACGCGGTCGGCTCGCACCTCGTGCTGCTCGTCTGGATCACGATCAGCGGCGCCGTCGCGATGCTGGCGCTCAGCCTGCGGCCGGGCGAGGTGCTGCGCAGCGGCCGGCCGCCCTCCGACGAACCGCCACGCGACGAGCCGGACTGACGGCCCCGGACCGGCCGCCGACCAGCGGACGCATCAGGCAACGACGAGCGGGACGCGCATCTCCGCAGGCGTCAGCCCCGCGTGGTGCGAGCGCTGCTGCAGGGCCTCCCGCGAGGCCTTCGAGGGCTGGTAGCCGAGCACCGCCTGCCCTCGCGAGATCGCCACGTAGTCGCCGAGCCGCTGCCGGGTCCGGGGCGCCAGCGGATCGGGGCCGAGCAGGCCGAGCTCCTCGACCTCCTCGGTGCTGAGCAGGTAGAAGCGCCGGCCGAACGCGAAGCGGAAGTCCTCCTCGAAGCGCTCGTGCGCGTCGGGGCGGACGTGAAACTCGAGCACGCGCGAGTCTCCCGAGGGCGCGCTCGCGAGGAGCGCGGGGATGCCATAGGCGGTGCGGATCATGAACCGGTCATCGGCCGTGAGGCCGAGGTGCCCGTGGTCCGCGGTCACGACCACGGCCGCGGATTCGCCGAGCCCCGCCTTCAGGTCCGCGACGAGGCGGTCGACGGCCAGGATGGCGGCCCGGACGCCGTTGCTCCCCGGCCCGCCCTGGTGCGCCTCGTTGTCGACGTGGGGGACGTACACGTAGGCGAACGTGGGCTCGCCGCCGTCCTTCACCAGCTCCGTGATCGAGCCCGCCGCCCCGGCCAGCGCGCGATAGCCGGCGGCCGGGCCCGCGGCCCAGTAGCGCGAGTAGACGCTGCCGGCGATCTGCTGCGGCATCAGGAAGTGGCGCTGCCGGGAAACCCGCGGCCAGAGGCTCGGCACCGGGAAGGCCTCCTCCGGCGAGACACCGAGGTCGGCGAGCGAGCGGTCGTCGGAGCGGCGGCGGTACTGCAGCATCGTCGCCGGACCGCCGATCTCCTCGATATGCGTCCACCAGCCGGTGACCGCGTGCCGCGCCGGCCACTCCCCCGTGGCGAGGGAGGTCAGCGCGACCGCCGACGAGGACGGGAAGACCGTGCGCAGCTCGCCGCGCAGGTTGTCTCGCAGCGTGTGAGCGCCGTCCTCACGCTCCAGCATCTCCATGCCGAGCCCGTCGGCAAGGATGAGCACGATGTGCTCACGCCCCGCCAGCGAGGCGGCGAGGTCGCTCGCGAACGGGGAGAGCTCGAGGCCGCTCGCTCCCGCGCCCGCCGCCACCGCGCGGGCCGCGTCGACGAGGTTCGGCACGGCGGGATCCGGGCGCAGCAGCACGCCCTCCTCGAACGCCGCGAGGAGCTCGGCGCGATCCGGCGTGCGAGCGTGCTCAGGCATTGCACGACGCTATCATGACGAGGTGGCGGGCGCGGCCGTCGCGACGGCGTGCGGCGGGCCGACGACCCGCGGATCGGGCCGGTCAATGCCCCCTCCCGACAGCCTCGACGCGGACGGCATCGCGGCCCAGCTCGGGCCGGCCTACGAGGCGCTCGACGCGGCGGAGCGGGCGCGGCATCCGGCTCTTGCCGAGCGCATCGCCGCGGCCACCGACATCGCCGGCGAGTCGCGGCCCCTCGGCGGCGAGACACACTCCGTCACGGTCGTCGCTCCGGACGTCCCCGGCGCGCTCTCGCTGATCGCAGGCTCCCTGACCGCGCAGGGCTTCGACATCGAGACGGCGGACCTCTTCACGCTGCGCCGCGGTGGGGCCGCGGCCGCCCCCCCCCCCCCCCCCCCCCCCCCCCCCCCCCGCCCGGGGGGGGGCGCCGCCCGGCCGCCCCGCGCGCCCCCGCGC
>VXMT01000080.1:8746-14103 GCA_009840965.1 Chloroflexota bacterium
CGCCGCGGTGGGGCCGCGGCCGCCCGACTCCCGCCGCCCCGGCCCGGCCGCCGCGGAGCGGGGGGCGGCCGTCCGGGCATGTCGAGGCGGCCGCTGCCACCGCGTGGCCCGAGCCGGCCGCCTCGGCTGCTCCTCGATCGCTTCGTGGTGCGAGCAACGGGCGCCCCGGATCCGGCCGCCCCGGATCCAGGCGCCACCGATCCGTGGGAGGCGATCCGCCCTGGCCTCGCCGAGGCGTTCGCGTTGCTCGCCGGTGGCGACGCCGAGGCGGCGCACGCCTCGATCATCGAGGGCATCGGCCGCACGTTGCCGCGCGGCCAGGCGCCCGCACGGCCGATGTACCCCATCGCGATCGAGGTCGACGCGACCTCGGACCCCGCCGCGACGGTGCTGACCATCGCCGGGGTCGATGAGCGGGGCTTCCTCTTCGAGTTCACCAACGCCCTCGCGATGCTCGAGGTGTCGATCCAACGCGCCGAGGTGCGGACGGAGGGCAGCGAGAGCCGCGACACGTTCTGGGTGACCACGCGCGACGGGTCGAAGCTCGAGGACCCGATGCGCCTTGATGAGCTGCGCGTCGTGGCCGTGCTGATCCGGCAGTTCACCCAGCTGCTGCCGCTCGCCCCCGATCCCGCGCAGGCGCTGCGGCAGTTCAGCGCGCTCGCGCGCAGCATGCTCGCGTTCGGCGAGCGGCGGGAGTCGCTCGCGGCGCTGGCCGACGAGGGCGTGCTCGGAACACTCGCGACGGCGCTCGGCGTGAGCCGCTACCTCTGGGAGGACTTCCTGCGCTTCCAGCACGAGAACCTGTTCCCGGTGCTCACCGACCTCCCCGCGCTCGACGAGGCAAGACCGGCGGCGGAGCTCCGCGAGGCGCTGCACGCCGCCTCGCCGGACGGCGGTCCACCCGACAGCGCGACGCTCAACGCCTTCAAGGACCGCGAGCTGTTCCGCATCGACCTGCGCCACATCAGCGGCCGGACGGGCTTCGCCGAGTTCTCGCGCGAGCTGTCCGACCTCGCGGAAGTCGTGGTCGGCGAGGCGGCGGCGATCACCGAGCGCACGATCGAGCAGCGCCACGGCGCGCCGCGGCTGGCCTCGGGCGGCCCGTGCCGCTGGACCATCGCCGCGCTCGGCAAGTTCGGCGGGCGGGAGATCGGCTTCGCCTCGGACCTCGAGTTGCTCACGGTGTACGAGGGCGCTGGGACCAGCGATGGCGAGGAACCGATTCCGAACGCCGCCTGGTTCGAGCAGTTCGTGCGCGGTGTACGCGACGCGATCCAGGCGCCGCGGGAGGGCATCTTCGAGCTCGACCTGCGGCTGCGGCCGCACGGCGACGGCGGCAGCCTGGCCAACTCGATCGAGCAGTGCCGCGCCTACTACTCGGAGGGCGGCGGCGCGCGGCAGTTCGAGCGCATGGCGCTGGTGCGGCTGCGCCCGGTCGCAGGCGACGCCGGCTTCGGGCGTGCCCTCGAGGAGCTACGGGACGCCTTCGTGTACTCGGGCGCGCCGTTCGACATCGCCGAGCAGTTGCACCTCCGCGAGCGCCAGGCGACCGAGCTTGTCGTGGCGGGCGAGCGCAACGCCAAGCACAGCCGCGGCGGCCTCGTCGATGTCGAGTACTACGTGCAGGTGCTGCAGATCATCGCCGGCGCCACGGAGCCATCGGTGCGCGCGCCGAGCACGGTCGACGCCATCGCCGCGCTCGCCGAGACGGGTCACATCGGCTACGACGACGCGGCGAAGCTGCCTGAAGCGTACGCGTTCCTGCGGCGGCTGATCGGGGCGCTGCGCGTGGTGCGCGGCAACGCGCGCGACCTCACGATCCCGCCCGTCGGCTCGCGGGAGTTCGAGTACCTCTCGCGCCGCCTCTACTACGAAACGCCCGAGGCGCTGGCAGCGGCCATCGACGTGCGCATGGAGTACGCGGCATCGCTGTGGACCCAGCTGCCCGTGGAGTAGCACTCACCCAAAACGCGACCTACTCGTCCTCGGCCGGCTCCTCGGCGATCACCCCGCGCGCCACGAGATCGTCGATCTCCGCCTCGAGGAACCCGACGCTGTCCAGCAGCTCGCGGCTGTGCTCGCCCGGCTTCGACGCCCCGCGCTCCGCCCCGCCGGGCGTTCGCGAGAGCTTCACCGGAGTGTTGGACACGGTCAGCGTGCCCCCGGTCCACGTTGGGAGCTCGCGGAACATGTCGCGGGCGTGGAGATGCGGGTCGCTGGCCACGTCCGCGACGTTGTTCAGCGGCGCCACCAGGAACTGGTCCTTCAACGTCTCCAGCCAGTGGTCGCGGGGCTTGCGTCGCGTCGCCGCGAACATCAGCGGCTCCAGCTCCTCGTAGTTCCGTGTCCGCAGCGCGTTCTCCGAGAAGCGCGGATCGACCGCGAGCTCGTCCGCCTCGATCATCCCGCAGAAGAGCTGCCAGCCGTGGTCCCGCACCCCTGCCACGACGAACCAGCCGTCGCTCGCCGGGAAGGCCTGGTGCGGCGTGCTCAGTGGATGCCGCAGGCCCGCCCGCGGCTGCACCTCGCCCGTCGCGAAGTGGCGCACGATCGCGTTCTCCATCAGCGCCACCTGGCTATCGACCATCGCGACGTCCACGTGCTGCCCGAGGCCGCTCGAGCTGCGCTCCACCAACGCCGACAGCACGCCGATCGCCGTGAAGATCCCGCCTGCCATGTCCCCGATCGAGTAGCCCGCGCGCGAGGGTGACGGGTCGCTCTCGTGCCCGGTCGTGCTCATCACGCCGCCCATCGCCTGCGCGATGATGTCCACGGCCCCCCGCTCCCGGTACGGCCCGGTCTGCCCGAACCCGGACGTCGAGGCGTAGACGAGCGCCGGATTCAGCTTCGACAGGATCTCGTAGCCGAAGCCGAGGCGATCCATCGTGCCGGGCGAGAAGTTCTCCGTGACCACGTCCGCCCGCCGCACCAGCCGGAATACGATCTCGGTCGCCTCGGGCGCCTTGAGGTCGAGCATGATGCTCTTCTTGCCGCGGTTGATGGAAAAGAAGTAGGTGCTGACCCCGTGCACGTACGGCGCGTTTCCGCGTCGCCGCTCCGTCTGGAACGGCGTCTCGATCTTCCACACCTCCGCGCCGAGGTCGGCGAGGATCATCACCCCGTAGGGCCCGGCCATCGCCCACGTGAAGTCGAGCACCTTGATCCCGCTCAGTGGCCCCGCCATCGCAACCTCCGGGTTCCAGACCTGCCTCACGCTCGCGGCGCGCTCTACTGTACGGCTCGCGGCAGCGGTCAACGCGTGCAGCCCGGGCGCGGGAGCGCCACCTCGGCGGTGCGGCGTCGCAGATCGCGCCTGGATCCACCCGGCGCCCGGCCAACGAACGAGGACGGCGAACGGTCGTGGTCACTGGTGCCCCCAAGCGGGTTCGAACCGCTGTTTCCACCTTGAAAGGGTGGCGTCCTGGTCCCCTAGACGATGGGGGCGATGCGCCATCGAGCATACCAAGGACCGCGCGCAACCGCGCCGACATCCCGCTGCGTAATGCGCGACACCCGCCGGCCGGACTCGGGGGCACGAGGAAATCCCGAACGCACGCGCAATTCTGGCGCCGGCACTAGCGCGCAGGGGCCGCTTGTCGCACCATGCGAGGCTCCAAGCCAGGAGAGCCGCATGACATACGAATCGTTCCAACCGCAAGCCCGAGTGGTCGACGAGTACGAGAGTCCCGTATCGGGCTATCAGCTGCTGATGATGCTGCGGATCGAGAATGCGCCGGGCAAGCTCGGCCTGGTCACCACCGCGATCGGCGAGTGCGGAGGCGACATCGGCGCGGTCGACATCCAGGAGGCCGCCAGCGACTACATGGTCCGCGAACTGCGCGTCTTCTGCCGCGACGTGAACCACGCCCGCGAGATCGTCGGCGCTGTCGAGGCTGTCGATGGCGTGGAGGTGCAGCGCGCCTCGGACCGCACGTTCCAGCTGCACCGCGGCGGGAAGATCGAGATCGCCAACAAGGTGAACATCCGCACCAACGCGGAGCTCTCCCACGTCTACACGCCCGGCGTCGCGCGCGTCTCGATGATGGTGCACGACGAGCCGGACTCGGTGTGGGCGCTGACCGCGCGCCGCAACACCGTCGCCGTCGTCACCGACGGCACGGCGGTGCTCGGCCTCGGCGACATCGGGCCGGAGGCGGCGATGCCGGTCATGGAGGGCAAGTGCATGCTCTTCAAGAGCTTCGGCGAGATCGACGCCTGGCCGATCTGCCTCGACACGAAGGACTCCGACCGCATCGTCGACATCGTGGAGGCGATCGCGCCCACCTTCGGCGGCATCCTGCTCGAGGACATCTCCGCGCCGCGCTGCTTTGAGATCGAGGACCGGCTCGTCGAGAAGCTGGACATCCCGGTCTTCCACGACGACCAGCACGGCACCGCCGTCGTGGTCCTCGCGGCGCTGATCAACAGCCTCAAGATCGTCGACAAGCCGCCCGAGGATCTGAAGGTCGTCGTGCTCGGCGTGGGCGCGTCCGGCATCGCCTGCGCGCGCATCATGCTCAACTACGGCGTGCGCGACATCATCGGCTTCGACCGCACGGGCGCGGTCTACCCGGGCCGCGAGAACCTGAACCCCGCGAAGGAGTGGTTCGCCGAGCACACCAACCCCGATGGCTTCAGCGGCGACCTGACGCAGGCGATGCGCGGGGCGGACATGTTCCTCGGGCTCTCGGGGCCGCGCATGCTCTCGCCGGAGCAGGTCGACAGCATGGCCGGCGACTCGATCGTGCTGGCGCTGTCCAATCCGGAGCCGGAGATCATGCCGGAGCTGATCACGGGCAAGGCGCGCGTGATCGCGACCGGCCGCTCGGACTACCCGAACCAGGTCAACAACGTGCTCTGCTTCCCCGGGCTCTTCCGCGGCGCCTTCGACGCCGGCGCGAAGCGCATCACGGAGGAGATGAAGCTGGTGGCCGCGCACGCGATCGCCGAGGTCATCCCCGACAACCAGCTCAACGAGGAGTACATCCTGCCCTCGGTCTTCAACGAGGAGGTCGTGCGCAACGTCGCCGCCGCGGTCGCCGAGGAGGCGCGCCGCACCGGCAACGTCCGCCAGGCCGGCTCCCGGGTCTTCGTCTAGGTTGCTGCCCTCACCCTGACTCGCTCACTACAAGAAGGAGCGGGAGCGCCCTCGAGGGTCGCGTCTTGTGCGGCGGACCGTTGGGGCCGTGGGGGCGAAGCCCCCACAGGAAGAGAATCCGAGGGTGGGTGAGTGGGCCGAGCGGCGCGCAGCGCCCGCTCGTTCCGACATACACGGGGCAGGAGCCTTCGGGGCAACGACTCATCGAGCCTGGAGCAGCGCCGGCGAGCCCCCTCGCCGGGGAGCTGGGCGATGG
>VXMT01000243.1:0-12037 GCA_009840965.1 Chloroflexota bacterium
CCGGCCCCCCCCCACCGCCACCGCCTCTCGTGGGCGGTGTAGGGCTGGGTCTTCGCCGCCGTCACCAGCGACGAGTAGGGGACGCGGCTTTGCGGCGTCCTCGGCGGCTCGCTGGCGACCGACCCGCGCTTCGCCTCGGCCGAGGCGCGCGAGGCGAACGCGGACGCGCTGGCGGGCGTCCTCGCGGAGTGCTTCGCGGAACGCGATGCCGACGAGTGGGAGCGCGCCCTGATCGCCGTCGATGTCGGCTGCGTGCGTGCAGACCAGTGCGGGCCCGGCGAGTTCTTCCTCGACGACTCGCACATGCACGAGAACGGGTTCACCGCCACGGCGGA
Organism: Chloroflexota bacterium; assembly: GCA_009840965.1. Classification (GTDB taxonomy): domain Bacteria; phylum Chloroflexota; class Dehalococcoidia; order UBA2979; family UBA2979; genus VXMT01. The sequence continues at coordinate 336 of VXMT01000243.1, forward strand.
CCACGCCGTCTGGGGCGAGCACCAGCGCTGGGGGCCGATGGTCACCTTCACCGAGACGCCGGGACGGTACGGGCCGGGCGTCCTCGCCGGCCAGCACACCGACGCAGTCCTCGATGAGCTCGGTTACGACGCCGAGGCGATCGCGCAGCTCCGCGAGGACGGCGTCGCCTGGTCCGCCGAGGTGCCACCGATCGAGGCGATGCTGCCCGACTAGCTCGCCGGGAAGCCGCAGCGCGGCGAGAGGAGCGAACGATGGCCGACTGGGGACCGTTCAGCCTCAACGGCAGGAACGCGATCGTGACCGGTGGCGCGCGCGGCATCGGGCGCGGCATCGTCACGCGCTTCCTCGAGGCCGGCGCGAACGTGTTGATCGCCGACATCGACGGCAAGTGGGCGGAGCGCACGGCGGGCGAACTCGCGGCCGAGGGTCCGGGCGCCGGCAAGGTCGTCGCGATGCAGCTCGACGTGACGGAGGACGATGCGGGCGAGCAGCTCGCGAGCCACGCCGTGGCCGAGCTGGGCTCGATCGACATCCTCGTCAACAACGCCGGGGTCTTCCCGGTCGCGCCGATGCTGGAGATGCAGCACGAGGAGTTCGATCTGATCTACCGGGTGAACTCGCGCGGGCTGGCCTACTGCTCCCAGGGGGTCGGGCGACAGATGGTGGAGCAGGGTACGGGCGGGGCGATCATCAACCTCGCCTCGGTGGACGGCTTCCGGCCCTCGTTCGTCGGCCTCGCCGCCTACAACATGGCCAAGGGCGGCGTCGTGATGTTCACGAAGGCGCTCGCGCTGGAGCTCGCGCCGCACCGGATCCGCGTCAACGCGATCGCGCCCGGCGGCATCAGCACCGAGGGCACCGCCGAGCTGCGAGCGGCCCTGACAGACGACGACCGCGAGCGCATGGCTGCCGGCCCGACGCGCATGATCCCGCTCGGCCATCGCTCCGGACCGGACGAGATCGCGAAGGCCGCCGTCTTCCTCGCCTCGGACGGCTCGAGCTTCGTAACCGGCGAGACGCTGGTCGTGGACGGCGGGTTCCTGCTCGGCTGACCGCAAGGCGCGCAGGGGCTAGGCTCGGCCTGGCTCAACTCGTCCGCGCCTGAAAGGGGCCTGCGATGAGATTCGGTACGCTGCTCGAGCTGCAATACCCCCGGCCGTGGCCGGAAGACGGCGAGCGGCAGTTCTTCCAGGACGTCCTCGAGCAGGCCGAGCTGACCGACAAGCTCGGCTACCACTCGGTCTGGGAGGTGGAGCACCACTTCCTCGAGGAGTACGCGCACTCGTCCTCGCCCGAGGTCTTCCTCGCAGCGATCTCGCAACGCACGAAGAACCTGCGGCTCGGGCACGGCATCGTGCTCATGCCGCCCGGCTACAACCAGACCGCGCGCGTCGCCGAGCGCATCGCGACGCTCGACCTCGTCTCCAACGGCCGCGTCGAGTTCGGCACGGGCGAGTCCTCCTCGCGCGCGGAGCTTGAGGGCTACGGCGTGCCGCTGGAGGAGAAGCGCGCGCAGTGGCTGGAGTGCACCGAGCAGGTCGCGAACATGCTCGCGATGGACCCCTACCCCGGCTACGAGGGCCGCTACCTCTCCATGCCGACGCGCAACGTGGTGCCGAAGGCGGTGCAGAAGCCGCACCCGCCGATGTGGATGGCCTGCTCAAACCACGAGCAGATCAAGCTCGCCGCGCACCTCGGACTGGGCGCGCTCGGCTTCGCACTCGTCGACGCGAAGACGGCGAAGGGCTGGATCGACGAGTACTACGAGATCATCAAGACGGAGTGCGTTCCGATCGGGCACACGGTCAACGCGAACATCGCCCTGACCTCGCCGCTCTCGCTCGACGCGGACGAGGAGAAGGCGCGCCAGCGCGGGTTCAAGGGCCGCTACTTCTTCACCTTCGCCAGCAACCACCACTACGTGGACGGCCTGCACAAGCCCGGCCGCACGGACATCTGGGAGCAGTACGAGCAGGCGTGGCCGATCCTGGCGAAGTCCTTCGAGGGCTACGGAGCGCCCAGCACCGTCGGCACCCCGGCCCAGGCGCGCAAGATGATGCAGATCTACGAGGACATGGGCTGCGACGAGGTCCTGTTCATGGCGCAGATGGGCAAGATCGCTCACGAGGACATCTGCGAATCGCTGCGGATCTTCGCCGACGAGATCATGCCGGAGTTCCAGGAGCGCGAGGTGCAGAAGCAGCAGCGCAAGGAAGAGGAGCTCGCCCCCTACATCGAGGCTGCGCTCGCCCGCAAGGAGTGGATGCAGCCCCTCGCGGACGACGACATCCCCGTCTACGAGGCCTACAAGCGTCACGTCGCCCGGGCCGGCGAAGCCGAGGCCGGCGAGGTCGACGAGGACCACTGGGTCGCCGCCATCGACCGCCTGATGCGGCGCACCGGCGCGAAGCCGAACGCCTAGGCGGGCGAAGCGGGAGCTCTGCGATGAGTGACGACGTCTACCGCCGCAACATCGGCGCCGTCGCGCTGACCGCGCTGCAGGACGGGCACGCGCGCTGGGCGCCGGGCGACATCCTCCGTCCCGAAGTCGAAGCGGACTTCGCCCCCTACCAGCACCTGATCGACGAGGACGGAACGACGCAGCTGAGCATGACCGTCTACCTGCTGGAGTCGCAGGGCGTGCGCGTGCTCGCCGACAGCGGCATCGCGGACCAGCCTATGGGTCGCCACGAGATGGATGTGCACTCCCAGCTGCCGAGGCTGCTCGACGAGGAGAGCATCGACCCCGCCTCGATCGACTTCGTTGTGCACACGCACCTGCACTTCGATCACGTCGGCTGGAACACGCGCCCGGAGGGCGACGGCTGGGTGCCGATGTTCCCGAACGCGAAGCACATCATTCAGCGGCCGGACTGGGAGCACTGGGCGGTCACCGACCTCGGCTTCCCCGGCCCCGTCCTCGAGCGCAGCATCCGCCCGCTCGAAGAGGCCTCGATGATCGAGATTGTGGAGGGGTACCGCGCACTGACGCCGGAGATCTCGGTGATGGCGGCCTACGGCCACACCCCGGGACACCAGGTGCTGCGCATCGCCAGTGAGGACGAGGCGGCCTACATCCTCGGCGACTCCTGCCACATTGCGATGCAGGTCTGCGAGACCGAGTGGTCGGACCGCGCCGACATCGACCACGAGCAGGGCAACCGTTCGCGCGCCGCGATCATGGATCGCGTCGATGCCGAGGGCGCGCTCGTGATCGGCGGCCACTTCCGCTTCCCCGGCCTCGGGCGGCGAATCCCCCGCGATGGGCGCTGCATGTATGTCCCGCTCGAGGACTGACGCGGCACCCGCTCCCGCCTCGCAGCCGACGACCACGAGACCGAGCGGCATCATCCTCGCGGGTGGGCGCTCGCGGCGCATGGGCCGCGACAAGTGCGCGCTTGAGGTCGGCGGCCGCACGCTGATCCAGCGCGTCGCCGACGCCCTCGACGAGGTCTGCGGCGAGATCATCCTCGTGCACGCGCCGGACCGGGAGCCGCCGGAGCTGCACAGCCGCGCGCCCGTGCGGCACGTCGCCGACCCGTTCGAGGACGCCGGACCGCTGGTTGCGATCGCCGAGGGCCTCGAGGCTGCCTCTTCGCCCGTCGCAATCGCCGTCGGCTGCGACGCGCCACAGCTCCGGCCGGCGCTGCTGCGCCTGCTCGCCGAGTGGGCGCAGGCCGGCAGGCCCCTCGTCGCGCCGCTGCACGAGGGCGTTCCGCAGTGGCTGTGCGCGGCCTGGCGGCGCGACGCGCTCCCCGTGCTCCGCGAGCGCATCGCGGCCGGGGACCGCGCCGTTCACGACGCCGCCGAGGCGCTGGAAGCCGCCCTGCTGCCGCCCGAGGCCTACGCCCACCTCGATCCGGCCGGAGACTCGTTCCTCAACGTGAACACGCCGGAGCAGCTCGCCAAGGCGCGCGCGGCCGTCGGTCAGTCGACCAGCCGCTCCGCGCCCGCGTAGACGTTGTAGTCGCCCTCGCGCGCGAAGCCGACGAGCAGGAGGCCCAGCTCCCGCGCGAGATCGACGGCGAGCGAACTGGGCGCCGAGACGCCGACGACCCCCGCCAGGCGCGCCATCGCAGCCTTCTGCACGATCTCGAAGCTCTGCCGCCCCGAGACCACGAGCAGCGCGGGCAGCCTCGGATCGCCCGCCTCGGCGGCGTGCTCCCGTGCGAACGCGCCAATCGCCTTGTCTACCGCGTTATGTCTCCCCACGTCCTCGCGCACGACCAGCGCCTCGCCGTCGAGGTCGAAGACGCCGGCGGCGTGCAGGCCGCCGGTCGCGTCGAAGGTCGGCTGGCGCGTGCGCAGCACGTCTGTGAGCCGCGCGACGACCGCCGAGGACACCTCGACGGGCTCGGCCGGCGGCGCGTGCAGCATGACCGCCTCGATCGAGGCCTTGCCGCAGACGCCGCACGAGCTCGACGTGAACATGCTGCGGCGGAACTGCTCCGTGTCGATTTCCACGCCCGGCGCGAGGAGCGCGTCGGCCCGCCCCTCCCCGTCCAGCTGGACGGCGGCGACCTCGTGCGAGTGCAGCACGATGCCCTCGGTCAGGAGGAAGCCGCGCACGAGGTCCTCGTCGTCGCCGGGCGTGCGCATCACCACCGCGATCGCGTCGCCCTCGATCGCGATCTCGAGCGGCTCCTCGGCGGCGACGGCGTCCAGGGCGCGACGCGCATCGCCGCCCGTGCGACGCTCGACCGCGACCTCGATGCTGCGAGGATCGGGCGCGCGCGTCGACATGCGGTGCTCCTTCGCCGCTTCGAAGGCGATCAGCGGCAGGGTATACCGCTGACGCTCGCATGGTGCGTCGCGCGTTCGGGCGCGGCACGCTAGCGTACGCCGCAAGCGACGCCGAGGCGGCTGGGTGGTGCGATGGAAACCGCGGCGATCTCGGCCCTCGGCGTGATCGGCTTCGCCGTCGCCGTCACGAACCAGCTCGCGCGGCGGCTGCTCATCCCGCCGATCCTGCTCTACCTGATCCTCGGCGTCCTCGCCGGTCCGTCCGTCTTCGGCCTCTTCAACACCGACGACCTGCACGAGATCTTCCCCCTCTCGCTCGAGGTGCTCGTCGGGCTGCTGGTCTTCGAGGGCGCGTTCGCGATCGACGTGCAGTTCCTGCGGCGGGTCGGCACGGTGGTGCGCAACCTGCTGACGGTCGGGCTGTTCACCACGTTCCTCGTGGGGACGTTGCTGGCGGGGCTGCTTGGCGTGCTGCCCTGGGGCACGGCCTTCATGTTCGGCGCGCTCGTCTCCGTCACCGGCCCGACGGTGATCGGGCCCCTGGTGCGCTCGGTCCGGCTCAACGACCACGTGCGCGCCGTGCTGCTCGGCGAGGGCGTGCTGATCGACCCGCTGGGCGCGATCCTCGCGGTGGTCGTGCTGCAGTTCGCCCTCTCCGGCCTCCACGCCGAGCCGTTCCTCTGGGTGCCCTCGCGGCTGATCGGGGGCGCAGCGATCGGCCTGCTCGGCGTCCTGATCGTGCGAGGCGTGGTCCGCCTCAACCGCGACCCGTCGCCCACGGAGATGACGCTGCTGCTGCTCGGCGTGAGCGCCGGCACCCTCGCGCTCTCCGAGCGCCTGCTGCCCGACTCCGGCCTGACGGCGATGGCGACGATGGGGGTCGTGCTCGCCGGCGCCGACCTGCCCCACCGCGAGGTCGTGCGATCCTTCGAGGACGAGCTGTCGCGCATCCTGCTCGCCGCGGTCTACATCCTCGCGGCGGCGACGCTCGACCTCGGCCTGCTGCGCGCCCTCTGGCCCAACGGCGTGCTCGTCGTCGTCGGGTTGATGGTGATCGTGCGCCCGCTCTCCGTCGCGCTCTGCTCGCTGCGCTCCGACCTCCGCGCGCGCGAGCGGCTCTACATCGCCGCGATCGCGCCTCGAGGGGTGGTCGCGGTCGCCCTCGCGGCGTTCGCGGGCGAGGCGCTGGGCGCGGAGCTGTTCGGACCGGAGCTGACGGCGCTCGTCTTCCTCACCGTGGCGCTCACCGTTGCCGTACAGTCGAGCTACGCCGCGCCCCTGGCGCGGCTGTTGGAGGTGCGATCGATGCGTGCACTGATTGCCGGCGCCGGCACGGTCTCGAGGCGGATCGGCCACCAGCTGCACGCCGGCGGCTTCGACGTGATGCTGATCGACCCGAACGAGGACGCCGTCAGCCGCGCCCGCGGGGACGGCCTCGACGCCGAGGTCGGCGACGCCTCGAACGTGACGCTGCTGCGCAAGCTGGGGGGCGGCGAAGCAGCCCTTGCGGTCGGCGGCTCCAACAGCGACGAGGCGAACCTGCTGTTCTGCCAGTACGTGCTCGCCGAGAACCCGGAGGCAACCGCCTTCGCGCGCGTCGAGCAGTCCGACGCGGTCGAGGCGTTCCGCCGCTCCGGGATCGCGACGATCGGCGCGGACGAGGCCGTGGCTGACGCGCTGATGGCGGTGATCGGGCAGCCCGTGCTGCAGGAGGCGCTCGCCCCCGGTGGCGAGGACCGGCTGACGGTCGAGTTCGTCGTCGGCTCCGGCCTCGACGGCCGCCGCATCCGCGACTTGCAGCTCCCGCAGCGGGTGCTCGTGCTCCTCGTGCGCCGCGCCAGCGAGGACATCGTCCCGCACGGCGAGACGGTGCTGCAGCGCGGCAACCGGCTGCTCCTCTTCGGCGGCGCCGAGGCGGTCGCCGACGCCCGCCAGCGCCTCGCGCTGATCGAGTGACGGGCGGGGGCGCTCCCGCTACTGCGCGGTGAACGAGAGCTTCGTGTCGCCGTTCACTCGCACCTCGTACTCCTCGCCCGGCTCGAAGTCCGTGCCGAGCGGGACGACCGTCTCCACCGAGGGGTAGTCGGCGGTGCAGACGACGAGACCCTCGAAGACCTCGTGGTGGGTGATCAGCACCTCGATCCGGTTGGCGTCCTCGCGCCGGATCTCGTAGCCGTTGAAGCGCGTGCAACTGCTGCCTTTGGGCAGACCTGAGACAACGCGCAGGTGGTACTGCGGCGGGTCGCTCTCGAGGATGTCGATGACCGCATTGTCGATCGGCGACTCGGCGATGATGCTGGGCGGGAAGTCTGGTTCCGGCAGGGTGAAGCTCGCGACTGCGTGGTCGTTGACGACCACGAGGTAGGTCTCGCCGGGTTCGAGTGGCGCGTCGACGTGCAGCACCGTGTCCTGCACCATCACCTCCGCGTCGCAGTCGATCGCCCACGGTGTGGGCGGCGGCTGCATCAGTGTTACGCGGGCGCGGATCACGCCGTCCTCAACCTCGAGCGTCTCGTTGCCGAGCCTCGAGCAGCCCTCGACGAGCGTACGCACGTACTCGACCTGCAGGTACGGCTCGCGCTCGTTGGGGATCAGGTTGGCGCGGACGACCGACACCGGCACCTCGACCCAGGTGCGCCAGTCGGTCCCCTCGTCGACGAGGTTCGGGGGCGGCTGCACCAGCACGAGCAGCATGTCGATCTTGCCGGGATTGCCCCGGGTGATGACGTCGTAGGCGGTGTCGTTGGTGAAGGCGAGGCGCCCGTCCGATTCGATGATGCGCGCGCTCACCGAGTAGGTGTTACGCGAGTCGATGTCCTCGCGGTTGTACTCGACCTTGAAGCGGATCGGCACCTGGCCGGGATCGGTGATGGTCTGGCGAGCGATCAGCTCCGCGGCGGCGTCCTGGTACGAGGTGTCCCGCAGCTCGACCACGAGCATCGCGCCGGGCGTGAGCGCGATCCGCTCGCGGTACGTGACGCTGCCGCTCACGGAGGCGTTCGGCTCCCGGCCGGAGGGAATCTCCAGTGTCGCGTTCTCCGGCTGCGGCTCGCTCTGGCAGCCGACGACGGCCATGAGGCCGAGCCAGCCTCCGAGGATGTACAACAGCGCGGTCTTGACTATCGCCGCCACTCGATTGACCTCCGCGATGGGCTCCAGATCGGCTTCGTGCCGTCAGGATCAGGACGCTCGGAGGCACTCCTTTGTTCCCGCGCCCGCCCTCGCGAGTCTCGGAGCAGGCGGGAGACCTTTGCGAACTCCCACAAGCCCCCTCCGGCCCCCTCTCCCAGGGGAGAGGGCAGGGGTGAGGGGGAGGACTCCCGTCTGCCCCCGAGAGCTCCGATGGCGCAACGCAATCCCGGAGAGCGGCCCCTCCCTGACCCTAGCCCTCTCCCTCGGGGAGAGGGGACCAGGAAGTCTCCTACGGGAACCCAACACCCGGCGGGTCGTAGTCCGCCGGGTCGAAGAGCGGCTCCGAGGTGACGACGCGCGCCTCGCGCAGGCTCGCGATCTCGGCGGCCTCGTAGCCGAACTCCGCGAGGAGGGCGTTGCCGTGCTCGCCGGCCAGCGCGCCCGCGCGGTAAGAGCCGGGCGTGCGGCTCAGCGTCACCTGCGGACCGTGCCGCCGGTAGTTGCCCCAAAGTGTGTGCTCGGCCTCGAGGTCCCAGCCGTTCGCCGCGATCTGCGGGTCGTCTGCGAAGAACTCGCCCGGCGACCGGCCGTCGGCCTGCACGCAGCCCACGCCGCGCGGGGCGAGCAGCCCCTCCCACTCGATGGCGGCACGCTGCGCGAAGAGGCCGCGCAGCTCCTCGCAGAGCGCCGCGTCGTGCTCCCGGCGCGCCTCGCCGGTCGCGAAACGGGCGTCGGCGGCGAGGTCGGCGCGGCCGGTCGCCTCGCAGAACGTCGCCCACTCGCCGTCGGTGAGGATGCCGAGGAAGACCCAGCCCTCGGAGGCCGGGTAGAGGCGGTAGAGCGCGTTGAGGCCGTACAGGTCCGCGTCGACGGTCGGGCGCGGCCCCTTGCCCTCGTAGGAGAGGAAGTCGTCGGAGTTCGCGTAGGCGTTCGCGCCGAGCATGCTCATCGCGATCAACTGGCCGATGCCGAAGCGCTGCTGGGCGTAGAGCCCGAGCATCATCGCGTTCTGCACGACGCAGCCGGTGTTCGGGTCGGGGTTGCCCTCGTTGGCCCGGTAGAGCCAGCGCGCGGCCTCGCTCGCGTCGGGGATCGAGCCGACCTCGGGAGGCGGCATCGCCGCGCCGGCCTGGTAGAGCTGGCCGCCGGTGGCCGCGCCCGGGATCGGGTGCGCCGAGGGGCGAGCCGCGCTCGGTCCCTTCGGTCCGTAGCCGTTGACCTGCAGGTAGACGATGTCCGGGCGGATCTCGCGCACCTGCTCGTAGCCGATGCCGAGCCGTTCGGGCACGCCGGGCCGGAAGTTGTGCATCACAGCGTCCGCCTGCTCGAGCAGCCTGCGCACGATCGCGCGGCCCTCCTCGCGCTTGAGGTCGATGCAGATGCTCTCCTTGCCGGCCGAGGTCTTGGCGATACCGCAGAAGGAGCCGAGCCCGTAGCCCATCCCCCGGTAGGGGTCGCCCTCGGGCGCCTCGACCTTGATCACGCGCGCGCCGAGGTCGGCGAGGAAGGTGATGCCGAGCGGCGCGGCGATGATCGTGCCGAACTCGATGATCGTGACGCCCTCAAGGGGCGGGCGATCGCTCGGCGTGGCGCCATTCGACGGCTGCCAGGGCGCGCGCGGCGGCTCGGCGAGCAGCTCCTGCGTGTGCTCGCCGGGGTCGGCGAACCACTGCGGCGCCTCACCGGGCGTCTCGCTGAGCTGCGCGATCGGACCCAGCTGGCGCACCGGGCCGTGGCGCGGGTGCTCGAAGGCGACGACCTCGTCGTTCGCCTCGAGGTCGGGGTGGAGCAGGCCGTCCTGCGCGGACTGCACGGGCTCCGAGGCGATCTGGCCGTCCGCCTTGAAGAGCTCCATCCACTCGTCGAGGCTGCGGTCCTGCATGCGCTCCAGCATCAGGTCGCTCAGCGCACGGCGCGTCTCCGGCGTCAGCCCGGTCGGGGCGTTGACGAAGCGCGGGTCGGCGTAGATCTCGGAGAGGCCGATCGCGCTGATGTAGGCGTGGAAGTGGTGCTCGAGCAGGTTCGCAAGCTGGATCCAGCGCCCGTCGCTCGCAACCACCGGGTGGTACTGGAGCGTCGGCATCGGCTCGAACTTCGCGTAGGGGTCGCCCTCGAAGCCGCGCGGGTAGCGGCGGGCGAGCTGGGTGCGCACGAGGCCGAACAGGTCGGGCGGGAACATGCCCTGCAGCAGGCTCGTCTCGACGAGCTGGCCCTTGCCGTCGCGGTCGCGCGCGAGCAGGGCCGCGAGGATGCCGTTGAACGCCGACTGCGAGGCGGCGTGCGTGCCGACCTGCACCGCCGTGTAGGCGGGGCCCTCGCGGCGCGGCTGGCCGGTGAACGACTGCATGCGCCCGGACTTCGCCGAGACGACGCCCTCGTACGGCGCGTAGCCGGCGTACGGGCCGCGCGGCCCGAAGGCCGTGATCGAGCAGTAGACGAGGCCGGGGTTGTCGATCGAGAGCGTCTCGTAGTCCGCGCCCAGCCTCTCCGCCTGTCCCGGCCGGTACGAGGCGACAACGACGTCGGCCCCGGCGGCGAGCGCGTGCAGCCGCTCGCGCCCGCCCTCGGTCGCCAGGTCCAGCTCGATGCTGCGCTTGCCGCGCAGCCACATCGGGGAGGCGGGGAGCCGCCGCATGGGGTCGCCGCCCGGGCGCTCGACCTTGATCACGTCGGCGCCGAAGTCGGCGAGGATCATCGTGGCGATGCCGCCGGCCGGTCCGCTGCTGAGATCGATCACGCGCAGGTCTTCGGCGAGCTGCATCCGTCCTCCGTGGTCCCCGGCGCCTGCCCCGCGGGGCGTGGCCCGGCTCGCATCATAGCCGCGAGCCGCCCTACCCCGCCGTGACGGCCACCTCGCCGCCCCGCTCGAGGCCGAGCGACTCGGCGGCGCTGCCGTCGCGCACTGCGATCTCCAGCAGGTCGGCGCTCCCGATCAGCGCCAGCGCTTCGCCATCCGCCACGTCGCCATACGTCCGTGCCAGCCTCAGCAGTAACGAGCCCGCCTCGACGCGGACGGCGCGCCCTCCGGCGATCGCCTCGATGTCCGAGCGCCCGAGGTTGGTGATCGCGTTGCCGAAGCGGTCGACGTGCAGCACCTCGCCGAGCAGCCGCGCCTCTTCGCTGCGCGTGCGCGGCAACGGCAACTCGACGGGGTCCTCGACCGGCGGGCCGAGCTCCTCGAGTGCGCCGCCGCAGGCGAGGAAGGCGGCCGCGGGCGCGAACAGGTCGCGGCCGTGGAACGTCGCGCTCACCGGCTCCCGCCGCAGCGAGGGTAGTTCGATCGATCGGACCTCCTCGAGGGCCGCGCGCCTCGCGAGGAGCGTGAGCAGGCCGTTGTCGGGACAGACCAGGTGCTGCCCGCCGAGCGTCGCGGCGATCGCGCGGCGGTCCGTGCCGACCCCGGGGTCGACGACGGCGAGGTGGACCGTACCCGGCGGGAACGTCGGTACAGCCGCCGCGAGGAAGAGGGCGCCCTCGAGGACGTCCTGCGGCGCGATCTCGTGCGTGAGATCGTGGATACGCGCGCCCTCGCAGCCCGCGAGCAGCACGCCCTTGAGCTGCGCGACGTAGGGGTCGCGCGTCCCGAAGTCCGTGGTGAGGGTGACGATGGCTGGCACGGCGCGAGGATAGCGCGCCGGGCAGGTGCGCAGCCCGATCAGCCGGGAAGCACCTCGGCAGCGTCGCGCGGGCGGGGACGGTCCGCTCGCCGAGGGCCGGGCGTGGTGCTCGCCTCGATGCGGCGAGCGCGCATCGCTCCGGCTATCAACGCCGCAGCGACGAGCTCAAGGGGTTCCTCGACGGCCGGCGCGTGCGCGACGTTATCGAG
>VXMT01000243.1:12047-12488 GCA_009840965.1 Chloroflexota bacterium
GTTATCGAGCAGCACCGCGAGCGCGGCGACCCCGAAGCCCAGCGCCAGCAGCGCGAAGGCCCGCGAGCTGCGGCGCAGCTCCCCGAGGTACGCGAGCGAGATGGCGGCGGCGAGCAGGACGTAGCCCGCGAGGACCACGTCGTCCCAGTGGGAGGTGTGCCAGGGCGCGGGCGCGCCGAGCGAGGCGATCACCCAGCCGACTGCCTCGTGCAGGCCGAGCAGTTCGTCAAGAGCGAGGACGGCAAGCCCGAAGGCAGCCAGTCGCCAGTAGCGAGCGTGAAGCAGCGTCGAGCAGCGGAACGCCTCGACGGCCGCGTAGAGCAGTAGCGCCGCGACGGCGGCATCGATGAAGACGAAGACGGGCGCGCCCGCCACGGTCACCCCCGTTAGCCAGACCCGTCGCGGGGGGGGGGGGGGCGCCGCGGGCGGCCGCGCGGCGGG
>VXMT01000243.1:12498-14076 GCA_009840965.1 Chloroflexota bacterium
CCCCCCCCCCCCCCCCCCCCGCCCCCCCCCCCCCCCCCCCCCCCCCCCGCCCCGGCCCCCCCGGGGGGGGGCCGCCCCCCCCCCGGTCCGGGTTACTCCGTGCGTATCGCGGAACGCCTAGCCTTCCTCGGGCCAGCCGGCCGGGATTTCGCCGTCGTCGAGCGCGCTGCGGATGGCGTCCGCGGCGTCCTCGGTTACCCAGGTGCTCCAGACGGCCTCGTTGCCGTTCAGCCACCAGAGGGCGGCGTCGTTGGCGTCGGCGTCCGGGTTGTCCTGGAGCCAGGCGGCCACGGTGCTGTACTGGGCGATGTCGAAGCTCCAGTTGCGGAGCACGGCCACGACGTCCGGGGCGTTGGTCACGACGTCCGGGTGCGCGGCGATCAGGATCGTCGCGTCCTCGTAGGCGCAGGCCTTGGTCGTGAACCAGCACTCGTCGCTGTACTCGGGCTCCATGAGCCGCACGAGGTCGAGGACCAGCGCGGGCTCGTTCGTGCCCCACTGGTAGCCAAGCCACGGCTCGCCCTTCTCGTAGGCGCCGATCAGGTCGGCGTTGAGGGCGGCGCCATCGCCAGGGGCGATGATGTCGACGTGATCGGAGAGGCCGTAGCCCTCGATCTGCGCCGCGTTGACGACCTCACAGGACCAACCGATCACGCAGGAGACCAGCCGCGCCTTGCCGCCGGTCTCGGCGGTCGCGAACAGCTCCTTGAACTGCGGGTCCTTCAGGTCATCGACGCTGTCGAGGTCCGGGTACTGCTCCTGCAGGTACGCCGGGATGACGAAGGCGGACTGCCAGTCCTTGCCCAGGCTCTGGCCGAGCGAAACGACCTCGCCGTTGGCCTGTGCTTCGGCCCAGGCCTCGTCCTGGTTCGGCAGCCAGATCTCCATCGTGATGTGGGTGTCGCCGTTACGCAGACCCTGGAACAGGGGCAGCGTGGCGCCCAGCACCACGTCGGTGGGGTAGTCGTAGCCCATCTCGACGACGTACTGGGCGATGCGGTTCTGGACCTGTGCGCTGGTCCAGTTCAGGTCGCTGAAGACCAGCGTCTCCTTGTCGTCACCATCGTCCCCGCAGGCCACCGCGAGCGCGAGGGCCAGCATGGAGATCATGGTGAGAGCGAACAGCTTGTACCTTGTCAGCAAATCCCAACTCCTTTCATCAGGGATTCATGCTTGAACGCGTCGGAGCGCCTCACGGCTGATAGCAGCGACGAACGTACCAGCGACGGATCGCGCCAACGGACCCGCAGCCACGGCTGCGGATCGCTCTGCGGTGCTCACTGTGCTGCGCCTTGTTCATCACGGCCGGCCAGGTCAGCCGGCGCTCATGCGTCCCTTCTCGCCGGAGCCGATGGATTGTGTCAGACGATCGATGATGATCGCGAGGAAGACGATCGCGAGGCCCGCGATCAGCCCGTTGCCGGACTGGTTCTTCTGTAGCGCGCGCAGCACGTTGTCGCCGAGACCTCCGGCGGCCACCATGCTGGCGATCGTGACCATTGCGAGCGCCATCAGCGTGGTCTGGTTGATCCCTGCCATGATCGTCGGCACCTCCATCCGGAACTTAAACATCTTGAA
>VXMT01000021.1 GCA_009840965.1 Chloroflexota bacterium
ACCCCCGACGGGACCTCCGGCGTTAGCGCGGAGGACGCCGGGGCGCGCCCGATGTGGGCCGCGGCGCGCGGGGGGCGACGCCGCGACGGGTAACAGGGCTCCGCTCCCCGATTCCGCCCCGCCCGCCCGCCGCCTATACTCACCGTACCCCCGGGAGGATGGAGCGTCGGTGCGGGCTGCGGTCGTGGTCTTCCCCGGCAGCTGGAGCGACGGCGACTGCCTCTTCGCCCTCGGGCGGCTCGGCGTCGACGCCTACCGCGTCTGGCATCGCGAGACCGACCTCGGGGCCCCCGATCTCGTGGTGCTGCCCGGCGGGTTCTCCTACGGCGACTACCTGCGCTGCGGCGCGATCGCGCGCTTCTCGCCCGTCATGCAGGCGGTGCGCGCGCACGCGGACGCGGGCGGCCTGGTGATCGGGATCTGCAACGGCTTCCAGATCCTCTGCGAGGCGGGAATGTTGCCGGGCGTGCTGATGCGCAACGCCTCGCTGCAGTTCCGCTGCCAGCCCGTCCACCTCGTCGCGGCCGAGCACGGCTCGCCCTTCACCGCGGGGATCGAGCCCGGCCGCGTGCTGCGCGTCCCGATCTCGCACGGCGAGGGCAACTACTTTGCCGACGCCGCCACCCTCGAGGCGATCGAGTCGCAGCAGCGCGTCGCCTTCCGCTACTGCACGGCGGACGGCCTCGTCACGCCCGAGGCCAACCCCAACGGCTCCGTGGCGAACATCGCCGGCGTGCTCAACGCAGGGGGCAACGTGCTCGGCATGATGCCGCACCCGGAGCGCGCGGCGGCGCCGCTGCTGGGCGGCGAGGACGGCAATGCGATCTGGGAGTCGGCCCTCGCGCGGGTCGGCGCTGTGGCGTGAGCGGCGAGACGGGGGTGCGAGGTGTCTGCTGACCTGGCGCGCTCGACCTACCCGGCTCGGCTCCGGGTCGACTACCCGGAGGAGCAGCAGGATCGCGTCAGGGTGCTCTTTCGCCCGCTCCTGGCGCTCCCGATCATCGTGCTGCTCGGTGTCCTGACCGGCGGCGGCGGCGGCCAGCAGTCCGATGATCTGCTGGTGGTCGTCGTCTCATCGGGCGGCGTCATCGTCCTGCCCGTGCTGCTGATGATCGTCTTCCGGCGCAAGTACCCGCGCTGGTGGTTCGACTGGAACCTCGAGCTGACCCGCTTCTCCAACCGCGTCGGCGCCTACTTCCTGCTGCTGCGCGAGGAGTACCCCGCAACCGATGCGGAGCAGTCCGTCCACATCGAGATCGACTACCCGGACGCGGAGCAGGATCTCAGTCGCTGGCTGCCGCTAGTGAAGTGGCTGCTGGCGATCCCGCACTACGTCGTGCTGATCGTGCTCGCCGTGATGGTCGTCGCGATCACGGTGATCGCCTGGTTCGCGATCCTCTTCACCGGCCGCTATCCGCGCGAACTGTTCGACATCGTCGTGGGCTGGAGCCGCTGGGCGCTGCGCGTCAGCGCCTACGCCTTCCTGCTCACCACCGACCGCTACCCGCCGTTCAGCTTCGATGAGTAGCTTCGAGGAGTAGTGCCGCGCCGCCGGGCGTGGAGAGCAACGAAAGGAGCACGAGATGACCTCCGGAGCGATGGACGACTACCCGGTCACGTTCGACGTGGCCTACCCGGAGTCGCCGAACCGCTGGCTGATCCTGATCCGCTGGCTGCTGGCGATCCCGCACTACATCGTGCTGTCTCTGCTGAGCATCCTTGCGGGGGTGGTCTGGGTCATCTCGTTCTTCACGATCCTCTTCGCCCGGACCTACCCGGACAGCCTTTACAGCTTCATGGTGGGCGTGCACCGCTGGAACGCGAACCTCGGCGCCTACATCCTCTTCCATGACCGCTACCCGCCGTTCAGCATGGGCGAGAGCGACTACGAGGGCGTCACGTTCGCGGTCGAGCGGCCGGACTTCAACCGCTGGCTCGTGTTGATCAAGTGGCTGCTCATGATCCCGCACGCGATCGTGCTGTACTTCCTGAGCATCATTGCCATGGTCGCCGCCATTGCGCTCGTGCTCGCGGTGCTCTTCACCGGGCGCTACCCGCGAGGACTGTTCGACTTCCTCGTCGGCGTCGGGCGCTGGAACGCACGGGTGAACGCCTACGCGACGTTCCTCGTCGACCGCTACCCGCCGTTCTCGCTGCGCTAGCGACGGGAGGGCGGGCCGTGACGGTCGACGACACGACGCTCGAACGCATCGCGCTCTCGCGCGCCGAGTACGAGCGTCTCGTCGACATGCTCGACCGCGAGCCGAACGGGCTCGAGCTGGGCATGGCCGCCGCACTCTGGTCCGAGCACTGCGGCTACAAACACACTCGCCCGCTGTTCCGCCACTTCCCCACCACCGGCCCGCGCGTGCTCACGGAGGCCGGCGCCGAGAACGCCGGCGCGATCGACCTCGGCGACGGCTGGTGCGCCGTCTTCAAGATGGAGTCCCACAACCACCCCTCGGCGATCGAGCCCTACGAGGGCGCGGCCACGGGCGTCGGCGGCATCCTGCGCGACATCTTCGCGATGGGCATGCGCCCGGTGGCGCTGCTCGACTCGCTGCGCTTCGGCCCGCTCGACGAGGCGCGCAACCGCCACCTTTTCAGCGGCGTCGTCGCCGGCATCGGCGGCTACGGCAACTGCGTCGGCGTGCCCACGGTCGGCGGCGAGGTGCAGTTCGATCCCGCCTACGGCGGCAACCCGCTCGTCAACGCGATGTGCCTCGGCGTCGGGCGCGTCGAGCACCTGCTCTCCGCCTCGGCGCGCGGTCCCGGTAACCCGCTCGTGCTCGTCGGCGCGGACACGGGCCGCGACGGCATCCACGGCGCGACCTTCGCCTCCGTAGAGCTCGACGACGCCTCCGAGGAGCGCCGCCCCGCCGTGCAGGTCGGCAACCCCTTCATGGAGAAGCTGCTGCTCGAGGCCTGCGTCGAGCTGGCCGAGCAGCACGGTGACTGGGTGGAGGGCCTGCAGGACCTCGGCGCGGCGGGGCTCACCTCGAGCAGCGTCGAGGCCGCCGCCCGCGCCGGGACCGGCATCGAGATCGACGTGGCGCGCGTGCCGCGCCGCGAGGCGGGCATGACGCCGGACGAGGTGATGCTGTCCGAGTCGCAGGAGCGGATGCTGGTGATCCCCAAGCGCGAGCACCTCGACGACGTGCTGGCGCTGTTCCGCCGCTGGGAGCTGCACGCCGACGTGATCGGCGAGGTGACCGACGACGGCTACGCGACGATCCGCGACGGCGCGACGCTGGCCGCGCGCATCCCCGTCGAGGTGCTCACCGACCCGCCGCAGTACGAGCTGGACTGCGAGCGGCCGCCCGACCTCGAACGCCGCCAGGCACGGGACCTCGGCGCGCTGCCCGACTGCGACGACCCGACGGCGGCGCTGATCGCCCTGCTCGGATCGCCGAACCTCGCGAGCCGTCGCTGGATCTTCCGCCAGTACGACCACGAGGTGCTGACCGGCACCGTGGTGCCGCCCGGCGGCGACGCGGCGCTGATCTGGCTCAAGGGCACGGAGCGCGCGCTTGCCGTCGCGACCGACTGCAACGGACGCCTCGTCGAGCTCGAGCCCCGCGTCGGCGCGGCCTGCGCGGTCGCCGAGGCGGCCCGCAACGTCGTGGCGGTCGGCGCGACGCCGGTGGCGGTGACGGACTGCCTCAACTTCGGCAACCCCGAGCGCCCGCACATCGCCTACCAGATCGAGCAGTCGATCCTCGGCCTGGCGGACGCCTGCCGAGCCTTCGGGACGCCGGTGGTCTCCGGCAACGCCTCGCTCTACAACGAGACGCCTGGGGGCGCGGTGCTGCCCACTCCGACGGTCGGCATGCTCGGCCTGCTCGACGAGATCTCGCGGCGGCTGACGCCGGCGATCTCTGAGGGCGACGAGGTGCTGCTGCTCGGCGCGCCGCTCGCCCAGCCGGTCGACGCCCTCGCGGGCTCCGAGTACCTCGCCTCGCGCCACGAGCTCGTCGCCGGCCGCCCAACGATCGACCTCGACCTCGAGGCGCGCGTGCATGGGGTCGTGCTCGACGCGAACGAGCGCGGGCTGCTGGGCGCGGCGCACGACTGCGCCGACGGCGGGCTCGCCGTCGCGCTGGCGGAGTGCTGCCTGGCGGGTGGCGTCGGCCTCGAGGCGTCCGAGGCCGACCTCGGGCCGCGCCTCGACGCCGCGCTCTTCGGCGAGGCGCAGTCGCGCTTCATCGTCGCCGTGCCGGCCGCCGCGGCGCGGGCCGCCCGCGCGGCGCGCGCCGCCGGGGGGGGGGGCCCCGTCGCCGCGCTCGGTGTCGCGACGGGCGCAGGTGAGGACGCGCGGCTGCGGCTGGGCCCCGTCGACGCCTCGCTGTCCGCGCTGCGCGAGGCGTATGAGGGCGGGTTGCCGGCGGCGCTGGGGGCGGGCGCGTAGCGCTAGAACACAAGTTTGACAGAGGGCGCACGACTGTTCTAATCTGGTTCTGATACGCCGAAGACGGTGAAGGGAGCGCGGACCCGGCGATTGCGCTTGATTCGAGGTCGTGGATAGCCTGTTGGGCGACTCACGGGCTTGTCTACAGCTCCGCTGCCCGCTGTGGCGGTGTGTGTAAGGCCTCGTTGACAAGGCATGAGCCGACCGGATGCGCCACCTTCATAGTCAACGGCGTCCCGGCTCCGGCACGGCGAGAGGGTTTCGGCGTGAAGGTCGTGTTCCTGGAGACCGTTGAGGGATCGGGCATGCGTGGCGAGGTGAGAACCGTTGCCAACGGCTATGCCCGGAACTACCTGTTGCCTCGTGGCCTTGCCGCGGCGGCGACACCGACTCTGCTCCGGCGGGCGGAAACGCTCGCCGCTCAGGAGGAAGAGCGGCAACGGCTCCTGGACGGGCAGGCTCAAGAGCTCGTCGGCAAGCTCGAAGGCCAGCGCCTGATCATGCCCGTGCGCGTCGGAGAGCAGGGACGCCTGTACGGTTCTGTCACAAATGCTGACATCGCCGAGAAGGCTGGGGAGATTCTCGGCGAAGAACTGGACAGGCGTCGTGTACTGCTACCCGAGGCGATTCGCCAGGTCGGGGTCTACACCGTACCGCTGCGGCTGTCGCGCAACGTGACCGCCGATGCGGAGGTCGTCGTCGTGGACGTCGAGGCGCCGCAAGGCGTCGAAGACGCAGCCGAGGCGCTCGTCGCGCAAGCGGCCGCTGCCGAGGCAGACGCGGAGGCCGGGGTGGATACCCCCGACCCGACGAACGCCGATGACGTGCCGGAGCCGGGCTCTCTCAACTCCCCCGATGAGGCCTCCGGCGACGACGCACCCTCGGCCGAGAGTGGCGCCGACCCCGGAGACGCCGCCGCCACCTAGCCCGTGGTCACGGGTCAGCCGGCTCAGCTCCGGCCCGAGCGCCGCCCCAGCGCGGGCGGCCTGCCGCCTCATGACGTCTCCGCCGAGCAGGCCGTCATCGCCGCCCTGCTGCTCGACCCCGACGCCTACCCGCGCGTGCTGCCGCTGCTGCGGCCCGAGGACTTCTTCCGCGAGCAGCACGGCTGGTGCTACGAGGCCTGCACCGCCCTGGCCGACCGCGCCGAGCCGATCACGCTGCCCACCCTCGCGCACGAGCTGGAGCGCGCGGGCCGCCTCGACACGATCGGCGGCGAGCCGTACCTCGCCGAGCTCGTCGGGCGGCACTTCAGCGCCGCGGGCGTCGAGGCGCACGCACGCATCGTCGCCCGCGACGCGCTCTACCGGCGGCTGATCCAGGTCGCCGGGCAGATCGCGCAGACCGCCTACGAGGGCGGCCCCGACGCCGGCCGCGTGATCGCCGCCGCCGAGGGCCTGCTGCTCAGCATTCGCTCCAGCGAGGGCGCAGGCGACTTCGAGCGCCTGCGCGATCTGCTCGATCAGTTCCTCGAGGATCCCGGCGAGGACGTCGAGGGCGAGCTGGTCGGCGCGGTGCGCGCCGGCTTCATGGACTTCGACGCGCTGCTCGGCGGCTTCAAGCGGGGCGACCTGGTGATCGTGGCTGCCCGCACCGGCGTCGGGAAGTCCGCGCTGCTGCTCAACTTCGCGCGCAACGCCGCCGTCGGCCAGAACGGCACCGTCGCCGTGTTCGCCCTCGAGATGTCGGCCGAGCAGCTCGCGATGCGCCTGCTCTCCGCCGAGGCGGGCGTGGGCGCAACGCGGCTGCGGCTGGGCCAGCACAACGAGGACGAGGAGTCGCGCATCATGCACGCGATTGGCACGCTCGGCGAGGCGGCGATCTTCATCGACGACTCGGCCGTGCTGAGCGTGCCGGAGATCCGCGCCAAGAGCCGCAGGCTCCAGGCCGAGCACGGTCTCGACCTCGTGATCGTCGACTACCTGCAGCTGCTGCACTCGGCGACGGGCGGCGGCAGCGAGAACCGCGCTTCCGAGTTGGGCAAGATCACGCGCTCGCTCAAGGAGATGGCGCGCGAGCTCGAGGTGCCGGTGGTCGCCGCCGCCCAGCTCTCGCGCGCCGTCGAGAGCCGCACGCCGCACATCCCGATGCTCTCCGACCTGCGCGAGTCCGGCTCGATCGAGCAGGACGCCGACGTGGTGACGTTCATCTACCGCGAGGACGTCTACCGCACGCCCGAGGAGTGGCAGGACGCGCACCCCGACCAGCCCGGCGGCCAGCACCCGAGCGGCATCGCCCAGCTGATGGTCGCGAAGCACCGCAACGGCCCGACCGGGACCGTTTCCGTGCGCTTCGATCAGAACACCGCCTCGTTCCAGGACCTGATCCTGCGCGAGCCTCCGCCGGAGTTCGTGTGACGCCCCCGGCTCTGCGCGTCGAGGAAGGCGTGCAGCAGGGGACGCCGTTCTCCGGCTTCGTGGCGCGCGGGACGGCGACCACGCTCCCCGCGCAGTTCTTCACGGAGCTGCTGCCGCTGATCGACGACGAGGCCGAGCTGCGCGTCACGCTCTACGCGCTCTACGCGATCGGGCGGCGCAGGGGCGCACTGCGCGCCGTTCGCCTCTCGCAGCTCGCCTCGGAGGAGCCACTGCGCCGCGCGCTGACGGGCTGCGGCGGCGACGCCGCGCTCGAACCGGCGCTGCTGCGCGCCGTCGAGCGGGGCAGTCTGCTGACGCTCGCGCTCGAGGACGGCGACACGCTCTGCTTCGCCAACACCGACGCCGGCCGGCGCAACCGCGATCGGCTGCGCTCCGGCGCGCTCCGGCCGCCGCCCGGCGTGCGCATCGCCGCGCCTCGCGAGCAGCCCCGCGCCGGCGAGGCGGACGCTCCGGCGCGTGTCTACGAGCAGGAGATCGGCGCGCTCA
Source organism: Chloroflexota bacterium (assembly GCA_009840965.1). Classification (GTDB taxonomy): domain Bacteria; phylum Chloroflexota; class Dehalococcoidia; order UBA2979; family UBA2979; genus VXMT01. The sequence goes on from VXMT01000021.1 coordinate 7,273, forward strand.
CGCCCGCGATCACGGACGCCCTCGACGCGGCCGCGGAGCGCTGGCCGGCGGACTGGATCGTGCGCGCGCTGCGGCTCGCCGCCCGCCACAACGTGCGGCGCTGGGCCTACGCGGAGTCCGTCCTGCGCCGCTGGGAGGCCGAGGGCATCGAGGAGGAGGGAGGGACGGCCGATGCGGAGCCTGGCCAGGATCATGAGCGATCAGCGCGTCGCGATCACGGACCGTACGAGCGCGTCATCCGCCGCAGCTGATCCCTCGCCCGGGGCGGTGGATCGCGAGACCTCGTGCCCGCGCTGCGGGGGCGCGCGCTTCGTGCGCGTCACCGCCGATCTGACGAGCCCCGAGTTCGGGCGCGCCGTGCCCTGCAGCTGCGCGGCGCGAGAGGACGAGGGCGCGCGGCGCGAGCGGCTGCTGCGCTACTCGCGCCTCGGCACGCTCGCGCGCTTCACCTTCGAGACGCTCTTGCCGCACGGGCGCTCCTCCGACCGCGCCGCGCAGCAGCGCTACGCCGCAGCCGTCGAGGCGGCGCGGCGCTTCGCCGATCAGCCCGAGGGCTGGCTGGTCTTCAGCGGCGTGCCGGGCTGCGGCAAGACGCACCTTGCCGCCGCCATCGCCAACCGCGTGATCGAGCTCGGCCGCCCTGCACTCTTCCTCTCCGTCGCCGACTTCCTCGATCGCCTGCGCGCCTCGTACGACGACGACGCGGAGGTCTCCTACGAGCGGCTCAGCGACCAGTTTCGCGAGGCGCCGCTGGCCGTGCTCGACGACCTGGACAGCTACTCGGAGACGCCGTGGGCGCGCGAGAAGTTCGCGCAGCTCGTCTCGCACCGCTTCCACGCCGCGCTGCCGACCGTCTTCACCTGCGTGAAGCCGCCGGAGCAGATCGACGAGCGCCTCGCCGCGCGCCTCGGCGACCCGGCGATCGCGCAGCACTTCACGCTCGAGGAGACCTCGGCGCCTCGCTACTTCGAGGTCGGCGGGATGTCACGGGAGCGGCTCGCCGAGCTGACGTTCGAGCGCTTCCGGCCGGGCGGCCACGGCCTGCGCGGGGAGCAGCGCCGCAACCTCGAGGGCGCGTTCCGGCTGGCGCGCGGCTGGGCGGAGCGGCCGGCTGGGTGGCTGGTGCTGCTCGGCGCGAACGGCAGTGGCAAGACGCACCTGGCGGCCGCGATCGCCGGCTACCGCCTCGAGCAGGGCGACCGCGTCGCCTTCGCGACCGCCCCGGACCTGCTCGACGAGCTGCGATCGACGTTCTCGCCGGACTCCGGCGAGCGCTTCGATCCGCTGTTCCGCCGGCTGCGGGACGCGGGCCTGCTGGTGCTCGACGACCTCGGGGTGGAGAAGTCGGGCGGCTGGGCGCAGGAGAAGCTCTACCAGCTGCTCAACTACCGCCACCTCGGCCGGCTCCCGACGGTGATCACGAGCGACCTCGCGCTGACGGATCTGGAGCCCCGCATCGCCTCGCGGCTCAGCGATCTGCAGGTCGCCACCGCCTACGAGCTGCGCGCCCCGGACTACCGCACCGGGGCGTAACGGTGTGGCTATTGTGTGCTACTACGCCTCGCGGAAGTGTGCGAGGGGTAGCGGCGTATACTCATGGCGATGGCTTCCGACACGCTCAGCATCTCCAAGGACCTGCGCGCGGCAGGCTTCAACGAGCAGCAAGCCAACGCGCTCGCGATGCACATGGCCGGCATCCCTGCGAACCCCGCGTCCAGGGAAGACCTCGCGCTGGCGGTTTCGCAACTCGAGAGCCGGATCGATCAGGTCGAGTCGAGGCTTGACGTGAGGATCGATCAGGTCGAGTCGCGTCTGCTTCTGAAACTGGGAGCCGGGATGGCCGCGGGCTTTGGCTTGGTGCTGACCGCGATCAGCATCGGCGTCGGTGTGATCCTCAACCAGCTCGGCTAACGACCTTCGCGACCCCTCACGCGCCGGCAGGGTGCTCCGCCCCGGCGGGACGGGGACTGACGCCCTCCTGCCAGATCGAGCCGTCGAGGCCGTGCTCGCGCTTCCAGACCGGCACCGTCTCCTTGATCCGGTCGACCGCCCGCAACGCCGCCTCGAAGGCGTCCCGGCGGTGCGAGGCCGAGACGGCCACCAGCAGCGAGACCTCGCCGATCTCCAGCATCCCGATGCGGTGGTGCGCCGCGATGCGCTGCACCTCGCGCCCGGCGAACTCCTCCAGCACCTCGCGCGAGGCCGCCTCGAGCTGGCGCTCCGCCATCGAGGCGTAGGCCTCGTACTCCAGCCGCGCGACGCCGCGACCCTCGTGGTGGTTGCGCACTACGCCCTCGAAGAGCACGACGGCCCCGCTCGCATCGGTGCGCACCAGCTCGCGCAGCGCGTCCCGGTCCAACGGCTCGTGCGTCACGAGGAAGGGCGGTGCCTGCTCCGCGCCGCCGGAGATCGGCTGGATCAGCGCCACCTCGTCGCGCTCGCGGATCTCCGTCGAGGCGTCCACGCAATACTCCTCGTTGATCGCGAGGGCGAGCGACGCCAGATGCGGGCGCAGCGCGGGCCGCGACTGCTCCAGGCGGCGTTGCAGCTCGGCGACCGTGACGGCGCCGTCTTCGAACTCCTCGTCGAGGAACTCGCTGCCCATCAGCTCGCGGAGCTGCGCGAAGAGCCGGATCCTGACGCGCACGGTCCTGCCTCGTCCGGTCGCTGCGTGTGCTCCGAGTATAAGCTCGCAGCGCCCACCGGACGGCATGGCGCGGGTGAGGGCAGGCGATGGTCGCGCGCGAGCTGCTGCACGAGCTGGCGGAGGCGTTGCTGCCGCAGCGCTGCATCGCCTGCGGTCGCTTCGGCGCCTCGCTGCACCCGGGCTGCCTCGACTCGCTGCCCGCCGCGGGGTCGCAGCGCTGCAGCCGCTGCTGGGCGCCCGGCCCCGCCTCGCCCTGCTCCGCCTGCCTCGCCGACCCGCCGCCGTTCGAGGGGCTGCGCACGCCCTACCGCTTCGCGGGCCTCGCGCGCCGCGCGCTGCTGGAGGCGAAGTTCCGGGGGATCAGCGCGCACCTCGATCCGCTCGGCGTCGCCGCGGCCGAGGTCGTGCCGCGCTGGTGGGCGATCGACGCCGTGACGCCGATCCCGCTCCACGCTTCACGCCGCCGCCGCCGCGGCTTCAACCAGTCCGAGCTGATCGCGCGCAGGGTCGCGAGCCGCCTCGGACTCCCGCTCCGCGCCGATCTGCTGCGCCGCACGCGCTCGACGGGCCCGCAGACCGCGCTGGGCCGGGACCGCCGCGCCTCCAACGTGGCGGGCGCCTTCGCCGCCGCCGGCGAGCCGCCCGCGGGCGTGCTGCTCGTCGACGACGTCTCGACGACCGGCGCGACGCTCGCGGCCGCCGCCCACGCGTTGCTGGACGCCGGCGCGGAGCGCGTCTGCGCCCTCGCCGTGGCGCGCGAGGACTGAGCGGGGCCGCTCGCCGGGGCGAGCGCTGGCACCGGGTTGCGGGGCAGTCCTAGAATGCCCCCGCCGGCCCCCACGGGAGGCGCGCTGTGATCATCACGGTCACCCTCAACCCCGCTATCGACCAGACGATCGAGATCGAGCGCCTGATCGAGGGCGACACCAACCGCGTCGCCGCGATCCGCTGGGACATCGGCGGCAAGGGCATCAACGTCGCGCGCATGCTCAAGGAGCTCGGCTACGAGCCGCTCGCGAGCGGGTTCGCGCCCGGCGATCTGGGGCGCATGATCGAGGACTCGCTGCTCGACTCCGGCATCGGCTGCGAGTTTATCTTCGTGCCCGGCGAGACGCGCACCAACATCACGATCCTCGATCGCGAAACACACCGCGACACGGTGCTCGCGGCCGCCGGTCCGAGGGTGACGCAGCACCACATCTCGCTGCTGCGCGCGAGGCTGAACCGCCGCCTCCGCCCGCACGGCCAGAGCTGGCTCGTGCTCGCCGGCTCGATGCCCCCCGGCTGCGACCCCGCGCTCTACGCCGACCTGCTGGGCATGGCGGCCGAGCGCGGCGCCCATAGCGCCGTCGACGCCGACGGCGACGTGGTGGCCGCGATCCTCAGCGGCGGCGCCGCGCCCAACCTGCTCAAGCTCAACGAGCACGAGGCCGGCCGCCTGCTCGGGCGCTCGATCGATGAGGAGGCGGGCGCCATCGAGGCTGCCCGCACGCTGCGCTCCTGGGGCCTGGAGCAGGTCGTGATCACGCGCGGCGGCGAGGGGGCGGTGGCGATGACGTCCGAAGGCGGCTTCCGCGTGGGCGCGCTCGACGTCGAGGTGCAGTCGGCGGTCGGGGCGGGCGACGCCTTCCTCGCCGGGCTGATCTTCGGTCTCGTGCGCGACCGCGGCTGGGTCGCCTCGCTGACGACGGCGACGGCCGCCGGAGCGGCGGCCTGCCTCGCCCCCGGCACCGCGCGGGGGCGGGCGGCCGACGCGCGCCGCCTGGAGGGGCAGGTGCGGGTGGAGGCGCTGCGCGAGCCGGCCACGCACGCGGCCCCGGCCTGAGGCTCCTCGCACGACGCTGCGGTAGGATTGAACCGGCAGCGCCACGTACCCCACGAGGAGCGAGAGATGAGCACGCTGACGGAGCTGGCGGGCACGCTCGCCGATGTCGATCCCGCGATCGCCGCCGCGATCGGCCGCGAGGAGGAGCGCCAGCGCTCGACCCTCGAGATGATCGCCTCGGAGAACTTCGCCTCGGCCGCCGTGATCGAGGCCGTGGGCACCGTGCTCACCAACAAGTACGCCGAGGGCTACCCGGGCCGTCGCTACTACGGCGGCTGCGAGTTCGTCGACGAGGTCGAGAGTCTCGCCATCGAGCGCGCGTGCTCGCTGTTCGGCGCCGAGCATGCCAACGTGCAGCCGCACTCCGGTGCGCAGGCGAACATGGCCGTCTACCTCGGGCTGCTCAAGCCGGGCGACACCCTCATGGGCATGCGCCTCGACCAGGGCGGCCACCTCACGCACGGCTCGAACGTCAACTTCAGCGGCAAGCTCTTCGAGTTCGTCTCCTACGGCGTGGACCGCGAGACGGAGCACATCGACTACGACGAAATGGCCGCGCTGGCGCGGGAGCACCGCCCGAAGATCATCGTCACCGGCGCCACCGCCTACCCGCGGGAGATCGACTTCGAGCGCGCCCGCGCGATCGCCGACGAGGTGGACGCGCTGCTCATGGCGGACATGGCGCACATCGCCGGCCTCGTCGCCTCCGGGGTCCACGTCTCACCCGTCGGCCACGCCCAGCTGGTCACCAGCTCCACGCACAAGACGCTGCGCGGCCCCCGGGGTGGCATGGTGCTCTGCGACCAGCCGTACGCGAGGCGTGTCGACCGCGGGGTCTTCCCCAACGCACAGGGCGGGCCGCTGATGCACGTCGTCGCCGGCAAGGCGGTCGCCTTCGCGGAGGCGGCCACGCCGCAGTTCCGGGCCTACTCGCAGCAGACGGTGGACAACGCCCAGGCCCTCGGCGAGACGCTCGTCGAGGCCGGGCTGCGCGTCGTCAGCGGCGGCACCGACAACCACCTGCTGCTCGTCGACGTCACGCCGAAGGGGCTGACCGGCCAGACCGCCGAGGACGCCCTGGCGCGCGCGGGCATCGTCGTCAACAAGAACGCAATCCCTTACGACGAGCTGCCGCCCGCCGTCGCCTCCGGCATCCGCGTCGGCACGCCCGCGCTGACCTCGCGCGGGCTCGCCGCCACGGAGCTGCGCCAGGTCGGCGAGCTGATCGCTCGCATCCTCGACGCGCCCGAGGACGGGGCGGTGGCCTCGGAGGTGCGGAACGAGGTGCTCGCGCTCTGCGAGGCGTTCCCCGCGCCGGGTGTGCCCGCGGCGTAGCGCGACAGGCGTCCGCGACGCTCGATTGCCCGTCGATCGGCGCGTTCATATACTGGCCGTCACGGAGTACGGGCTGCCGCGATGTCCCGCTGTGCCCGGTTGCCGCGAGTGCGGCGCCGGGCGCTGTGCTGACCGGGGCACTCACCGCGACGGTGGATGGCAGCCCGGCGGCGGGGGAAATCGCTTGAACGAGTACGAGTTGATGTACGTCATCAGTCCGCGCCTCATGGTGGAGGAGGCGGAGTCCGCCATCGAGCGCGTCAACGGGCTGATCCAGGACGCGGGCGGCGAGGTCCTGCTGACGGACAACTGGGGCCGCCGCCGCCTCGCCTACCCGATCAAGCACCACTTCGAGGGCACCTACGTACTCACGCACATGACGTTGCCGTCGGATCGTGTCGCCGGATTCGAACGGGCGCTGCACCTGAACGAGGGCATTCTCAGGCACCTCGTCGTTCGCGGCATCGTCCCCGGCTACGAGGGCCCGCCCGAGGAGGAGCTGGTCTACGCGCGACGCAGCTCGACGCGGCCCGCGCCGCCTCGGGCGGCCGCCGCTGCCGCCGACGAGGCCGCGCCTGCCGCCGAAGCTGACGAGGCCGCGCCAGTGCCCGCTGCCGACGACGCGGCGCCGGCTGGAGGTCCCGCCGAGGCCGAAGCGCCCGCAGCAGCCGAGGAGGCGGAAGCGCCCGCAGCAGCCGAG
>VXMT01000121.1 GCA_009840965.1 Chloroflexota bacterium
TCAGCAAGGAGCCGAGGAACATCGCGCCGGTCCCCCCGACGCGCGGTGCGCCGGCGCGCTCGCGCTCCTCGTTGAAGACGAACTGCTCCAGCGTGCTCAGTCCGGCGCCCCCGTGCTCCCTCGCCCAGGCCGGGGCGACGAGGCCCTCGGCCGCGAGCGCGTCGGCCCACTCGCGCGAGGCGGCGCGGGCGTCGGCGTCGGTGGAGAGCCGGTCGTGATCCCAGCTTGGCTCGTCGAAGTACATCGGCTCGCCCTCGGGAGTGGGGATCATCTGGCGCAACCACTCACCGGCTGCGGCCCGCTTGTAGCGGTCCGGCAGGTTGTCTTCGAAGAAGGTGCGGATGCGCTCGCGGAACGCCGCGAGTTCGGCAGAGTCGTCCCAGTCCATGTGGTCCTCCTGACCTCGCCGCTGATTCTATACGCTGCGACGGCTCTCGCGCCGGACCCGGCGCCTCAGCGGGTGCGCGCGCGCAGCGCCCAGAGCGAGAGTGCGACGGTCACCACGCCCAGGCCGAGCACGGCGCCGACCGCCCCGGCGAGGTTGTCCCACTGCCAGCCCTCGAGCACCAGCGTGCGCATGCCCTCGAGCAGGTAGGTCACCGGGTTGATCGAGGCGAGGAACTCCATCCAGGGATCGAAGACCTCCTTCGGCGCGAAGGCGGGGGAGAGGAAGAGCAGCGGGAAGAACAGCAGGAACCCCGCCTGCGCCGCCTGCGCGTTGCCCGTGCGCAGTGCGATCGTCGCGCCGATGCCGGAGTAGGCCAGGCCGAACAGCCCGGCCAGCGCCAGGATGACCGCGTACCCGAACGGCCCCGCCTCCATCCCCGCGCCCACCAGCGACACGACGAAGAGGATCACCGCGGTGAACGCGATCGCCCGGATGGCGTCGGCGAACAGCCGCCCGAGCACGATCGCGAGCCTCGGGCTGGGCGTGAGCAGCAACTTGTCGAAGTAGCCGCTCTCGATGTCCCGGATGAGCGCGATGCCGGAGACCGAGGCGGAGCCGGCCACGCACTGCAGCACCGCCACCGGAAGCTGGAAGCCCTCGTAGTTATCGACGCCGAAGGCCGGGCCGGCGACGTTGCTGATCGCGCCGACCGTGACGAAGAAGAAGAACAGGGGGATGAAGAGGTTGCTGACCTCCACGCCCGGCTGCCGGATCGTCTCGCGCAGGGCGCGCCAGCAGAGCTGGTACGAGCCCACGGCCAGCGCCGTCACGCGGCCGCCTCCGAGGCGTCCCGCGCGCTTGGGTCCGGCACGTCGGCGTCGACCTCCAGGCGGCGGCCCGTCGCGCGCAGGAAGACATCGTCGAGCGTCGGCTGGTGAAGCGTGATCTCAAGCACGGAGAGGCCTGTCTCGTTGGCGATGGTCACGATCGGCGCGATCATCTGGCTGCCGTCGCGGATGTAGATCACGAGCGCGTCCTCCGTGCGCCGCAACTCCTCGAGGCCCGGCAGCGCGCGGATCCGCTCGCTCGCGCGCTCGACCGCCTGCGATGCTTCCTCGCCGTCCTCGATGTGCAGCGAGACCACGTCCGAACCGATCGTCGCCTTGAGCGCCGAGGGCGAGCCGGAGGCGACGATCCGGCCCGCATCGATGATCGCCACCTCGTCGGCCAGCCGGTCGGCCTCCTCGAGGTACTGGGTGGTGAGGAAGAGGGTGACGCCCTCCTCGCGGTTGAGCCGCTCGACGTAGCGCCAGAGCGCCTCGCGGCTGATCGGATCCAGCCCGCTCGTCGGCTCGTCGAGGAAGACGATGGTCGGCGTGTGCACGAGCGCCGAGGCGAGATCGAGCCGGCGCTGCATCCCGCCGGAGTAGGTCCCGATCTTGCGGTCGGCGGAGTCCTCGAGCTCGACGATCGCAAGCAACTCGTCGATGCGCGGCCCCACCTCGGCGCGGGACATGCCCTGCAGGCGGCCCTGCAACGTCAGCAGCTCGCGCCCGGTCTGGAGGTCGTCGAGCCCGGCCTCCTGGAGGGCCACGCCGATGCGGCGGCGCACCTCGTTGGGATGGTGCTGCACGTCGAGGCCGTCGACGAAGGCGCGCCCGGCGGTCGGCCGCAGCAGCGTGGTGAGCATGCGGATGGTGGTGGTCTTGCCGGAGCCGTTCGCGCCGAGGAAGCCGAACACCCGGCCGCGCTCGATGGCGAGGTCGATGCCGTCGACGGCGCGGACGCCGGGGAAGGTGCGGACGAGGCCCTCGGCGGCGATCGCCGCGTGCGCGTCGGCGCTCATCCCCGGCCCTCCCGCCGTGGCCGCCGCCCTGCCGGAAGACACCGGCTGCGGCAGTCCGCGAGGAGTATCGCCGCGAGGGTCGGTAGCGGCGAGGCTGGGCGCGGCTTACCGGCGGCGGAGCACGCGGCTAGACGTCCCGCAGCTCCCCCATCAGCCACTGCAGCCGCTCCTCGCTGGCTTCGGGAGCCCTCGCGTCGCCGCTGGCGTCACCGCCGTAGACGCTGCCGCGGTCGCGCCTGCTCGGCATCGGCAGGTGGATGCGATCGGCGTAATCGAAGTGCTCGCGCGCGTAGCGCGGGAGGTCGTCGTAGGTGCAGGCGTTCGCCATCTCGAGGGCGACCTCGAAGTTGACCGCCTCGTACATCTCGTCCCAGCGTCCCTTGAGCGAGAGCTCGTGGAGCTGCATCCCGAGCTCCTCGCGGCCGTGCGCGCGGAAGACGCCGTGGTAGGAGCGGGTCGAGCCGTAGAAGGAGATCGGCCGGCGCAGCGCCTCGATCGCCTGCTCGACCTCGGAGTCCGTCTCGCCGAAGGCGTTGAAGCCGCCCACGGAGATGCTGATCTCGTCGGGCGAGCGGCCGGCGCGGTCCGCGCCCTTCCTGACGGCGGGGAGCACGGTTTCGCGCAGGTACTTCTCCGTCATGAACCCGTGAGGCAGCAGGCCGTCGGCGCAGTAGCCGGCGGCTTCCGCCATCCTCGGTCCGACGCAGGCGAGCGAGATCTTCGGGTAGGGGTAGTCGATCGGGCCGGGGCTGAAGGCCGGGGGCAGCAGCGTGTAGTTGTAGTCGTTGCTGTGGAACTGGGGTCGCTCGCCCTCCTGCCACGAGCGCCAGACGGCGCGCATCATCCCGATGTAGCCCTCCATGCGCCGGGCTGGCGGCGTCCAGTCGCCGGCGAAGCGGCGCACGTTGTGCCCCTTGACCTGGCTGCCGAGGCCGAGGTTGATGCGGCCCTTGCTGAACTCCTGGAGGTCCCAGGCGGTCTGCGCCATGACGTAGGGGGAGCGCGGGAAGGCGATGGTGACGCTGGTCGAGAGCTCGATGCGCTCGCTGTACTCGGCGGCGAGCGTGAGCGCGAGGATCGAGTTGTGCTTCAGCTCGCCGGTCGCGATGCCGTCGAAGCCGACCGCCTCGGCTCGCTGGACCTGCTCCTTGATGTCGCCGAGCCAGACCTCGCCGTAGCCGGTGAATACCTTCACGTCCGTACCCTCCCTCGTGCGGCGACACCAGGCCGCCGATCAGTCCGCACACCTCGATGTGGTCGCCGCATTGTCGCGCATGAGCGCGACCTCCGAGGCCGCCCGGAGCGAGCTCCGGCTTACCAGAGGCGGCGGACGCCGTACCCGTCGAACACCGAGTCGACGGACACGACCGTCAGGTTGCGGGAGAGCGCCTGCGCGATCAGCATCCGGTCGAACGGATCGCCGAGGGGCCCAGGCAGCCCGCCCGCGCGGGCGGCCTCATCAACGGTGATGGGTAACTCCGCGAATCCCTCGTCGGCGATCGCCCATGGGATCTCGCCCGCGAACTCGTCGGCGCCGGGGAGTTTGCCGAGCCGGTGCTTCGTCGTGATCTCCCACGCGGACGCGGCACTGACGAGCTTCTCGTTCAGGGGGTCGGCGATCGCCCGGCCGGCGCCGACCGACAATCGGGGACTACCCTCGAGCCACCAGACGAGTGCGTGGGTATCGAGGAGGAGGCGCAATCGCTACGTCTCCTCCTCGCCGGCCAGGTCTACCGTGTCGTAGACACCCTCCCACGCTGCCAGTTCCTCCGGCGGGAGCGGGTCGAAGAAGCTGTCATCCAGGGTCAGCCGGCCTTTCCATGAGCCGAACTTCGGTGTGCCCCGCGCGGCGCGGATTTGCACCAGCCGCGCTACTGGAGTCCCGTTGCGGGCAATGACCACCTCCTCGCCATCTTCGACCTGGGCGAGGAGGCGCGAAAGATGCGTCTTCGCTTCGTGGACATTCACCGTTACCATCGTCGAATCCTTACGTACCGGGGCCTTGGCTAAGCGTATGACTAACCAATGGCCTCGTCAACGTGTGCGCCGAAGGGAGCCGCCCGTGCTGATTCGCAACCTGCGCCTGCTCGACGGCACAGGCGAGTTGCTCGAGGGCGTCGACGTGCGGGTGCGGGAGGGGCGCTTCGCCGAGATCGGCGTCGCCCTCGGCGGCGACGAGCCGGAGCTCGACGCCGGGGGCGCGACGGCGATCCCGGGGCTGATCGACGCGCACACCCACCTCAGCCTCGACGCTACGCCGCAGGCGCTCGAACACGGCGCGGATCGCCCGCACAGCTACCAGGCGATCGACTCGGCGCGGCGAGCCGGGCAGCTGCTCGCCGCCGGTGTGACGACGGCGCGCGACGTAGGCGGCGTGACCCCGGTGATCCTCGGGCTGCGCGACGCGATCGCGGACGGGCTGACGCCGGGCCCGCGCATCTACTCGGCGGGCGCCTGGCTGACCGCACCGGAAGGCCACGGCTGGCACGTCGGCGCGCTCGCCGACGGCGAGGAGGGGGTACGGCAGGCCGCCCGCGCGCAGCTCGACGCCGGGGCGGACCTGCTCAAGCTGATGGTCTCCGGCGGCGTGATTGGGACCGGCCACGGCCCCAACACCGAGCAGTTCAACGAGCGCGAGGTGCGCATCGTGACGCTGATGGCTCACGCCGAGGGCAAGACCGTCGCCGCCCACGCCCACGGCGCGCCCAGCATCCGCAACGCCGTCCTCGGAGGCGTCGACACGGTCGAGCACGCCTCGTTCCTGACCGGGGAGCTGATCGAGGAGATGCTGGAGCGGGGCACCTTCATCGTACCGACGCTGGCGGTGATCAAGATCGTGATCGAGGCGGCGGGCGATGCCCTGGGCGCGGAGACGGTCGAGCGCGCTCACGAGGTGGCCGCGGCGCATCGCGAGAACATCGTTGCCGCCTGGCGCGCGGGCGTGCCGCTCGCGGCCGGCACGGACATGGGCAGCCCCTTCACCGGCCCCGACGCGCTGCACGACGAGATCGCGCAACTCGCCGGCCTCGGCATGACGCCGCACCAGGCCATCCAGGCGGCCACGCTGCAGGGGGCGCGTGTGCTCGGCCTCGCGGACGACCTCGGCACGGTGCGCCCCGGCCGCCGCGCCGCCCTCGTCGTGCTGGACGGCGACCCGCTGGCCGACCTCAACGCCGCGCGCCGCGTCCGCCACCTGCTACAGGACGGCGAGCTGCGGATCCGCGACGGCGCGCCGGTCGTGGCGTAAGGGGGCCTCGGTGGCTGCTGAGGGGCGACCCGGCTGGGTCTCGAACGAGCTGTACCCGTTCGAGAGCCGCTACTTCGAGACGCCGGACGGGCAGCGCCTGCACTACCTCGACGAGGGCTCAGGCGCGCCGATCGTCTTCGTGCACGGCAACCCCTCGTGGTCGTTCGAGTTCCGCCGGCTGATCGAGGGCCTGCGCGCCGACTTCCGCTGCATCGCACCGGACCACGTCGGCTTCGGGCTGTCCTCGCGCAGCGATCGCCGCGAGGACCACCAGCCCGCCGCCCACGCGAAGCGCTTCGGCGCGCTGCTCGACCACCTCGAGGTCCGCGACGCGACGCTGTTCATGGGGGACTGGGGCGGGCCGATCGGTCTCGACGTTGCGCGGCGGCATCCGGAGCGGGTGGCGCGTCTCGTGATCGCAAACACCTGGTGCTGGCCGGTCGCGGACGACCGGCACTTCCGGATGTTCAGCTTCATGATGCGCAGCTGGCTGGGTCAGCTGCTCATCAAGCGCTTCAACTTCTTCGTGAACCAGGTGGTGCCGAGGGCCGTCGGCGACAAATCGATCCTGACGCCCGAGGTGATGGACCACTACCGCAACGCCCAGCCGCCCCGGGAGCGCGCGGCGATGGCGGCCCTGCCCGGCCACATCATCGGTGCGAGCGACTGGCTGGCCTCGATCTGGAACGAGCGCGCGAAGTTCACCGGCAAGCCCGCGCTGATCCTCTGGGGCCTCAAGGACATCGCGTTCCGCGAGCAGGAGCTCGAGCGCTGGCAGGCCGAGCTGCCCGACTCGCCCGTGCTGACCTTCGAGGACTGCGGACACTTCCTCGCCGAGGAGGCGCCGGAACGAGTCCTGGCGGCGCTTCGGGAGTTCATGGCCGCGGCGCCGACCGGGTAGCGGCCTGCTGTCGCCGCTCCCGAAGTCCTCGCCGACGGGGGCCCGCATCTCGTGCCTTCCGCGTAGGCCGGGTGCGGGCACACAATCCGGCGTTCCGCGCGTGAGGCTGGGGGTGCGTGATGGCTGAGGACGGCAAGCCGCTGGCGGGCAAGGTCGCGATCGTCGCCGGCGCGACGCGCGGCATCGGCCACGACATCGCCCTCTACCTCGCCCGCGCCGGCGCGAGCACCGTCATCGCCGCCCGCAGCGCCGAGGTCACCGACCCGCGCTGGCCGGTCACGATCCATGACGTCGTCAAGGAGATCGAGGACGAGGGCGGCACGGGACTCGCGTTCCGCCTCGATATGCGCGACCGGGAGAGCTGCCAGGCCTGCATCGAGGACACGGTCGCGCACTTCGGCCGCCTCGACATCCTCGTCAACAACGCGGCCGTACAGGCGCGCGGCATGATCGAGACGATGGCGGAGCGGCACATCGACCTCATGCTCGAGGTGAACGTGCGCGGGCCGATCCTGCTGATGCGCCATGCGATCCCGCACATGCGCGCCGTCGGCGGCGGGCACGTGATCAACATCTCCTCGCGGGGCGCGGTCAACTACCCGCCCGGTCCCTACCCCGTCGAGGATCGCCGGCCCACCTCGTACCTCTACGGCCCCACCAAGGCCGCGCTCGACCGGCTCAACCAGCAGCTCGCGCTGGAGCACCAGAAGGACAACATCTCCTTCAACTGCCTCTCGCCGGACCACCAGGTGACGACGCCCGGCGTGGCGCTGCTGCGCAACATCGATGACCCCGAGGCGCCGCTGCTCGACGTCGAGGTCGCCCACGACCTCGGCAAGTCGGCCGTCTGGATCTGCTCGCAGCCGCCGGGCTCGTACACCGGCAACATCCTCTACGACACCGAGGTCGTCGCCGAGCACGGGCTGTAGGGGCGGGGGCTACGCCCGCTCGTAGATCGAGACGTGGGACCGGCTCGAGGAGTCGAACGGCCCGCCCCGCCAGTCGCTCCAGCGCTCGCGCAGCCGCAGCCCGGCCAGCTGCGCCATCAGGTCCAGCTCCGGCGGCCAGGCATAGCGGATCTCGATCGGGTACTGCGCCGGGCTCTCGTCGCCCACTGAGAACAGGCGTGCGCTGATCCGCTGCTCCGTCCGGTCGAGCGTCGCGGCATCCAGGAGCACACGCTCGCCTTCGATGCGATGCACGCTCAGCCGTTCACCTCGGTGGTCGTACAGGCTGAGGTCCGGGACGAACGCTTCGACGGCGAACGCGCCGGCGGGACCAAGGTGCGCCGCCACGTTACGCATGCAGCGCACCTGCGCCTCCTGCGTGAGCAGCGCGAAGAAGGTGTTGAAGGCCACGAAGATCAGGTCGAACTCGCCTTCGACGCCGACATCCGCGAAGTCGCCGATCGTGACCGGGATTGCCTCGCCGCCCGGCTTCGCTCGCAGCTTCGCGACCATCGACTCGGAGGCGTCGACGCCGTGCACCTCGACGCCCCTCGCCGCGAGCGGCAGCGCGATCCGTCCCGTGCCGATCCCCAGCTCCAGTGCGCGGCCGCTGCCCGCCAGCCGGGCAAGCGCCTCGACGGCGTGCGAGGGGTCCATGTGGGTATGCAGGTCGTCGTAGTCCGCGGCGATGCGTTCGCCGTAGGCGCCGGGAGCATGGTCGCGATCGTCCGCCATCCACATATCTTACGCGGCCCCTCACGGAGGAGTGATGACGCTCCTGGGCCTTGCCCCGAGCGGCGCGGTGCGCCAGCATCGGGTCCGTCGCCGGGGCGACTCGGGCAGGCACGCTCCCCGGCAGCGGAGGCACGCATGACCTCGAGGCGTGAAGTCTCCGCGCCCGATCCCGCCGTGGCGGTCGGGCGCGACGCGGCGATGGCCGAGGGGCTGTGGCGGCGCGCCAGTTCGTCGGGCATGACTCGCCGCCGCTTCCTGGAACTCATGGCGGCCGGCGGCTTCGCCGCCGTGCTGGTGGCCTGCATCGACCTCGAAGGTGGCATGGACGAGGAGCCCGACGAGCCCGCGCACTGGTTCAAGGACACCGAGCCGTTCATCGAGCACGCCGACACGAGCCTCGAGGCGCGGCTCGAGTTGATGGACGAGGTGATCACCCCGACCCGGCTGTTCTTCGTGCGCAACAATTCGCCCGCGAGCCTCGATGTGGACGCGGGGGGCTGGCGGCTGTCGATCGAGGGCGACGCCATCGACAGCCCGCTGGAGCTCAGCTACGAGGAGATCCGGCGCCTGCCCTCGCGCAGCTTCGTCTCCTACTTGGAGTGCGCGGGCAACCAGCGCGCGATGTTCGAGCGGCTGGCCGGCTGGCTCACGACCGGCTCGCAGTGGACCACCGGGGGCATCTCCAACGGCGAGTGGACCGGCGTTTCGCTGCGCGACGTGCTGACGCTGGCTGGGATCCGCGACGACGCCGTCTGCGTGCTGCTGGTCGGCCTCGACGCGGACGCCCCGGAGGGCGGCTTCCGGCGCGTGATGCCCGTCGAGAAGGCGCTGCACCCGGACACGATCCTCGCCTACGAGCTGAACGGCGAGACGCTGCCGAAGGACCACGGGTTCCCGCTGCGCGCGATCGCGCCCGGCTGGGTGGGCGCTTCCAACATCAAGTGGCTCGACCGCATCGTCGTCTCGCGCGAGCAGCTCTGGACGCGCAACAACACCACCCACTACGTGCTGATCGGCACCAACTACGAACGCGAGGGCGAGGCCCGCGGCGAGATCGCCGAGGAGCAGAACATCAAGAGCGCGCTCGCGCTGCCCTGGCCCGCCGAGCTCTCCGCCGGCGTCCAGCGCCTCCACGGCTACGCTCACTCGCCGGGCGGGCCGATCGAGCGGGTCGAGTGGAGCACGGACGGGGGCGCGAGCTGGAGCGAAGCGGATGTGCTGGGCCCGCAGGTCGACTACTCGTGGGCGAAGTTCGAGTTCGAGTGGACGGCCGAGGCGGGCGAGCACACGATCATGACCCGCGCCACGGACGCCTCGGGCGAGACGCAGCCGGAGGCGGTCCCGTTCAACGACAAGGGCTACCTCTTCAACCAGCCCCTCCCCCACCCGATCACGGTGACGTAGCGGGTTCGCGCTCGCCGTCGTCTTGCGCGATCCCCGCCGCGTCGAGCCGAGCGTGCAAGCGCCGCAGTTCCGAGAGCACCTCGTCGGATGCCGGGTCAGTGGCCGGCTCCTGCGACTCGAAGAGGAAGGCGGCGACGTTCGCGGTGAGCGCCGCAAAGGTGCCGATGCCGACGATCATCAGCAGCACCCCGACACCCCGGCCCAGCGCCGTCACGGGGACCGCGTCTCCGTAACCGACCGTCGTCGCGGTTGCGATCGCCCACCAGAACGCCGTGTCGAGGCTGTCGATCTCGCCACTGCCGGAGCGTTCGGCGAAGTAGACCGCGATCGCCGATGCCGTGACAACGAGGCCGGCGAGGAGGAGCGACCCTTGCACTCCACGGCGGCCGAGGATCGCGCTCATCGCGTGTGCCGCTCGCGCCACATGGGCGAGCGCCCGCACCGCGCCAAGCACGCGCAGGGCGCGACCGGAAGGCCCGACGCGCAGCGGTCGCAGGAACGGCAGCACGACGATCAGCACGTCGAACCAGTGCCGCCGGAGATAGGTGAGCTTGTGGGGCGCGAGCCGCGTTCGAATCAGTAGATCGGCCGCGAAGACGCCCCAGATGAGCCAGTCGAGGGCGAAGATGACCCGCTCCTGGCCGGCGGACATGTCGAGCACGAATGGCGACAGAAAGAGCGGGATCGCGAGCAGCGCGAGCACGAGCAGGGGAAGCT
Source organism: Chloroflexota bacterium (assembly GCA_009840965.1). Classification (GTDB taxonomy): domain Bacteria; phylum Chloroflexota; class Dehalococcoidia; order UBA2979; family UBA2979; genus VXMT01. The sequence goes on from VXMT01000121.1 coordinate 10,186, forward strand.
GCGTCGCCCGCTCGAACCGATCGAGCGCTTCCAGGCGCCGCTCGTGCTCAGCGGTTACGGTGCTCATGGTGCTCGCGCCCAGCGCCTACAGCACGGCCAGCGGGTTCACCGGCGAGCCGGTGCCGCCCCAGATGACCAGCGGGGCGCAAACGAACTGGAACTCGTGGCGGCCCAGCTCCGCGCAGGCCACCCCCACCGCCTCGAGGTTGGCGTTGTCGAGCAGCGGCAGGCCCATGTAGGGCAGGGCGATCTGGTGGATTGGGCCGCCGTTGCCCTCGAAGCCCTGCCCCGCCGCCTCCTGCAGATCCCAGGCGAGGATCGAGGCGTCGTACTCGTACAGGAACTCGAGCGCCGAGGCGTGCACGCCCGGACGAGGGGGCGCGCCGGGCACGGTGATGCTGCCGCCCTCGCTGGGCGGCTGCAGCGTGCCGCTCTGCAGCGCGCGCTGCACGGCGTCCGCGCCCGATCGGATCAGCACCGCGTCGCCCGACCGCGGCTCGACGCCCTGCGCCTTCGCGCAGTCCTCGAGCTCCCAGCCGTGCACGGGCTCCTCGTAGCTGACGTGGTCGGTGCCGCGGTAGCGGGGGATGTCGTAGAGCACGCCGCGCGTGACGATGCCGTCGCGCCAGTGCTCGACGGACCCGCTCTTCGCGCCCGTCGCCGTCACCAGCGAGGCGGGCTTGCCGTTGTAGAGCCGAGGCTCCTCGTCGTCGGTGAAGATGTGGCAGTGTGCGTCGATGTGGGTGTTGGTCAGCCCGTGGTAGTTGATCGCGAAGAAGTCCCAGGCGATGCCCTGGTGCCAGCGCAGGTAGTGCGAGACGGGGAACGGGTTGCGCGGCCCCGGCCGCGTGTCCAGCGAGTTGGCGAGCGAGACCGCCCGGCCCGCCTGCACCAGGCTGGCCGCGTGCGCGCGCACCTCGGGAGTGATGTGGTTGAGCGTGCCCAGCTGGTCGTCGTCGCCCCATCGCCCCCAGTTGCTGAAGCGCTCGCGGTAGGCGAAGTGGTCCGCCTCCGATGGCGGCGTGCGATCTGCGAGTCCCATGCGGACCTCCCGCTGCTCCGCCGGCTGGCCGCGCGGCCCGCCGGCGCCCCGAGCGCGGATCGTAGCAGGCGGCGCGGACGGCTAGCATGACCGCCCGCGGTGCGCTTTGACGCCGCAACGAGGCGACGCGACACTTGCTCGGCACGAAAGACGGCTGCGGCAGGGGGCAGGCCGGTGAGCGGGCCCGAGAGCGAGCGTCCAGAGGACCCCGGTGAGGCGACCTCCGAGGCCGCCGACGCCGACGAGGACGTCCGCTACTTCTTCGACGAGTCGCTGATGGGCAGGCCCTGCACCTGCGAGGGCGGCGCGCAGATCGAGGGCACCGACTACGCCGGCCGCGTCACCTACCGCGGCGTGGCCACCGGCCGCCGCTTCGAGCAGGGCGACCCGCCATGGCGCTGGCTGGAACTCGCCGGTCGCAGCATCGACGATCACAGCGGACAGGGCGCCCAGCTCGTCTGGTGCGAGGAGAGCTTCGTCTTCTTCGACGACGAGGAGTAGAGCCGGGCAGAACCCGTGCCCACATGCGCAAGCACGCGAACGCGACCGAAGGAGGCCGCATGCACATCGTGATCTGCGTCAAGCAGGTCGTCGACCCGGACGGCGTCAACAGCTACGCGCTGTGGGGCCAGCTGGAGGTCGACGGGAGCGGGCGGGCCTTCAGCACCCGGCTGCCGCTGATCATCAACGCCTACGACGACCAGGCGATCGAGGCGGCCCTGCGCCTCCGCGACGAGGGCGACGACGTCAGCATCACCGCCATCTCCGTCGGCGGCGAGGACGTCGACCAGGTGCTCAAGCACTGCGTCGCGATGGGCTGCAACGAGATCATCCGCCTCGACGACCCCGAGGCCGGGGCCGGAGACGCGCTGCGCACCGCGAGCCTGCTCGCCGCACAGATCGAGGAGCTCGGCGACGTGGACCTCGTGCTCTGTGGCCGGCAGTCCTCGGACTACGACCAGGGCACGGTGCCCGGCGCGCTGGCGGAGCTGCTCGGCTTCGCCTGCGTGACCCTCGGCTTCGGCGTCACCGCCGACGACGGGCGCCTCCGGGTTCAGCGCGCCACGCCGCTCGGCGAGGAGGTCGTCTCCGTGGCGACGCCGGCCGTGGTGACGATCAGCAACGAGCTGGGCGTGCCTCGCTACCCGACGAGCCGCGGCATGATCGCCGCCCGCCGCCACCCGCCGACCGTGCGCACGGCCTCCGAGCTGGAGGCCGGCGGCGGCGCCCACGGCGTCGAGCTGGTGGAGCTGTTCGTCCCCGACGTGCAGGGCCAGTGCGAGCAGATCGAGGGGGCCACGCCTGCAGAGCAGGCTGCGGCCCTGTTCGCGAGGCTGGAAGAGGAGGGCGTGCTGTGAGCGGCGTACTGGTCGTTATCGCACAACCCGGTTCCGACGGACTCAACCAGGCCGAGGGCGAGGCGCTCGGCCTCGGCCGCAGCCTCGCCGACGCCCTCGGCGAGCCGCTCGCCTGCGCGCTGATCGGTCGGGGTCTCGATGCCGCCGCCGCCGAGGCCGCCGAACGCGGCGCGGAGCAGGTGCTGAGCGCCGACGCGGACCACCTCGCAACGTTCTCCGGCGACGCCGTCGTCGCCGCCGCCGCCGAGGCGGTGAGCGCCTCCGGCGCGAGCAGCGTGATCGTCGCCCGCGGGCCGAACTCGCTCGAGCTGGCCCCGCGCCTCGGCGCGCGGCTGGGCGGCGGATGCGTGATGGGCGTGAGCGGCTTCCGCACGGACGGCGCGAACGTCGAGGCGGTTGCCTCGGTCTTCGGCGGCTCGGCGCGGGCGGTTTACCGCATGAACGCGACGCCGCGCGTCGTCTCGCTCGCGCCAGGCGTCGCCACGCCGCCCGACCGCGAGGCCGGCCGCACGGCGGAGGTTGTTGCCCTCGATGTCGCGCCCGCCGAGGAGCGTGTGACCGTCGAGCAGGCAGCGGAGCTCACGGGGCCCCGCCTCGAGGACGCGAAGATCGTCGTCTCCGGCGGGCGGGGCCTGCAGCTGGGCGACAACTTCGACCTGATCCGCGATCTCGCGGAGGCGCTCGGCGGGTTGCCGGGCGCATCGCGCGCGATCGTCGACGACGGCTGGGCGCCGGCCGAGGAGCAGGTGGGCCTGACCGGCAAGATCGTCAGCCCGGACCTCTACATCGCGGCCGGCATCTCGGGCGCCAGCCAGCACATGGTCGGCTGCTCGACGGCGCGCGTGCTCGTCGGCATCAACACCGACGGCGACGCTCCGATCTTCCGCTACGCCCGCTACGGCATCACCGCCGACTGCCTGGAGGTGCTGCCGGAGCTGATCCGCCTCGCCCGCGAGCGGGCGGAGGGCTAGCGGGTACGGTGCACGACGCTGCGCGCGCCTCGTGAGTGAGGAGGGGGCGGAGACGCCGCCCGCCGGCGCGACCGGCCCGCCGCGGCCGGGGGTGGGGGGGGTGGGGGGCGCGGGCGCGGGGGGGGGGGGGTGTGTTTTTAAAATGAGAGGGCCCCCGCGCGCAGGGGGGAAGGGGGTGGGCGGGGTGT
>VXMT01000116.1:0-735 GCA_009840965.1 Chloroflexota bacterium
TGTCGAGGGCGGTCCGGCCCCCTCTCCCCTGGCGGGAGAGGGCGGGGGTGAGGGGGAGCGGGCGCAGCCCGCCACTCGGGGGCGCAACATCCTTCCGAGGGCGCTCGCGTGTCTGCCGAGCCTGGATTCCGGCTCTCGCCGGAATGACGGGAGGGCCGGATCGAGGGCGCGTCGTCGGATGGCAGGGACTACACTCGGCGCCACTGCTCCGAATGAGGGCGAGAAGAGGAGGCACCGATGCGCGACTTCCAGGACAAGGTCGCCGTCGTCACCGGCGGCTCGGGAGGCATCGGCAGCGGGATCGCGCAGCGCCTGCTCGAGGCCGGGATGCGCGTCGCCCTTGCGGACATCGACGCCGACGGGCTCAAGGAGGCGGAACAGGCGCTCGGCCAGTACGGCACGGTGATCGGCGTGCCGACGGACGTCACGAGCCGCGACAGCGTCGAGGCGCTCGCGCGGCGCGTCCTCGACGAGTTCGGCGCGGTGCACGTGCTCAGCAACAACGCCGGCCTCAACTCGCGGCCCGAGCCCGCGCTCTGGGAGCTGCCCTACGGGGAGTGGCAGGCCGTGGTCGGGGTGAACTTCTGGGGCGTGCTCCACGGGATGCACGTCTTCGTGCCGCTGATGATCGAGCAGGACAGCGAGGGGCACATCGTCAACACCGCCTCGGGGCCGGGGCCGGGGGCGGGGGCGGGGGGGAGAGCGGATGTCGCGCCACAACAGCCCCAGCGAGCG
>VXMT01000116.1:745-13724 GCA_009840965.1 Chloroflexota bacterium
GGACAACCCCCCGCCCGCCCCGGGCCTGGGCTCGCGGCCGGGGATCAGCACTTATGTCGCCACCAAAGCGGCCGTGGTCGCGCTCAGCGAGTCGCTGCACCACGAGCTGCAGCGGGCGGGGTCGAAGCTGCGGGCCTCGGTGCTCTGCCCCGGCCGCATCCGAACCCCCGTGCAGATGGGCGGCTACCAGCGCGCGCGCCAGCCACGCAGCGCCGAGCAGCTCGACGACCAGGGGCGCCGGATGCTGCCCACCGAGGTCGGCGACCTCGTCGTCGACGCGATCCGCGAGGAGCGCTTCTACATCCTCACGCACCCAGCGGCGACGAAGGAGCGGGTGCGCAGCCGCGCGGACGACCTGCTGCTCGACCGCCTGCCCACCTACTCGCCCTCGATCCGTTCCGACTAGCCGAGGAGGCCGCCGTGGAGCACCCCACGCCCGTCGCGATCGTCACCGGCGCCAGCCGCGGGATCGGCAAGGCCTGCGCGATCGCCCTCGCCGAGGCCGGCTACGACCTCGCGGTGGCCGCGCGCACGCTGGAACCCGGCGAGCCTCAGGAGATGTCCGAGTCGGTGACCGACTCGGACGTCCGGCCCGTCCCCGGCACGAGCCTCGCCGAGACCGTCGAGGAGATCGAGGCGCTCGGACGGCGCGCGCTCGCGGTGCGCGTCGACCTGCTGGAGCAGGACGACATGGACGCCCTCGTGGAGCGCACGCTCGAGGAGTTCGGGCGCATCGACGTGCTCGTGAACAACGCCCGCTGGGTGGGCCGCGGCTTCAAGGATCCGTTCCTGCTCACGCCCTACGAGGTCTTCGATCTCTCGTTGCGCGTGAACGCGCTCGCCCCGCTCTACCTGCTCACGAAGGTCGTCCCCGTGATGGTCGAGCAGGGCGGCGGGGTCGCGATCCACATCAGCTCGCGCAACGGCATCGTCGAGTCCTCGAAGATGCCGACGAGTGACTGGACGGGGCGGCCGGGGCTCTCCTACGCGGTCAGCAAGGCGGCCTTCAACCGCATCGCGCCCGGCCTCGCCAAGGAGGTCGCCGATCACAACGTCGCGATTGTGAACCTCGAGCCGGGCGACGTCGGCGTGGAGCGCAAGGCGGTCCAGCGCGGCGACTCGTTCGACCCCGCGAACCACGACTCGGCGCTGGCGGCCGGGCGCAGCTGCGCCTACATCGCAAGCTCGCCCCACCCGATGTACTACTCCGGCCTCACCGTCTTCGCGCCCGAGTTCGCCGTCGAGCGCGGCCTGATCGAGCTCGACGAGATGGCCGCCGGGCGGCCCGAGCGCTGGGGCCAGCCCGGCCGCGTGATGGCGACCTACAGCGGGCTCGTGGAGACGATCTAGCGATGAAACCGATCGAGGACACGGGCGATCTGTTCCGGCGCCAGCGCGCCGTCCGCGCGTGGTCCGACCGCGAGGTCGGCGAGGAGCACGTGCGCGCGGTGCTGCAGGCCGCGATCCACGCGCCCTCGGGCTCCAACACCCAGCCGTGGAGCTTCATAGTCGTGCGCGACGCGGAGCAGAAGGCTCGCATCCGCGAGGTCTACGACCGCGCGCGCGAGGACATCTACCGTATCGCGCAGGTCGCCCAGGTCTCGCCCAACGACGAGCGGATGCCGCTCGACGCTGCCCCGGTGCTGATCGTCGCCTGCGTCTCGACTCCGCCGTCGGGGCAGGCCGGCTTCCAGACGGGGGCCTCGATCTACCCGGCTTGCCAGAACCTGATGCTTGCCGCGCGGGCGCTCGGCCTCGGGACCGTGCTGACGACGCTGCACCGCCGCCGCAAGGACGAGCTGCACGAGGTGCTCGGCATCCCCGAGGGCATCGAGAGCGCCGCGATCATCCCGCTCGGCTGGCCCACCCGTGACTACGGCCCGAACCGGCGCGCGCCCCTCGACGAGGTCGTCATGCACGAGCGCTGGACCGCCTCGGAGGACTAGCCGGAGGCGTCCTTCGGCTCGGCCGCGTCGACCCAGAAGCGCTGGCCGCAGCCGCGCGCGCAGATCAGCATCGAGCCCTGGCCCTGCGGATCCTGCATCGTGACGAGCGCGCCGTCCTCGCAGGTGGGGCAAACCAGGTATGGGTTCCCGAACCAGCCGACCTCGATGCGATCGGGCATCTCCCGGAGGTAGACGATCGGAGTCTGGACGTGCTCACCAGGCATTCGCGCCGCCCCGCGCGCACACTGGCGCGCGCCCGGCGATCTCGTCAAGACGGCGCTCCGCTATCATCCGCAGCGCCTCGGCACGCTGCCGAGCGGCGACGAACGGAGAGAGCGATGGCCGACGGGCGCTTTGTCACCTACGAGACGCTGCACGAGGGCCGCATAGCCCGCATCTGGCTCAATCGCCCCGATGCGCGCAACGCCCAGAACTACGGCCTGCTCGGCGAGCTGGACGAGGCGTTCCTGCGCGCCGAGGCGGACGACGACGTGCGCGTCGTGATCCTCGGCGGACTCGGCCCGGCCTTCTCCGCCGGGCACGACCTCGGGACGCCGGAGCGTCTCGCGGAGAACGAGGCGATGCTCGCCGCCACGGACCGCCGAGGCACGGAGGAGCGCTGGCTGCGCGAGTTCGAGCACTACTTCGAGAACACGCGCCGCTGGCGCGACCTGCGCAAGATCACGATCGCGCAGGTGCACGGCTACTGCATCTCCGCCGGGCTGATGCTCGCCTGGTGCTGCGACCTGATCTGCGCCTCGGACGATGCGGTCTTCGTGGACGTGGTCGGGGCGCGGCAAGGCATCTGCGGCGTCGAGTACTTCGCGCATCCCTGGGAGCTGGGCCCGCGCAAGGCGAAGGAGCTGCTGCTCACGGGCGACTCGATCGACGCGGACGAGGCCTACCGGCTGGGCATGGTGAACAAGGTCTTCGCGCGCGACGTGGTGGAGGAGGAGACGCTGAACCTCGCCACGCGCATTGCCGAGGTGCCCTCGTTCGCCGCGCTGCTGATCAAGGAGTCGGTCAACCAGACGCAGGACGCGCAGGGCTTCCATACCGCGCTCAAGGCCTGCTTCAGCATCCACCAGGCGAACCGCGCGCACTGGGGCGAGGTCACGAAGGGCGCCGCCGACGTGGGCACGCCCGAGTTCGGCGTCAGCGGCGAGCGCCGCCCGATCCGTCAGGCCGAGCGCAGCAGCAGCGGGCTGTAGGTCTGGCCGCCACGCGCGCCGGAGACGCCAGCGAGGGACGCCCGTCCGTCCTGCTCGCCGGGCGCACGCCCGCCCTCGAGTGGGCGGCGCTGCAGCTGCGGCGCGCCGGCTTCGAACCGCGCCCGCTGGAGCGCGGCGACGACCCGCCACCCGCCGCCGCGCTGCTCGTTGACCTCGACGACGAGGCGTGGCGCGGACGCGACGAGGAGGCGGCCCGCGCCGCCGCGGCGGCCGGCTGCCCGCTGGTGCTGCTCTCGGCGTTCGGCCGCCAGCCGGGCGCGCGACGCGGCAGCGACCTGACCGTCTCCGCCGCCGCCGGCCTGCTGCACGTCACGGGGACGCCCTCGGACCCGGAGCAGCGGCCCGCCGTGCTCTCGCCTCACCAGGCGGACGCGCTCGCCGGCTCGTTCGCGGCGCTCTGGATCGGCGCGCTGGCGCTCACCGGGGCCACCTCTGGCGTGACCGAGCTGACGAAGCTGGAGTGCCTCGCGATCGCGACGTCGTGGGCGGCGGTCCAGTGGCTCTACACCGGCGTGGCGCCCTCGCGGCTCGGCGTCTCCGTCTACCAGCCGTCGGGCGTCTTCGAGGCGAAGGACGGCCCCGTCTACACGATCATCGTGCGGGACGAGCAGTGGGCGCGCCTCCGCGAGGCGATGGGCGAGCCGGAGTGGGCGGGCTGGGAGATCTTCGGCAGCCAGCAGGGCCGCCTCGACGGTGCCGAGCTGCTTGCCCCGCGCATCGCCGCCTGGCTGGCGCAACACACCCGCGAGGAGGTCCTCGATCTTTCGCTGCGCCACCGCCTGCCCTTCGCGCTCGCCAACCGCCCCGACCAGGCCGCCGCGCTGCAGGAGCAGCTCGACGGCGAACCGGATCACGCGCAGTGGCTCTACCGCACCACTGCCGCGCCACAGGCGGACACGCCGGCGCCGCGCGAGGCCATCGAGGCTCGCGCAGCCCGCGATCCGCGCCGCCCGCTCGCGGGCATGCTCGTGATCGACGTCAGCACGGTCTGGGCAACGCCTTATGTCGGGCAGCTGCTCGGCCAGCTCGGCGCGCGCGTGATCAAGATCGAGTCGCAGCGCCGCCTCGACGACGTGCGGCCGGTCATCACCTACCTCGACCCGCACGCAGACGGCGAGGCCGACTGGGACCGCTCCGGCGGCTTCCGCGAGGTGAACCGCGGCAAGGAAAGCGTGCTGCTCGACCTCACGACCGCCGAGGGCCGCGCGCTGCTGCACCGGCTCGTCGCGCGGGCCGACGTGCTGCTCTCAAACCTCACGCCGGGAGCCGAGCGTGCACGCCGCCTCGGGCTGCACGAGGACGAGCTGTGGGCGGCCAACCCCGGTCTCGTGATCGGTCGGCTCTCCGCCTACCAGCCCGGCAGTCAGCTCGAGGGCATGACCGGCTACGGCTACGGGATGCTGCTGATGTGCGGCTTCGGCTACGCCGGGCCGGACCGCCCCTGGAGCGACCGCAGCATCGCCTACCCGGACCCGCTCTGCGCCACCGCGCTCACGCTCGGTCTGCTGCGCGCCCTCGAGGAGCGCGACCACAGCGGGCGGGGCGCCCTCGTCGAATCGACGCTGTTCGGCGTCTCGGCGGCGCTGATGCGCGAGTTCGGCGCGGACCGCGCGACGCCGGCCGCCTACGAGGGCTGCCTGCCCTGCCAGCACGAAGAGTGGATCGCAGTCACCTGCGCGGACGCGGGCGACCTCGCCGCGACCGCCGAGGTGCTGCGTGTCGCCCTCGATGACGGCGACCCCGAGGCGGCGCTCTCCGAGGGCTCGCGGGTGTGGGACGCGCAGTCGCTGCAGGTCGCGCTGCGCCAGCGCGGAGTGATCGCCGAGCGCGTCCTCGACCTGCGCGAGGTCGTGCGCGGGGGCGAGTTGACGGCGAGCGGCCAGTTGCACGTCCCCGAGGGCGAGACGCACCTCCACTTCGCCTCGCCCTGGGTGCACGACGGCCAGCGCATCGACGTGCGCGGCCGCGCCCCCTGGCTCGGCGAGCACACCGCCGCGGTCCTCGCCGAGCTGCTCGCCATCGACGCCGGGGAGTTGCGCGGCCTTCAGGAGCGCCAGGTGTCCTGGTAGCGGGGCGGCGTCCGGCGACGCGTACGCGTGCCGGTTACTCGTCCAGCTCGAGGGTCGCCATCAGCTCTCGCCACTCACGTGCGGAGATGCCCGACTCCTTGCGCAGCGCGTCCGCTTCGGCGCGGCGACCCGCGACCAGCGCGCGTACTACCGACAACGCACCGGCGGAGAGGTTCCCGCTGTTCATCCGGTAGTCGCAAAACGCCTCGTAGGCGAACGGCACCCAGGGTTGCACGATGTGCTCGAGGATTGCCTCGGCGTACACGCGGATCTCGTACTGGGCGTGGTCGTCCGCCCGCAGCGACAGGAAGTGCAGCAGATTGTGCAGGTCAATCTTCCAGTACCACTGCGTGTAGAAGTTGAGCGAGAGGTTCATCCGGGCGAGCTCACGCGCGAGGCCGCTCTGCTCCTCGTCAGGCGACTCTCCGGCGGGTGACTCGTTCAGGAGCTCTTCGTAGTGCGCGTAGGCGCGCTCGGCGTCCTCGCGCAGCAGCTCCTGCACGCGCGCGGCTTCGTCCGGCGAGAGCTGCTCGCCGCGGCCCTGGCGGTTGGTTTGGGATTGCGCCCGCAGGACCTCGGCGTCCGGGATGTAGAACTCGCGATCGAGGATCGAGTAGCGGGCGGAGTACTCGTTGACGTTGGCCGTGCGATGCCGGATCCACTGGCGCGCGATGAAGATCGGGAGCTTGACGTGCAGCTTGATCTCGCACATCTCGAAGGGAGTCGTGTGCCGGTGCCGCATGAGGTAGCGGATCAGCCCTCGATCATCAGACAACCGCCGCGTGCCTCGTCCGTACGAGACGCGCGCCGCCTGCACGATGGCGCCGTCGTCGCCCATGTAGTCGACGACCCGCACGAACCCGTGATCGAGGATCGGCACGGGCGTGTACAAGAGATCTTCGAGGGCCGGGACAGTGGCACGCTTCGTCTCGTACCGCTGCGCTCGCAGAGCCTCCAACTCGGCTCGCTGCTCTGGCGTCATGAAGTCGGTCGTGGCGCCCACCTCTGCACACTACGCCTCGTAGCGGCGCCTTCACGCATCGCGGTCGGGGTCGAGCCCGGGCCGTATCCTACACCGCCTCACTGGCCCGCCCCGCGAACGCGCCTTACGCTCACGTTATCCGCGCCCTGAGAGGCTGCCGCGCCGGCGGTCCCCATGCGTGCAGGAGGATGATGATGTTCGGTCGGCCCCGCCTCGTACTCGCAGCGGTCGTCGCCGTGATCGTGGTCGCCGTGGTGGGTGCGGGCGGCTGGTACTTCTTCCTGCGCGACGAGGCGCCGCCGCCCGTGAGCCTCGAGGGCGCCGTGGCCAGCACGCAGGAGACGCCGACCGCGACCGCCGCTCCCTCCGCTCCGGAGGCGACGCCCACGCCGACCGCGACCGCGATGGCCGCCTACGCCACGGCCTCGCCCACTGCCACGGCCACCACCCCACCGACCGCGACACCCACGTCAACGCCGGAGCCGACCAGCGAGGCCGCCCCGGCACGCCCGGACGGCGATCTCGCCGGCGTCTGGACGCTCTCCGAGCGGGGAGAGTCCTTCGCCGGGTTCCGCGTCCGCGAGGAACTCGTCGGCATCGGCGCGTTCACCGCCGTCGGCCGCACCTCGGCGGTCACCGCCTCGCTCGGGTTCGACGGCAGCGCGATCACCGCCGTCAGCGTCGAGGTCGACATGACGCAGCTCACGACCGACGACTCGCGGCGCGACCGCGCCCTGCGCGGCCAGGCGATCGAGACGAACCGGTTCCCCACCTCGACCTTCGTCCTCGCCGAGCCGATCGCGATCGAGGCCGTGCCCGCCGAGGGCGAATCGATCGCGGCCACCGCGGTCGGCGATCTGACGCTGCACGGCGTCACGCGCCGCGTCGAGATTCCGCTCGAGGGGCAGCTCACGGACGGGCTGGTCGTCGTGGTCGGCTCGCTCGAGATCGAGTTCGACGACTACGACATCGAAGCGCCGACAGCCCCGATCGTCGTGTCCGTGGAGGACCGCGGGGTCATGGAGTTCCAGCTGGTCTTCGAGTAGCCGTGCGGGCCTACGCGCCCCGGGCGGGGCCGGCGGGCGTCTCCGCCTCGGCAGCCTCGCCCGGCATGGCCCTTGCCGCGCGGTCGATCAGGTCGGACGGCACGAGCAGCACCAGCAGCAGGACGGAGCCGAGGAGGCCGGCGCCGAGCAGCGTGAAGGTGGCGTAGCCGCCGATCGCGTCGCCGAGGACGCCGAGGGGGAGCCCCATCATCGGCATGAAGCCGAACGTGAGCATGTAGAGGCTCATGATCCGGCCGTGGTAGCGCTGCTCCGAGCTGGTCATGATCATCCCGTTGTTGAGCGCCATGTAGGCCATCGAGCAGGCCCCGATCACCATCATCGCGAGGAACGCGCCCGTCGCGCCGAGGGTGAGCGATCCGACCCCCAGCATGACGAGGCCGCCTCCCCAGCCGAGACCGAGCAGCGCCTGCGTGCGCGCGAGCCTGCCCGCGGGGTTCAGGGCCGCGATCAGCAACGAGCCAGCCAGCGCGCCGACAGCGTTGACCGCCATCAGCAGCCCAAACCCGCGGGGGTTGAGTCCGAGGTCGCCGGCCGCGAACGCCGGGAGGATCGTCACGAACGGGATCCCAAGCAAGATCGGAAGCAGCGCCATCAGCATCAGCGTGCGCAGCGCCCGGTTGCCGCGCACGTAGCGCAGCCCGATCTTGATCTCCTCGAGCATATTCCCGCGCTCCGCGATCCCCTGCATGTGTCCGCGGCCACGCGGAAGCAGCCACACGGCGCCCCAGGCAACGGCATACATGCCCGCGGTGATGTAGTACGTCACGGCGAAGCCGAACGCCGCGATCAGGATCCCGGCGACGACGGGCGAGAAGAGGCGGGTCGCGTTCATCGCCGTGTTGTTGAGCGCGATCGCGTTCATCAGCTCGTGCCGCGGCACGAGCTCCGGGATGTAGGCCTGGCGAGCGGGCATGTTGAAGGAGAAGGTGCCGCCGAGGACGACGCCGAACGCGAACAGCACCTGCAGCGAGATCGCGTCGAAACTGATCAGCAGCGCGACCCCCAGCGCCTGCAGGCAGACGACCGCCTGCGTGATCAGCAGCACCGTGCGCTTGTCCACGCGATCGGCGATCGCGCCTCCCGGCAGCGCGAGGAAGAGCTGCGGGATCCCCCATGCCGCGGCCAGCGCGCCGACCGCGGAGAAGTTGCCCGCCAGCTCGAAGGCGAGCAGTCCGCGCGCGATCATCTGCATCTGCATGCCGACCATCGCGGTCGCCATCGAGGCCCAGAGCAAGCGGTACTTCGGATACTGGAAGGCCCTGAAGGTGCGGCGCAGCGGCGGCCGCTGTCTTCCGCCGGCCATCCCGCCGGCCATGCCGCCGGCCATCCCGCCGCCCATGCCGGCGGCCATCCCGCCGGACATTCCTCGCAGCGGCGCGCCGGACGGGGCCAACCCGTCCCCGTTGGGACCGGCGTCCTGCGGCGGACCGGGCTGTTCCTCGCGACCCGCGTCGGCGGTTCGCGGTGTCGTGCCCTGGGCCATCTGCGCTCCACCCTCGAACCCGGCGCGCCTGCCCCGCGAGGCGACCGGTCCGGCCTCTCGTCGACTGGTTGCCCGCTCGCGTGCCGGAGGAAGATCGCGGCGGGAGTCGCCGCCGCGCTGGTCCTCAGCGTAGGTTCGCCCTACCCGCCCGTCAACGTAAGCTGACCTCCTCGCCGGAGCGGCGGTACCATCCGCCGGAGACCGCGCGAGCACCAGAACGGAGCCCCGACGATGGTCGCACTGCCCGAGTCCGTCCGCGCCCTGCTTGCCGATCGCGCCTACGGCCACCTGGTGACGACAAACCCGAGCGGGACGCCGCAGCTCTCGATGCTGTGGGTGGACGTCGACGGCGACGAGGTGCTGATCAACACCTCGGAGGGGCGCGCCAAGACGCGCAACATGCGCCGCGATCCGCGCGTGCTGCTCTCCGTGCAGGCCCGCGACGAGCCGCAGCTCTACCTGCTGATCCACGGCCACGTCACCGCGATCACCGCCGAGGGCGCCGACGAGCACATCGACATGCTGGCGGGGCGCTTCCTCGGCGTGGACAGCTACCCCTACCGCCAGCCCGGCGAGCAGCGGCTGATCGTCCGCATCGCCGCCGACCGGCTCGCCGGCCTCGGGCCGTGGGCGCCCATGCCCGGCGCCTGAGGGAGGCTCGATGAGCGACCAGGCCCCCGCCGACGACGTCCGCATGGACGAGGATCTCTCGACCGAGTGCGCGAACTGGGTCGCCGAGCAGCTCTCCGAGGAGTTCGGCGGCTTCATCGCGGCCGAGGTCGTCGACGCCGTGCTCGAGTTCGAGGCCGACATCCGCATCGCCGAGCACGACCCGGAGATGGACCACGCCTCGATGGCCGAGCGCCTGCTCGAGCGGCTCGCCGAGGAGGGCGCGCCGACCGATCAGCAGTGGGGCGTGACCCCGCACCTGCTCATGGAGATCCTGTTCTGGGAGGACGAGTTCCGCGGGCTCGCCGGCCGTGCGCGCCGCGTCCGCCCGCACGCCGGTGGCCCACGCTAGCAGCGATCCTCGCGCACGCTCCTACGAGGCGGTGACCTCGTCGCGGATGCGCTTCAGGCGACGCACGTTCTCCAGGTCCGGACCGTCGCCCTCGATGCCCGGCACCTCCAGCAGCAGCGCCCGGCCCGCGAAGGCCGGCTCGCCGAGGATGGTGCGGAAGCCCTCGTAGCCGATGTGGCCGTCGCCGATGTTCTCGTGGCGATCGCGCCCGCTCCCCAGCCCCTGCTTCGAGTCGTTGGCGTGGATCACGGCCAGCTGATCGAGCCCGACCTCGCGCCTGAACTCCTCGATGGTGTCGGCCATCCCCTCCGGCGTAGTGATGTCGTAGCCGGCGGCGAAGCTATGGCAGGTGTCCAGGCAGACGCACAGCCGCGGCGAGTCGACCGCATCGAGGATCGCGCCGAGCTCACCGAAGCTCCCGCCGATCGGGCCCTGCTGCCCGGCCGCGTTCTCCAGGGCGAGCACGGGGCCCTCGGGCGCTTCGTCGAAGATGCGCTCGATCGCGGAGACCACCTCCGGCAACACGGCCTCGAAGCCGCGCCCGAGGTGCGATCCGCTGTGCAGCACCACGCCCTCCGCCCCGGCCCGCGCGGCGACCGTGAGCGCGTTCACCACCGAGGCGATCGACTTCTCGTAGTGCTCCTCGTTGCGCGGGGCGAGGCTGACCAGGTAGCTGCCGTGCAGCCACGCCTGGCCGATTCCGGACTCGGCGCGCAGCGCCTGAAAGCGCTCGAAGGCCTCGGGCTTGTGGTTCGTGGGCCGCCAGGCGCGCGGCGAGGCGCCGAAGAACTGCACCGCCTCCGCCTCGATCTCGATCGCCCGCTCGATCGTGCGCCAGAGCCCGCCCGAGGCCGAGCAGTGCGCGCCGATCGCGATCGGGGGCGGCGGCGTCATCAGGAGCCGGCCCGTGCGCGCGCGCCGCGACCGAGCGTGCGGAGGCGCGCCGCCCAGCGCTCGATCCGCAGCCGCCACGGGCGCGCGATCACCACGCCGTCGAGCGCTGCCGCGAGTCGCGACGGATCGGGCGCGGTCTCGCCGTGCTCGATCGTCGCGCACCCGCTCGCGAGGTCCACGGCCGCCTTGCGCACACCGGGGACGCCTCGCAACGCGCGCGCGGCGCGGCTCGCGCAGACGCCGCAGACAAGGCCGTCGATCGCCAGCTCGCTGCGGCGCTCGCCCTCGGACGAGACACGCAGCCGGGGCGCGCTGAGCAGGCGGCGGGGGTGGATGCTGAGGCGGCGCGTCATGGAGTCATCGTACCAGCGCCGTCGGCGCGCTCCAGCCCCGGTCTCGAGGCCGTCCGCGGCTCCCGAAAGGCGCGTCGGGCGATCGAATGCGCGGCAGGGCGTCGCCCTGTGCGTGCGGGCGTGGTAGATTCGCGGCAGGCTCGGCGAGCGGCGCCCCGATCGGAGGCAGCGTTGGCGTATTCCATCATCGAGACGTGCATCGGCTGCACGGCCTGCGTCAAGAAGTGCCCGGTCAACGCCATCACCGGCGTGCGCGACGAGTTGCACGTCATCGACCCCGACCTCTGCATTGACTGCGGCGCCTGCGGCGCCGTCTGCCCGCCGGAGTCGATCCTCGATGAGCTCGGCGACCAGTGCCGCACCTTCCCGCGCCGCGAGCTGCCGCTTGCGAAGGTGATCGACGACAACTGCATCGGCTCCGGTTGCGAGCTATGCATCCACATCTGCCCGTTCGACGCGCTCTCCCTGACGGACGCGCCGAACAGCCACGACTTCTACGGCGTGGCCGTGGTGGACGACAAGAAGTGCGTCGGCTGCCGGCTCTGCGAGCAGGCCTGCGGCTGGGGCTCGATCTACATCGACCCGCCGCGCGAGATGCTCAAGAAGGACGTCTACCCCATCGAGGTGCTCACGCCCAAGAAGGGCCGCGGCATCGCACGCGCGCAGGAGCGCAAGGCGGCCACCGCGGGCTAGCGCCGTCTCCGTCCCGGCACGGTGAACGAGACTCCAGACCCCGCCATCCTGCGGGTGCGGCTGCTGCGTCCCGGCGCACGCATCCCCGAGCGCCAGAGCGCCCTCGCCAGCGGGTTCGACCTGCACGCCTGTCTTGAGGGCGGCTCGATCGAGCTGGGCGCCTCGCCGCAACTCGTGCCGACGGGCATCGCCGTGGCCGCGCCCGAGGGTCTGGACGTGCAGGTCCGGCCGCGTTCCGGTCTCGCCTCGCGGGGCGTGCTGGCCGTGCTTGGCACGCTGGACGCGGACTACCGCGGCGAGCTGTTCGTGACGATGTACTGCCTGCCCAGTGGCGGCGAGGGCGGCCGCTACGTCATCGAGGACGGCGAGCGGATCGCGCAGCTCGTCGTAGGCCAGCTCGCACCCGCGGCGTTCGAAGTCGTCGAGGACCTCGATGCGACGGAGCGCGGGGCGGGCGGCCACGGCAGCACCGGACGCTAGGGCTAGCGGAGACTCGATCGCCGGACAGGCAGAGGGCGGGCCCGGAGGCCCGCCCTCTCACCAGCATCTGCCGTGCGGCGGGGGTGATTGGTTTCGCGGCAGATGTTGGCTGCTAAGGAAGGTGCGGCGTCAGACGGGAACCCTTTCCGCCCGGCGCTCGTCCTGCAAAGAAGTGGCGTGCACTCCTCCGCGGAGCCTGCGAGGCCTATCCATCGCTCATCTCCATCTCCTCCTCGGCGAAGAGGTAGTGGTAGACCAGCGCGGCGACGACCGCGCCGATGATCGGGCCGATCCAGTAGACGAGGTGGTTGTCCCACTCGCCGCCGACCAGGGCCGGACCGAAGGTGCGCGCCGGGTTCATCGCCGCTCCGGTGAGCGTGCCGATCGCGAGGATGTCCATCGTGAGAATCAGGCCGATGCCGAAGCCGCCCAGCTTCGGGCCGCGCGGGTCGAGCGCGGTCCCGAACACCGCCAGCATCAGGAAGAAGGTCGCGATCGCCTCGAGGCCGACGCCGGCCGCGAAGTCGATGCCGCGTCCGAGCAGCGGCGTGCCGAGACTGACGGCGTCACGCATCGCCTCGGGGAACAGCAGCACGAGCGCGAGCGCGGCCACGACGGCACCGAGCAACTGCGCGATGATGTAGGCGACGGTCGTGATCGTATCGAGGCGGCGGGTAGCCCACAGGCCGATCGGCAGCGCAGGACTGAAGAGGCCGCCCGAGATGTGGCCGAGCGAGGAGACGAGTAGCGCGATGGCGA
>VXMT01000084.1 GCA_009840965.1 Chloroflexota bacterium
CGCCCGCCCCGGTCGCCGCCCCCCGCCCCCCCCTCGTGCGCCGCTCTCGGGGCGGCGGCGACGACCACCCCCCCGGCCCAGCGGGCGTCGCCGGCCTGCCGGCCGCCGGGCCCGGCGGGGGGCTCGCCGCGCGGGATCAGCACGATGTGCGTGGGCGCGGCGGGGTTGATGTCGCGGAAGGCGATGAACTCCTCGTCCTCGTGGACGCGGTCGCTCGGGATCTCGTCGCGCAGGATGCGCGCGAAGACGTTGTCGCGGTCGTAGCCGCTCGTCTCGTCACTCACGGTCGACTCCTCCCAGCTCGCTCCCGACTCGTCTGCCGCCGGGGTCACCCGACCTCGAGCTCGAGCCTGCCGACGCCGCGCAGCAGCAGCGTACCGCTGCGATCCACGCCGTCCTCGGCTATGCGCGGC
This sequence comes from Chloroflexota bacterium, assembly GCA_009840965.1. Classification (GTDB taxonomy): domain Bacteria; phylum Chloroflexota; class Dehalococcoidia; order UBA2979; family UBA2979; genus VXMT01. The sequence goes on from VXMT01000084.1 coordinate 414, forward strand.
TGCGGGAAGCGCTTGAGCAGCGCCCGGAAGGCAACCTCGCCCTCGAGGCGGGCGAGCGGCGCGCCGAGGCAGAAGTGGATGCCGCGCCCGAACGCAAGGTGGCGGTTCGGCGAGCGCTCGAGGTCAAGCTCGTCGGGCGTGCTGAACTGCGCCGGGTCGCGGTTGGCGGCGCCGACCATCGGCAGGAGCGCCGCGCCCTGCTCGATCGTGCGGTCGCCCAGCTCCGTGCGCTGCCGCGCGAAGCGCACCACGCCCTGCACGCTGCTGTCGTAGCGCAGCAGCTCCTCGACCGCCGAGGGCAGCAGCGACGGCTCGGCGCGCAGCCGCGCGACCAGCTCCGGCCTCGCGGCGAGCGCGAGCAGGCCGTTGCCGATCAGGTTCGTGGTCGTCTCGTGCCCGGCGAGTAGCAGGAGGATCGAGAAGGCAAGCAGCTCGTCATGCGAGAGGCGCTCGCCCTCCTCCTCGGCTGCGGCGAGCGCCGTGAGGATGTCGGCGCCGGGCGCGCGGCGGCGCTCGGCCACGACCGCGTCCATGTAGGCGATCAGCTCGCGAGTGGCCTCGCGCGCGGCGTCGAGGATGGCGGGCGTGTTGAGCACGTCCGTGGTGCGCGCGATCGCCACCGACCAGCGCTTGAAGCGGTCGCGATCCTCGGGCGGGACGCCGAGCAACTCCGCGATTACGATGATCGGGAGGGGTTGCGCGAAGCCCGTGGCGATGTCGAAGCGCCCGTTCGAGGCGTCGATGTCGGCCAGCAGCGAGGCGGCGATCTCCTCGATGCGCGGTCGCAGGCCCTCGATGGCGCGCGGTGTGAAGGCGCGGTTGAGCAGCGTGCGCAGGCGGGTGTGGGTCGGCGGATCGGAGTTGAGCACGGTCGGCGTCTCGCCCAGCGGGAACTCGCGCCGCTGCTGCTGCAGCACCTCCGCCAGTTGTCCCGAGGCGGTGTTGGAGCTGGAGGAGAACGTCTCGTCGTCGCGCAGGACCAGCGCACACTCCTCGTAGGCGGTCAGCACCCAGGCCTGGAGCGCGAGGCTGAAGTGCACCGGATCGGCGGCGCGCAACGCGGCGTACTGGGGATACGGGTCGGCCTGGAACGATGGCAGGAACGGATTGAAGACCGCCATGCATCGGATCGTACCGCAGTGAGCGGCGCGCGCACCCCGGAGGCGCGATGAGGCGCGCCCCCCTGGAGGGCCCGCCCCGACCACCGTCGGGCCGCTGGCGGCGCTTCGCGCCGATGGCCGCGACGGTCGTGCGACTCTGGCTGCGCTGGCGCTGGCTGCGGCTGAGGCGCTGGCTGCTCCGCTCCGAGCTACCCGAGGCCACCGAGCGCTTTCACCTCGCCGCGGCCCGCGCGATCGTGCGCCGCTCGATCCGCCAGCAAGGGCTGATCATCAAGGCGGTGCAGTTCCTTGGCAGCCGCGCCGACATCCTCCGCGAGGAGTACGTGGAGACGCTCTCGCTCGTGCACGACGCCGTGCCGCCGCGCCCCTGGGAGGAGATGCGGCCGCTGATCGAGGCCGAGCTGGGCGGGCCCGTCGAGGAGCTGTTCGCCGAGTTCGATACGGAGGCCGTGGCCGCCGCCTCGCTGGCCCAGGTCTACCGGGCGAGGCTGCACGACGGCACGGACGTGGCCGTCAAGGTGCAGTACCCGGGCATCGAGCGGATCGTGCACTGGGACCTCGAGACGATCGGCTGGCTGACGGCGGTGTGGGCGCGCATCGAGAGCGTGATCGACTTCCGCCCGATCGCCGCCGAGATGCAGCGCAACGCGCCCGACGAGATCGACTTCGTGCACGAGGGGCGAGCCGCCGAGGAGATCGCGGCGCTCCTCGGCGACCGCGACGACGTGGTGGTGCCGCGGATCTACTGGGAGCGGTCGAGCCGCCGGGTGCTGACGATGGACTACCTCGACGGCATCAAGATCACGAACGTCGAGGCGCTGGCCGAGGCCGGCGTGGATGCGGCGCGGGTCGCCGACTCGCTGATCGACATCTACAACGTCATGATCCTGCGGCGCGGCATGTTCCACGCCGACCCGCACCCCGGCAACCTGTTCGTGCTGCCCGCGGCCGACGGCGTTCCCGATCGCATCGGCCTCGTGGACTTCGGGCTGACGAAGCGGCTGCCGGACGAGTTCCGGCAGCAGGTGGTGGTGCTGACCAGCGCGATCATCGCGCAGCATCGCGCCGATGTGTCCGAGGCGATGGAGGACATGGGCTTCCGCACCCGCGTGCGCGACGAGGAGACGTACTACGAGCTGGGCGAGGCGTTCCTCGGCGAGGTGCTGCGCTCCGGCCAGGCCTACGCCGACCAGCGGCTCTTCGCCGAGGTCAACGTGCGGCTCGGGCGCGTGCTGCGCGCGAACCCGCTGATCGAGGTGCCCGGCGACGTGGTGCTGATCGCGCGCGTGATGGGCCTGCTCTCCGGCATCGGCCGCACGCTGGACTCGAAGACCGACTTGATCGAGGCGATCCTCCCGTACCTGGAGGAGGAGACCGCCGCGGCGGGGACGGCGAGCGCCTGATCACGGCCCCGGGACGTACTCCACGTCGACCTGTGGACGAAGGTGGATGTTATGCGCACTGGTTGTGCTTAACTCGCGCCGATTTCGCCCCACAGCGCCTGCTGAATCCCCTAATCTCCTCATTAGCCGAGCGGGGGTGTTCCGGGAGCCGCAATCCGCTGGAAGGCTCCCAGGGAACCAGCGGAATCCAGCGAGGCGAGAGACCGCGCACATCCGGGCAACCGGGAGTGCGCGGTTTCGCGTTAATGCTCGTCCGGATCGGCATGACCGAGCGTCGCGCTACCGCTACTATCGCCCCGGTGCGTGCTCTGTCTTCCAGTGGTGCGCGCCGGGCAGCGGAGAGGCTGAGTCGTGACTGACCTGTTGGCCCGAGTCAGCGCGCGGCGGCCGTGGCTGACAATCGGCGTCTGGGTCGTGCTGCTGATCGTTGCCGGCGGCCTCAACCTCAACCTGCTGGACAGCGCCACGACCACCGAGCTGCGGCTCGCCCCCGGCTTCGAGTCGGAGGACACACGGCGTGTCCTCGAGGAGCGTTTCCCCAGCACGCAGCGGCCTCGCGAGGTGGTCGTCGTCCAGTCGGACTCGCTCACCGTCGACGACCCGGTCTTCGCCGCGAAGGTGAACGAGGTCTTCGCGGCGATGATCGGCCTCGGGCCTGAGGTCGTCGGGCAGGGCTTCCACTACTTCCTCCTGCCCGATCCCCGCCTGGTCTCAGCCGATCGGAAGACGACGGTCATGCTCTTCGAGATGGCCGGCACCCTCGAGGAGGCCGAAGCCAACATCGAGCACGTCTTCGAGGCGATCGACGGCGTGACGGGCGCGGACGGCTTCCGCGTCCTGATCGTGGGCCAGGCCAGCAGCTCCTATGAGACCAACGAGTTCGCCACCCACGACCTGGAGCAGGGCGAGCGCTTCGGGGTTCCGGTCGCGCTGCTGATCCTGCTCGTGCTGTTCGGCGCGGTCGTGGCGGCGCTCGTGCCGATCGGCCTCGCGATCGTGGGGATCGGCATCGCGCTGGGCCTTGCCGCGCTGATCGGGCAGGTCTACGAGCTCGTCTTCTTCGTCACGCTGATGATCACGATGATCGGCCTCGCGGTCGGCATCGACTACTCGCTGCTCATGGTGTCGCGCTTCCGCGATGAGATGGGCCGTGGCCTGCCCGTCGCCGAGGCCGTCGAGCGCACGGGAGCGACGGCGGGACGGACGGTCCTCTTCAGTGGCGTCACCGTGGTGATCGCCCTGCTCGGGCTCTTCATCGTGCCGATGGGCTTCTTCCGCTCACTCGGCCTGGGCGCGGTGCTGGTGGTCATCGTCGAGCTGGCGGCGACGCTGACCCTGTTGCCGGCGGTGCTCATGCTGCTCGGCCCCAACGTGAACCGGCTCTCGCTGCCCTACTTCGGCAAGCGCGCGGCTGGCGGCGCGCAGGCCGGCGACGACGCCGGAGGCGGCTTCTGGGACGTCACGACGCGGATCGTGACCCGCTTCCCGGTGTTCGGCCTGCTCCTCGTCGGGATTCCGATGGTCGCGGTGACGTTGTTCTACTTCCAGATCGAGACGGGCCTGAACGGCGTCGACAAGCTCCCGGAGGGCGCGCGCACCCGCGAGGCCTTCCTCGCGCTGGAGGCGAATCCGACGCTCTCTTTCGGCGTCGCCAACCCCGTCGAGATCGTGATCGATGGGGACCCGCAGGACCCGCAGGTGCGGTCGGCCGTCGCGACGCTGACCGCCTCGCTTGCCTCGCTCTCGCCCGCGGCGCCGCTGCTCCAGGTCAACCCGGAGGGCGATCTCGCGCTGATGCAGGTCGTCCTGCCGGGCGAGCCGAGCAGCCCCGAGACGGTGGACGCGGTGAACGTGATTCGCGACGAGCTCGTGCCCGCCGCCTTCGCCGGCGTTCCGGCGACGGCGTCGGTCGGGGGCATCAGCTCGGTGGCCAGCGACGTCTTCTCGATCACCGACTTCTACACGCCGATCGTCTTCGCCTTCGTGCTCGGCTTCAGCTTCATCGTGCTGATGCTGGTCTTCCGCTCGATCGTGATCCCCGTGAAGGCCGTCTTCATGAACCTGCTCTCGGTAGGGGCCACGTACGGGATCCTCGTGCTGGTCTTTCAGCAGAACGTGGGGCGCGAGCTGCTGGGGTTCCAGCACGCCGAGGTGATCGACGTCTGGATTCCGCTCTTCCTCTTCACCGTTCTCTTCGGGCTCTCGATGGACTACCACGTCTTCCTGCTGAGCCGGGTCCGCGAGCGCTACGACCAGACCGGGAACAACGCCGAGGCGGTTGCCCACGGGCTGCGTGAGACGACCGCCATCATCACGGGCGCCGCCCTGATCATGGTCGCCGTCTTCGGGGCCTTCGCCTCGGGCAAGACGATCGTCAACCAGCAGGTCGGCTTCGGCCTCGCCGTGGCGATCCTGCTCGATGCGACGCTGGTGAGGTCCGTGCTCGTCCCGGCGAGCATGGAGTTGCTGGGCAGCCGCAACTGGTACCTGCCATCGTGGCTCGAATGGCTCCCCGACGTGCGGGTCGAGCCGGTCGAGGAGTAGCGCGCTAGTAGACGTGCCCCTCGATCGAGGCGGCGACCGAGGCGGCCACCGAGACCTCGATGTCACGGATCGCCCCGGACATCGCCTGCCCGATCAGGTCGAGCCTGCGCACCTGCGCGATGCGAGGAGCAGCCTGCTCCAGCTCGCGGCCGGTGAGCAGCTCCTTGAAGATGTCGCAGGCGTCGGCGAGGCAGATGATCGTCACGTCGCGCGGGTCCGGGATGTCGTCGCTGAACAGCACGCCCATGATGCGCAGCTTCACCTCGCGCTCGGCGCGGCCGTCGACCGTCGGGTAGCGCCTCGATCGGAAGACCCAGAGGAAGCGGTCGTCGCGGCGCTCGAGGATGCCGTGCTCGACCAGCCGGGAGAGCGCCTCCTCGCGGATCGCGTCCGCGTGCTCGGCCGTGCGCTCCACCCAGTAGCGCGCGCCCTGTGTCTCTCCGGCCGCGATGTCGGCCAATGTCGGGTCGAGCAGGCCGTCGCCGGTGGGCGTGTCGTCGAGGAGAATCAGGTTCTCGAGGTCGGTGTCGATGCGGTTCTCCATCGCGAGGTCCATCAGGATCCCGCCGGCGATGGCGTAGTTCATCGACCAACTCGGCACGCGCACGAACGTCCCGTCGTCATCGCGCAGCAACAGCAGGACGATCTCTTCGACGAACCTCAGCATGGCGCCCATCTCCCGTGTGAGCGCCCGTCATCGGGCGCCGCCAGCGGACCCTGATCCGCGCCGCCTCGCGTGTGCGGCCGGCGCCGCCCTAGTATACGGCGTCTCACCAGCCGACACGCTCGCGGTGCTGCCTGCGGCGGGAGGCGCCCCGATGAGCCTCGATCGTCAAGCGCCCGCATCCGGGCCGGTCACCGAGTCGGATCGGATCACCAGCCTGGACCTGATCCGGGGCGTGGCGGTGCTGGGCATCCTGCTGATGAATGCCGTGTCCTTCAGGTACGGACTCGCTCCCTACCTGAACCTCAGCGCCGGAGGCTCCGAGACGGGGCTGGACTGGGCCGTCGGCATGCTCGGCGAGATCTTCATCGACCAGAAGTTCATGGCCGTCTTCTCGTTGCTGTTCGGCGCCGGGATCCTGCTCTTCATCGAACGCGCCGAGGCGAGGGAAGCGCGGCCGGTCCTGCTCAACCTCTGGCGCAACGTCCTGCTGCTGGGCATCGGTGTGCTCCACACCATGTTGTGGGACGGCGATGTGCTGATCCTGTATGCGCTCTCCGCCGTCGTCCTGCTCGCACTGCGCTCGCTCCAATCCAGAACCCTCGTCGCCGTCGGAGCGTTCGTCTTCCTGCTGTCCGTCCCGAACACCTTCCTCGCGCAGCACCTCGCCAATACGACCGACGTGTCGCTGGCGGGCATCTGGGAGCCGGGCGAGACCTCGGGGGAAAACGCGACGCTGGAGGCGCTGACGCTCCTCGGCTACGCCGCCCGCGGGCTGGGCATGATCCTCATGGGCGCAGGCCTGTACCGCCTGGGGTTCATGAGTGGGCGGATGTCCGCCGCGACCTACCGCTGGACCGCCTTCGTTGGGCTGGGGGTCGGACTGCCACTCGCCGCTGCCAGCGTCGTCGTGACGGCGCTGGGGGACTACAGTCGGGACGTGGCGTTCATCGGCCAGATCCCGAACACGCTGGGCACGATTCCGGCCGCGCTCGGGTACATGAGCCTGCTGGTCCTCTGGGATCGCCGCGGGGAGCACTGGCTCAAGCGGCGGCTGCTCGCGACCGGCAGGATGGCGCTGACCAACTATCTGTCCCAGACTGTCCTCGGAGTGCTCACGCTCACCGTCCTGCTGGACGGCGCGAGCGTCGGCCGGACCGGGATCCTGGTCTTCGTGCTGGCGGTCTGGGCCCTGCAGCTCTGGTGGTCGCGCATCTGGCTCGACCGCTTCCGGTTCGGCCCGGCCGAGTGGCTCTGGCGCGTCGCCACCTACCGCAAGGGGCAGGCGCTGCGCCGCGTCTGACGCGGCGGGCGGGGGCGGATGGCCCGAAAGGAGCGGTCCCGTGCGGGAGCGCATCCGCGAGATCGTCGAGCGCCACGAGGCCGTGGCAATCGAGGATGACGCCCTCGCACCCGCCGCGGTGCTGCTGCTGCTCTACGAGCGCGACGGTGTCGAGCACCTGCTGTTCCAGGTCCGCACGCACCACGTCGAGCACCACAAGGGCGAGATCAGCTTCCCCGGCGGTGGGCAGGACCCCGAGGACTCCTCGCTCGAGGTGACCTGCCTGCGCGAGACGGAGGAGGAGATCGGCGTCGCTGCCTCCGACGTCGAGCTGTTCGGCCGCCTTGACGACGTGCCGACGCGCTCGCACTTCGCGATGACGCCCTTCGTCGGCGCGATCACCCGGCCCGGCCCGTACCCCTTCCGCTTCGCCGAGATCGAGGTCGCCGAGCTGCTGGAGGTGCCGCTCGACTGGCTGCGCTCCGGCGACGCCCTCGAGTGGACCGCGCGGCCGGACGGGCCGGTGATGCCCGCCTACCGCTACGGCGAGCACCTGATCTTCGGTGCCACCGCCCGCGTCGTCGCCAGCTTCCTCAAACTGATCGAGGACGCCCCGTGACGCTGCTGCTGCTGCGCCACGGCGAGTCCGAGGGCAACGTCGCGCGCGTCGTGCAGGGCGGCCTCACGCACTTTGCGCTCACCTCGCTCGGCCGCGAGCAGGCCGAGGCCGCCGCGCGACGCCTCGCGACGGTCGAGGTCGACGCGCTCTACTCCAGCCACCTGCGGCGCGCGCGCGAGACCGCGGACATCGTCGCCACGCACAGCGGCCTCGAGGTGATCGAGCTGCCCGACCTGCAGGAGTACGGCTTCGGCGAGGCGCAGGGGCTGACCTGGGACGAGGTGAGCGCGCGCTTCGAGGTCGTCGGGCGCGCCTGGGGGCGTGGACACATCCCCGGCGAGGAGGGCTCGACGGCCTTCCGCGACCGCGTCGCCCGCCAGATCGGCGAGCTCGCCGAGCGCCACGAGAACGGGACCGCCGTCGCCGTGCTGCACGGCGGCGTGATCGGCGCGACGGTCGCCCGCATCTGCAAGCTCGCCGACACGGAGTACGCGCAGATCTACACCGCCAACTGCGGCATCACCGAGGTCGGCGTGGCGCAGGACGGCAGGCTCACCCTCCGCAGCCTCAACGACACCTGTCACCTGCGCGCGCTCGGCGGGCCGCAGACCGAGCCCTGGCTCAGCGAGGCGTGAGCGGCAGGTGAGCGAGACCGTGCCGCGGCGCCTGCGGGTCGAAGGCGAGGTCAGCGAGCGCGAGGAGCTGCTCGACGGCCGCTTCCAGGTCGTGCTCGACGGCGAGGCCGCCGGCGCGCCCGGCGTCGAGGTCTCGTGCACCCTCGTCTGGCTGCTCGGCCGCGAGGGCGAGGTCGAGCTCTCCGAGGGCTACGTGACGGTCGTCGACGCGGAGACGGGCGAGCTGAACGCCTCGCTCGACTCGGGCTCGGTGCTCGCGGGCGACGAGACGGGCGCCGCGCAGGTGCGCGCCTCCTTCGCCGTCGACGCCGTCGACGGCGCGCTCGCCGCCGCGGGCGACCGCGTGTCGTGCGACCTCGAGGTGGGCGTCGAGGAGTGGGCGGGCGAGCTGCGGCTGGGCGGCTGAGCGGGCCGGGGCGGCCGCGCTACGGCTCGTAGCGGCGGAAGACGACGCAGGCGTTCTGCCCGCCGAGGCCGAACGAGTTGGAGAGCACCACGCGCAGCTCCGCCTCGCGCGCCTCGTTCGGCACGATGTCGAGGTCACAGTCCGGGTCCGGCGTCTCGTAGTTGATCGTCGGCGGGATGCAGCCGTGGTGCATCGCGAACAGCGCCGCGATCGCCTCGATGCCCCCGGCGGCCGCCGCGAGGTGGCCCGTCATCGACTTCGTCGAGGAGATCGCGATCTTGTAGGCGTTCTCCTCGCCGAGCGCGAGCTTGACGGCCCGCGTCTCGCTGCGGTCGTTGTACTGCGTGCTCGTGCCGTGGGCGTTGATGTACTGAACCTCGGACGGGTCGATGCCGGCGTCGTCCATTGCCCGCGTCATCGCCAGCGACTCGCCCTCGGCGTCGGGGGCGGTGTCGTCGGTGGCGTCGAAGGACCAGCCGGCGCCGGCCAGCTCGGCGTAGACGCGCGCGCCGCGCTCGAGGGCGGACTGCTCGGACTCGAGCAGCAGCACCCCCGCGCCCTCGCCGAGCACGAAGCCGTCTCGATCCTTGTCGAACGGGCGGCAGGCGTGCTCCGGATCCTCGTTGTTGCGCGTGAGCGCGCCGAGGCGGCCCATCGAGGCGAGCGAGAGGCGGCCGATCAGCGCCTCGGTACCTCCGGCGAGCAGCGCCTGCGTCTGTCCGAGGCGGATCAGGTTGAGGGCGTGGCCGAGCGCGTCCGTGCCGGAGGCGCAGGCGGTGTTGATCGTGGTGTTGGGGCCTCGCAGGCCCAGCTCGCGGGCGACGCGCGCCGCCCCCATGTGCTGGCCGGAGCGGGTGATGATAAAGGGGTCGGCGCGCATCGGGCCGCGGCGCTCCATCTCCATGTAGGGCAGGCCCATCTCGAAGGCGTCGCCGGAGGTCGCCATGACCACGCCGATCTCGTCCTGCAGCTCCCCGTCGCCGGCGCGTCCCGCGTCCTCGATGGCTTCGCGGCCGGCGGCGACGGCGAACTGCGCGAAGCGCGCGGTGCGGCGCGCGACGCGGCGATCGAGGTGCTGCTCCGGGTCGAAGTCCTTGACCTCGCCGCTGATCTGCACGGGCAGGCCCTCGGGGTCGCAGAGCGTGACGCGGCCGATGCCGTTGCGGCCGCTGCGCAGGCCCTCCCAGTACGAGGGCGCGTCGTTGCCGATCGGCGTGACCGCCCCGATTCCCGTGACGAGGACGCGCTGCAGCTCGCGGGTGGTCGTCACGCCGGGCTCCTCGAGAGGCTCTGCAGGAACTCGCGGATGTGCTGGCTCAGCGCCTGGGGCTGGTCGGTGGGCACGGCGTGACCGGCCTCCTCGATCAGCGAGACGCGCGAGCCGGGGATGCGGCGGTGCAGGCGCTGGATTGCCTCCGGGGTGAGCATGTCCGTCTCGGCCCCGCGCACGATCATCACCGGGCACTGCACGCGCTCGACGCACTCCCAGAGGTTGGTCATGCGCCGCTGGCCGGGGTCCGGGTCGGGCGGCCGCGCGGTCGGGTCGCGGAAGATCGGGTCGAAGTCCCAGACGTAGGTAAGGTCCTCGCTGCGGGCGAGGGTGGCCTTGACGCGGCGGTTGAGCTGCTCGCTGGTGGCGTAGGGGTAGAACTCCTCGTAGATCTCGACGGCATCGTCGAGGCTGTCGAAGCTGTCGGCCGAGGCGAGCAGGCGGCGCATCGTCTCGACGCCGCTGCGGAGCACCTCGGGGGCGGCCTCGATCACGATCAGCGCGGTGACGACGTCGGGGTGCTCGGCGGCGTAGCAGAGCGCGTTGGCGCCGCCCATTGCCTGTCCGGCGATGGTGACGTTGCGCAGGCCGAGCGCCTCGACGAAGGACTCGAGGTCCTCGACCTGGCTGTTGCGGCTGTAGTTGTGGTCGCGCGGGCGCTCGCTGCCGCCGTGGCCGCGCTGGTCGAGCGCGAGCACACGGTACTCGCGGGAGAGCTCGATCGCGATCTCCTCCCAGATGCCGGAGGTCTCGCCGAAGCCGTGCAGCAGCAGCAGGGCGTGCGTGCTGCGGGAGTCGCCCCACTCCTGGTAGTTGAGCGAGAGGCCATTGACCTCGATCGTTTCAGCCTGGGCGCGATTCGCCACTGCGTCTGCCTCCGTGCGAGCGAGCGTAATTGCGGATGGCTCATCGTAGCACCGGCCACCCCTGCGCGCTGCCCGGCGCTCCGGTTGCCGCGTGGCTACGGCGGGTTCGGAGGCTCGAACAGGCCCCGGACGATCGCGAGCGCGGCATTGATGTTAGAGCCGCTGATGCTCCCGTCTCCCGCGCCGAGTTCGTAGTCGGTTTCCGTCTCCGGGTCGTAGACCCAGATCCGGATGGGAAAGTCGGGTCTGCTATCCGGTCCTTCGGGGCTGTAAATCACCATAGCCGCGCGGCCGGCGACCACACGAGTCTCCCTGACGCTGGCCCCGTCATGCCACGAAGCGATCTCTGGGCGATACCACCCCGTGACGCGCAGGGCACAGATGTCGAAGGCGTAGTTGCGGTAGACCTCGTTGTTTCGCCATGTCCGTTCCTCCGTGCGGAAGGTCGCGCAGTAGCCGTGGCGCGGCCCCTCGAACCCGATTCTGGCGTCCTCGAGTATCCACGCCTCCGGGAGCGCCGGGTCGCGCCAGTAGGGGAGTAGACGCGCCTCGGCGAGGGTTGAGTACGAGCGAAGATCCTCAGGCTGGGCTGGCCCACTGAAGTCGACGAGCGGCTCCACGGTTGCGCCCTTCCACCCGGCAGGCACGATCTGGTAGATGCCGTGCACCACCGGCACGGTCAGGCTGGCCCCACCGAGGTCTGGCAACTCCCCCCAGTCGACCGTGACCGCGGCCTCCGGCGCGATCGGCCCGCCGCAGCCCGTGAAGGCGTACGTCATCCACTCGACGGCGAGCAGCCTCCAAGGCGTCCCCGAGGGGTCGGGCAGCAGCTCCGTCACCGTGTAGCGCACGAAGCAGTCCTCGGCCTGCCGCCACTCGAAGAGGTCGCCGACCTCGACAGTGTCGAGGAAGGCGGCGCGGGAGACGCCGTCGGCGTCCGTGGCGTGGATGCGGAGCGCCCTCGCCGTGCCATCGCGCAGGCCCTCGTACGTGGTGACGACGCTTGAGCTGTCGGCGGGGTCGGCGAGGAAGGTGTAGCTGCCCGGCTCGGCTACCTCGCCGCTCGTGTCGTAGGTGGTGTAGCGGAAGGTGGTGGGGGAGCCCGTCGCGGCGGGGCCCGGCGACTCGGGCGCGGGCCGTGCGGCGAAGAGCATGAAGAGGCGTTGGCCGTCAGGGTTGATCCCGGGGACAGCTCGCACCGTAGCCGCCGCGAGGTCCACGAGGACTGTCATGGCCGGGGAGCACGTGTACCTGTCCAGTTCACCCACGAACAGCTCCGCACCCAGTTCGGCGACGAGGTGCAGGGGCCTCTCCGCATCCCACGAATACGCGGCCAGCACCGCGCCATGTTCATCCGTCGTCACGAACAGGTCTCGCCCGTCGGCGCCGCGCGCGCTCCACAAGAGCGAACGATCGGGAAGAACCCGCGCGGGCCACGCAGCGGGCAGGGGCGGCTGCGCGCGCTCGCCCGAATCAGTCACCACCGCCCTCGAGTGATAGTCCGACCAGATGGGCTCGGGCCTCGCTAAGCCGGAGCGCCACCCTGCGATGTAGGGGTCAACGAGCCCCTCTGGAGGAGTCAGGTCGTCACCCGAGCGAAACCACCACCCTCGCGGGGCCACTCGGTCGCTGCCATTCCGGTACCCATAGTCGAACAGAGCCACGTCCTCGTCGGTGACAGCTACGATCGACGAGTAGAGTGGCAGCTCGCCCCGCCGGTGCCAGGTAGTTCCTCCGTCGGGAGAGAACCAGGCCGCCGGAGTCGCGTCATCGCTCGGCTGGTCGTACCCCCAGTCGCAGTATCCGCGCTCGCAAACCACGGCCGCGAGGCTCTGTCCGCTCGGCGCTACCTTGTAGGACTGAACGTATCCGGGCCGATCGTCGAGGAACGCCCACGGGCGGTCAGTCCGAAGATCCGGGGGGTTCTGTCCGGCCACTACCCTGAACGCGTCGTGGAAGCCCTCGCAGTTGTGTTCGCCGTAGTAGAGCGCGACGCCTACGGGAAGGTCGCGCGGCTCGCCGAGCGCGAGAGGCGTGAATTCGATGCCGGGGGGCTGATGCCCCGCAGCCGAGCTGGTTGAGGGCGTCGGGGTTGCTGTGGGCTCGGGCGTCGGCGTGGGACTGGCTGTCGTGACAGGCACGGGTGTCGGGGACGGCGTCGCAGGCGCCGTCGGCGAGGGCGTGGCAGCCGGGGTTGAGGTCGCCGTCGGCGTCACGGTCGCGGCTGGCGTCGGAGTGGCTGTCGCCGTCGGCGGTGCGGTGGCAGCGGCCGTCGCCGTCGCGGGCGGCGCGGGGGCATCGTCCGTGTCGCCGGTGCAGGCGGCGAGCGAGAGTGCGAGGACAACGAGGGGCAGCGCGAGCGAGCGACGCAGCGGCATCGGTGGCCCCTCCCAAGAGTCCCTGAGAGGTTAACGACGTTAGCGGACGTGGGGTTCCGCGAGAGCGCGCTCAGAG
>VXMT01000249.1 GCA_009840965.1 Chloroflexota bacterium
TGGGGGCCGAGGACGTGCGCCGGCAGGCGCTCAACGTCTTCCGCATGAAGCTGCTCGGCGCCGAGGTGCGCACCGTCGAGTCCGGCTCACGCACGCTCAAGGACGCAATCAACGAGGCGATCCGCGACTGGGTCACCAACGTGCGCACCACCCACTACCTGCTCGGCTCGGTCGTGGGGCCGCACCCCTACCCGCTGCTGGTCCGGGACTTCCAGGCCGTGATCGGCCACGAGGCGCGCGCGCAGCTGCTCGAGGCCGAGGGACGGCTGCCCTCGATCGCGCTCGCCTGCGTTGGCGGCGGCTCGAACGCGATCGGGCTCTTCCACGCCTTCGTCGACGACCCCGTGCGCCTGATCGGCGTCGAGGCGGCGGGCGAGGGCCTGGACGGGCGTCACGCCGCCCCGCTCGCGGCGGGCGAGCCCGGGGTACTGCACGGCTCGCGCTCCTACCTGCTGCAGGACGCGCACGGGCAGGTCACAGAGGCGCACTCCATCTCGGCGGGGCTCGACTACCCCGGCGTCGGGCCGGAGCACTCCTGGCTCAAGGTCAGCGAGCGCGCCGAGTACGTCTCCGTGACGGACCAGGAGGCGCTGGACGCCTTCCGCCTGCTCAGCGAGACGGAAGGCATCATCCCCGCGCTGGAGCCCGCTCACGCGCTCGCGTACCTCGCGAAGCTGCTGCCGGAGCTGGACGAGGACGAGCTCGTGCTCGTCAACCTCAGCGGGCGCGGCGACAAGGACATGGGCACGGTCGCCGACGCGCTCGGCGTGACCCTGTAGGGCGGCGGCCGCAGTGCGGCAGCGCGGGGCGCCTGTTACGCTCGCTGCGTGATCGCCGAGCCTGTAGCGCCGCGGACCGGGACGCTGCCGCCGCTCTGGCGCGTGCGCGACATGGTCACGGCGCTCGCCATCGTCATCCTCGCAATCGCCCTGCTCGGGACCCTCATCGCGGCCACGGCTGAGCGCGGCGCGGGCGTCAACCTTCCCGGCGCGGCCGCGATCATCGGCTTCAACATCGTCATCGTCGCCACGGTGCTCGTGCTCGCGTCGCGGCGAGGCATCACGCTGGCCGACCTCGGCTTCGTGCGGCCGCGCGTCTGGGGTCCGATGCCCATCGCCTGGGCCGGCGCCTACGTGATCCTCGTCTCCTACGTCGCCGTGATCGCGCTGCTCGAAGCCCTCGGGCTCTCCGTCGAGGCGCTGCGGGCCAGCAACACCATCGACTTCGACCACGACCGCCTCGCCCTCGTCATCGTGCTCGCCGCGGCCACCGTCGTCGGAGCGCCGCTCGGCGAGGAGTTGCTGTTCCGCGGGCTGCTGCACCGCGGGCTGCGCGGCTACTGGCGTCAGGCTCCGGCGATGTCGCTGAGCGGGGCGCTCTTCGGCGTCTTCCACCTGAACCCCGGCGTGCTCGTACCTTTCTCCCTGATCGGCGTGCTCTGGGCGTGGGCCTACGAGGAGTCCGGCTCGCTCTGGACGACGATCGCGGCGCACGCCGGCGTCAACGGCGTCGCGTTCATCGCTACACTGCTGTTTCTGGAGTGAGGCGCGTGGAATGAGTCAGGCCCGAATGACCGACCGCATCGCGCAACTGTTCGAGCGCACGCGGGCCGAGGGCCGCCCGGCCCTGATCGCCTTCGTCCCCGGCGGCTGGCCGGAGCCGGACGCCACGCCCGGGATCGTGCGCGCCCTGCTCGAGGGCGGCGCCGACGCGATCGAGCTGGGCGTGCCCTTCAGCGACCCCCTCGCCGACGGCGTCACGAACCAGGCCGCCTACCAGCAGGCGCTCGACGCCGGCGTGACGCAGGACGACGTGCTGGCGAGTGTCAGGACGCTTCGCGAGGAGGGCGTGAGCGCGCCGCTGCTGCTGATGGGATACTTCAACCCGATGCTGGCCGCGGGAACGGAGTCGTTCGCGCGGACGGCCGCGGAGGCCGGCGTCGACGGGCTGGTCGTGGTCGACCTGCCCGTCGAGGAGGCCTCGGAGCTGGCGCAGCCGGCGAGGGCGCAGGGCGTGCACCTCGTCTACCTGCTGGCGCCGACCTCGACCGCCGAGCGCATCGCGGCGGTCGGCGAGCTGGGCAGCGGCTTCGTCTACTGCGTGAGCGTGACCGGCGTCACCGGCTCGCGCGCGCAGCTTCCCGAGGAGCTGCCGGCGTTCATCGCGCGGGTGCGCGAGCATGCCACGCTCCCGCTCGCCGTCGGCTTCGGCATCTCGGCGCGCGAGCACGTCGAGGAGGTCGGCCGCATCGCCGACGCCGCAATCGTGGGGAGCGCGGTGGTGCAGGCGATCCGCGAAGCCCCCCGCGAGAAGCGACACGAGGCGGTGCGCGGCCTGATGGAGCAACTGAGCGGACGAGCAGCGGCGAAGGCGGCGGCATCATGATGGTTCGCGGCATCCGGGGCGCCACCTCCGTGCGCGCGAACACGCGCGAGGCGATCATCGAGGCCGCCACGGAGCTGCTGCAGGCCGTCGCCGACGCCAACGAGATCGACCGCTCGCACATCGCCTCGATCTTCTTCACCACCACCCCGGACCTCAACGCCGAGTTCCCGGCCGTCGCGGCGCGCGAGGCGGGGTGGACGGACGTGCCCTTGCTGTGCGGCCACGAGATGGCGGTGCCGGGCTCGCTGGCTCGCTGCCTGCGCCTGCTGATGCACGTCAACACGGACCGCCCGCCCGAGGAGATCCAGCACGTCTACCTGCACGAGGCCGCGGCGCTGCGCCCCGACATCTCCTCGCAGGGCGATGGAGGGTACGGCGGCCGGTGATCGTCGTCATGCGCATCGACAGCGACGAGGAGCAGCGCGACGGCGTCGTGCGGCGCATCGAGTCGCTCGGACTGCGCGGCGAGATTGTCCACGGCGAGCAGCGCAAGGTGATCGCCGTCCTCGGACAGGTCTACCCCGAGCTGCGCGACGAGCTGGCGACGCTCGACGGCGTGGACCAGGTGCTGCGCATCTCGCGGCCCTACAAGCTCGCCAGCCGCGAGGTGCGCGAGCGCGACACGGTCGTCGAGCTCCCCTACGGGGTGAGCATCGGCAGCGGCCGGCCGGTGGTGATGGCCGGTCCCTGCGCGATCGAGTCGGAGGAGCAGCTGCGGGAGACGGCGGCCCGGGTCAGGCAGTCCGGCGCGCACATCCTGCGCGGGGGCGCCTTCAAGCCGCGCACGTCGCCCTACTCCTTTCACGGGCTCGGCCTCGAGGCGCTCGAGATGCTGCAGCGCGCGGGGCGCGAGTTCGGCATGCCGGTGATCACGGAGCTGCTCTCCGAGCGCGACGTGGACGTCGTCGCCGAGCACTCCGACGTGCTGCAGATCGGCACGCGCAACATGCAGAACTTCGTGCTGCTCTCGGAGGCGGGCAAGACCGGCAAGCCCGTGATGCTGAAGCGCGGGCTCTCCGCCACCATCGAGGAGTGGCTGCTCTCAGCCGAGTACATCCTCACGCAGGGCAACCCCGACGTGATCCTCTGCGAGCGCGGCGTGCGCACCTTCGAGACCCAGACCCGCAACACGCTGGACCTCAACGCCGTCGCGCTCGTGAAGCGGCTCAGCCACCTGCCCGTCATCGTCGACCCCTCGCACGGGACGGGGCACTGGTACCTCGTGGGGCCGATGGCGACCGCCGGCCTCGCCGTCGGCGCCGACGGCCTGATGATCGAGGTGCACCCGGACCCGGACCGCGCGCTCTCCGACGGCGCCCAGTCGCTCACGCCCGAGCACTTCGACGAGCTGATGCAGGAGGCCTCGGCGCTGGGCAACGCCGTCGGCCGCCCGCTCGCCGAGCGCCCCGCGGTCGCGGTCCAGGGCGGCGCTCGATGACGGCGCAGCCCTCCGCCGAGCAGCCGACCCCGGACGAGGCGGCGGCAAGGCTGGCCGGCGGCGCCGCCGCCCCCTCCGACGCCGAGGCTCAGCAGGGGGACCTCTTCGCCCTCGACCTGCCGAAGTTCCACGGTCCGCTCGAGTTGCTGCTGCACCTGATCGAGCGGCGTGAGCTGGACATCACCGAGGTCTCGCTGGTCGCGGTGACCGAGCAGTACCTGGCGCACGTGCGTGAGGGCGACCACATCGACCTCGGCGCGCTCGCTTCGTTCATCGCGATGGGCGCGCGGCTGCTGCTGCTGAAGTCCCGCGCGCTGCTACCGCGCGACCCCGAGGACGAGGACGAGACCGAGGACAGCGACCCGCAGGCGCTGCTCGACGCGCTCGCCGAGTACCGCCGCTACCGCCAGGCCGCCGAGCATCTGCGCGATCTCGAGTCGGAGCACCGCACCGGCTACCGCCGCGAGGCCGCCCCGCCCGAGCTGCCGCTCCCGAGCGGCCTCGACGGCGTCACCACGGACCAGCTCTACGCGCTCTTCCGCGAGGTGCTGGAGCGGCTCCCGGAGGAGGAGCCGCAGACCGAGGTGGAGCGGGAGGCCGTGGTGCTGCGCGACCGCGTCTCGCTGCTCACGGAGCGGCTGGAGCGCGATCGCACGGTCTCCTTCCGCGAGCTGATCGGCGCCGCGACCTCGCGGCTGGTCGTGATCGTCGACTTCCTCGCGGTGCTGGAGCTGATCCGCCGCCGCTACGTGGAGGCGCGCCAGGACGACGCTTTCGGCGAGATCACGCTCGCCCGCATCGAGGGCGCGTCGCCGCCCTCGCTGCCGTCCACGACCGAGTTGAGCGACACGTAGACGAGGATCGCGACCGCTCGCCGGTTTGAAGCAGTGGACCGTTTGAGTAGCGATCATGCCGATGCTACGATCGATGCTCACGGCCGCGCCGACGGCGGCCATGAGGGGGCCAGTCCGCCACGTGCTGCTGATTCGCGAGGAACTGCGCCGCGCGTCCACGCCGGGTGCGCACGCCCTGACGCTCGGCGTCTTCGACGGGGTCCATCGGGGCCACCGGATGCTCTTCGAGCGTCTGAGGGCTGAGGCCGCCGCCCGCCAGATCGGCAGCGGCATCGTCACCTTCCACCCCCACCCCATCACCGTCCTCCGCCCCGATATAGAGATCTCCTACCTCACCTCCCTCGAAACCCGCGTTGAGCAGCTCCGCACCACGGGTGTCGACTTCGTCGCCGTCGTGCAGTTCACCTCCGAGCTTGCCCAGGTGTCCGCCGAGGACTTCGCGCGCATCCTCGTCGAGGAGACCGGGCTGAAGCTGCTCGTCACCGGGCACGACTTCGCCCTCGGGCGCAACCGCGAGGGCACGCCCGAGCGCCTCGCCGAGCTGGGCCTCGACCTCGGCTTCGAGGTGCAACCGATCGAGCTGCTGCCGGAGGACGGCGCGCCGGTCTCCTCGACACGCATCCGCGAGGCGCTCGCGGGCGGCGAGATGGCCGAGGCGACGGAGCTGCTCGGCCGCCCCTTCGCGCTGCGCGGCCCGATCGTGCGCGGCGACGAGCGCGGCCGCACGATCGGCTTCCCGACCATCAACCTCGGCCTCAGCCCGGACCTCGCGCTGCCCGCCGACGGCGTCTACGTCTCGCGCACCGAGGTCGAGGGGCGCCGCCTCGAGAGCTGCACGAACATCGGCATGCGCCCGACCTTCGCGGGCGTGCGGCGCTCGGTGGAGACGCACCTGCTGGACTTCGAGGGCGACATCTACGGCCGCGTCGCCTCGGTGGAGTTGCTGCACCGGCTGCGCCCGGAGCAGAAGTTCGATGGCCCGGAGGCGCTGATCGCGCAGATCGGCCGGGACGTCGAGGAGACGCGGGCCTGGTTCGCATGAGCGCCTCGGTCGAGCAGCAGGCAGCCGCGATCATGCGCGGCGCGGAGTTCGGCGACGAGGCCACGCGCCGCACGATGGAGCGGGAGTTGCGCGAACGCCTCGCCGAGGGCCGCCCGCTGCGCGTCTACTGCGGCTACGACCCGACCGCGGTCGACCTGCACCTCGGCCATACGCTGACGATGCGCAAGCTGCGCACCTTCCAGGATTTCGGCCACGAGGTGACGTTCCTGATCGGCAACTTCACCGGCCTCGTCGGCGACCCCTCGGATACCGACAAGACACGCCCGATGCTCTCCCCCGAGCAGCTCGAGGAGAACAGCCAGACCTACGTGGACCAGGCGTTCCGCATCCTCGACCGCGAGCGCACGATCGTGCGGCGCAACGCGGACTGGCTCGGCGCGCTCGGCTTTGGCGACGTGCTGCGCCTCGCCTCGCACTTCACGGTGGCGCAGTTCCTCGAGCGCGACAACCTCGCCCGCCGCTTCGAGCGGCACGACCCGATCCACGTCAGCGAGTTCCTCTACGCCCTGATGCAGGCCTACGACGCGGTCGCGATGGAGACCGACGTGCAGGTCGGCGGCAGCGACCAGCTCTTCAACCTCATGGCCGGCCGCGTGCTGCAGCGCGAGTACGGGCAGCAGCCGCAGATCGCGATCACGCTGCCGCTCCTCAACGGCACCGACGGCAACCTGAAGATGTCCAAGTCGCTCGGCAACCACATCGGCATCGACGAGCCCCCGAACGACCTGTTCGGCAAGGTGATGTCGATCCCGGACTCCTCGCTGCGCAGCTACTTCACGCTGCTCACGGACCTCTCCGATGTCGAGATCGAGGCGCTGCTGGCCGGCGCGCCGATGGAGGCCAAGAAGCGGCTCGCCTTCGAGATCACGACGGGCTTGCACGACCCCGCCGCCGCCGAGGCCGCCCGCGACTACTTCGAGTCGACCTTCCAGCGGCGCCAGACACCCGACGCGATGCCGGAGTACGCGCTGTCCGCCGACGGCGACGGCGGGCCCTCGGGACGCCTCGACCGCGTGCTGGTGGACGCGCAGCTGGCGAAGAGCGGCGCCGAGGTGCGGCGGCTCGTCGAGCAGGGCGCGGTGCGCGTCAACGGCGAGCCGGTCGACGCGTTCGACCGTGCGGTCCACCCCGGCGACGAGCTGCGCGTGGGGCGCCGCCGCTTCCTCCGCCTCGTCGCGAACCCCGCCGCGATGCGGGAGCCGGGGGCGTCCGATGCTTGACGGCGGCTACGAGCTCGACATCGAGGGCATCTGTCAGAACATCGACGAGGAAGAAGTCGTCTCGATGTACTTCCCGATGCTGCGCCGGACCCTGCTGATGGACTCGCGCTCGGGCAAGTTCGTCCGCCCCTACATTGGCATCGTGCCGATGGTGCGGACCCCCGCGGAGCGCTTCGAGTCGCTGAAGCGGCTGCGCCCGCGGCTCGACCGCCCGGACTCGATCACGATCGTCCCCTGGACGCGGCGCATCGGAGCACTCGAGGACGCCGGCGTCTGGGCACGGGTGATCGCGCGCCTCGAAGCAACCGGCGGGGCGGCAGAGGTGGCGCGCGCCCGGGACTGTCTGAAGCAGCTCTACGCCTTCGAGCAGGAAGAGCTCGCCAACGCGATCCGCGGCCGCCAGTACGAGACGATCTGGCGCAACCCGGAGCCGGGCTCCGCGCCGGCCTGAGCGCGCCTCGAGGCTTCGGGGCTCAGGCCTCGGCGGCGGCCTGCAGCTCCTTCAGCACCTGCTCCTGCACGTGCACCGGCACCTCGGCGTATCGGTCCACAGCGACGGTGAAGGTGCCGCGGCCGGCGGTCATCGAGCGCAGGTCCGGGCCGTAGCGCTGGACCTCGGCGAGAGGCGCCTCGCCGCGGATCACGCTGTAGTCGCCCTCGGTGTCCACGCCGTGCACCTGCCCGCGGCGGCCGTTGAGGTCGCTCATCACGTCGCCCACGCGGTCGCCGGGGATGCGTACCTCGAGCCGCACGATCGGCTCCAGCAGGATCGGCCGCGCGTCGAGGAAGCCCTGCTTGAGCGCCTGCGAGGCGGCCAGCTTGAACGCCATCTCCGAGGAGTCGACGGAGTGCGATGAGCCGTCGAGCAGCGTCACGCGCACGTCGACGATCGGCGAGCGCGCGAGCGGGCCGTCCGGGAGCGTCTCCACCAGGCCCTTCTCGACCGCCGGGATGAACTGGCGCGGGACGTTTCCGCCCACGACCTTCTCCTCGAACGTGAAACCGGCCCCGCGCTCGGCGGGGTCGATCTCGATGATCACGTGGCCATACTGGCCGTGCCCGCCGGTCTGCTTCTTGTGCCTGTACTCGGCCTTCGCCTTCGTCGTGACCGTCTCGCGGTAGGGCACGATCGGGATCGTCACGTCGACCTCGACGCCGTAGTTCTTCTCGAGGCGCGCGGCGGCGATGTTCGCCTGCGCGTCCCCGATCGTCGACATCACCGTCTCGCTCGTGTTCACGTCGCGCGCGACCAGGATCGTCGGATCCTGCTCGACGAGCCGCTGGAGGGCCGAGGAGAGCTTGTCGACGTCGGCCTTGGTCCTCGGGTGGAGCGCGGAGCGGAAGGTGGCCTCGGGGAAGGGCAGGCCGGGCACGCGCTCGCCCTGCGAGTCGCCGCCGAGCAGCGTGTCGCCGGTCATCGTCTCTGCGAGCTTGGCGGCGACGCCGATGTCGCCGGCGGTCAACTGAGGCGTCTCGATCTGCTCCTTGCCGCGCTGGATGAAGAGGTGGCCGAGCCGCTCGTTGGTGCGCCGGTCCGGGTTGTGCGGGTTCGCGTTCGGCGTCAGTACGCCGCTCAGCACCTTCATGAACGTCAGCCTGCCGACGAAGGGGTCCGCCGCGGTCTTGAACACGTGCACCACCAGCGGGCCGTCGGCGTCCGTCGTGCAGGAGCCGTCGACCAGCTCGTGCTCACGGCCGAGCGGCGAGGGCAGGAGCCGCGCCGCCTCGTTCATCAGCGTGCGCACGCCGACGCCGCTGACGGAGCAGACCGGCAGCACCGGCACCACGTCGCCAGCCGCCACAGCCGCCGCCAGCACCTCGGCGACGCGGTCGGGCGGCAACTCCTCGCCCTCGAGGTAGAGTTCGAGCAGCTCGTCGTCGGTTTCGGCGATCGACTCGATCAGCTGCTCGCGGGCCATCTCGATCTCGTCGGCGAGGTCGTCCGGCGCCGCGCCGGGCGCGGCGTCGGCGCCCATGCGCGCTTCGCCGCTGGCGAGGTGCACGACGCCCTCGAAGGAGTCGGCGGCGCCGATCGGGATCGCGAGCGGGACGACCTTCACGCCGAAGCGGTCGCGCATCGAGTCGAGCACCTGCTGGAAGTCGGCGTGCTCGCGGTCCATGCGCGTGACGGCGATGAAGCGCGGCAGGCCGCGCGCCTCGGCCTGCTCCCAGGCGAGCTCGGAGCCCGCCTCGATGCCGCTCGAGGCGTCGACGGCGATGAGCGCGGAGTCGGCGGCGGCGAGGCCGCTGACGACCTCGCCGATGAAGTCGGCGTAGCCGGGGGTGTCGATCACGTTGAGGCGCGTGCCGGCCCACTCGACGGGCACCATGGAGAGCGAGATGGAGTAGGTGCGGGCGTGCTCCTCGGGGTCGTAGTCGGAGACGGTGTTGCCGTCCTCGACGCGGCCGAGGCGGTTGGTGACGCCGGAGGCGAAGAGCATCGCCTCGCCCAGCATCGTCTTCCCCGCCCCGCTGTGGCCCAGCAGTACGACGTTGCGAAGCTGTTCGGACGTGTAGGCGTTCATCGTGTCGGCACCCCCTGCGCGCGTGCTGGCGGCGATGTTACACCGCGCGGGCGTGCTGGGGCAGGCAGGTCAGGCGTCGGAGGCGCTATGCCGCCGCCCTCAGATCCAGCACTTCGAGTTGGAGGGTGCCGCGGAAGTTGTCGCGGCTGAAGGTGTAGACGATGTCCGCCGCGTCGCCGTCCGGGACGGCGTGCGCGGCGAGGCCGAAGGCGATGGCGCGCCAGGTGACGCGGCCCGCCTTCAGCGTGAACTGCAGGTGCGACTCGTCCTGCCCCACCACGCGGCTGTTGAGGATCTGCACCGCCCGCGCGAGGAAGCGCGGCGTGGGGTTGCCGATGCCGTGCGGGCCGAGCTGCAGCAGGCGGCGCAGCAGCTCGCCATTGACCTCGGCGAGCGGTAGCTCCGCCTCGATCTCGATCGTCGGCGTCAGCTCGTCGGGCGTTAGGCGCTCCGCGGCGTCGGCGACGAGGCGCTCGCGCAGCTCGGGCAGCCGTGAGGCCTCGATGCTGAAGCCGGCGGCGGCGCGGTGGCCGCCGTAGCGCAGGAAGAGGTCATCGTGGCGGCGCAGCAGCGCCGTGATGTCGAAGGCGTCGATCGAGCGGCACGAGGCGCGCCCCTCTCCGTCCGCGATCTGGATCGCGATCGCCGGGCGGTGGTGCGCCCCGACGAGCCGTCCGGCCACGAGCCCGACGATGCCCGACGAGATCTCCTCGCTGGCTACGACCAGCAGCGGCGCCGCCCGTTGCTCCGAGGTCAGCAGCCCCTCCGCCAGCTCAAGGGCGGCCACGGTGTCCTCGCGGCGCTCGCGGTTGAGCCGGTCAAGCTCGCCGGCGAGGCGCTGCGCCTCGTCCTCGTCGTCGGTCATCAGGAGATCGAGCGCGGCGCCGGCGTGCGCCATGCGCCCGGCGGCGTTGAGCCGCGGGCCGAGCTGCCAGCCGCAGGTGTCGGGGTCGGCGTCGGCGAGGTCGACCTTGGCGGCCCGCGCGAGCGCGCGCAGGCCCGGCCGCTTCGAGCGCCTGAGCGCGCGCAGCCCGATCCGCACCAGGTCGCGGTTCTCACCCAGCATCGGCGCGAGGTCGCAGACCGTGCCGAGGGCGACGAGCGCGCGGTGCTCCTCGGGCGATCCGTCGTGCCCGGCGCGCTCGTAGAGGTGGTCGACGACCTTGTGCGCGACGCCGACCGCGGCCGGTTCGGAGCCGTACTGCGAGCCGGTGAGCTTCGGGTTGACGAGCGCGAGCGCGTCCGGAAGCGCCTCCGGCACGGTGTGGTGGTCGATGATGATCACGTCCATGCCCAGCTCGTTGGCCAGCTCCACCTCGCGCAGCGCCGAGGTGCCGCAGTCGGCCGTCACCAGCACGCTGGCGCCCCGCGCGTGCAGGCTGCGGACGGCGTGCGGGTTGGGCCCGTAGCCCTCGCTGAAGCGGTCCGGGATGTAGGGCAGCGGGTGCGCGCCGAGGTCGTGCAGGCCCTCGCTGAGGATCGTCGTCGAGGTCAGCCCGTCGACATCGAAGTCGCCGAGGACGGCGACCGTCTCGCCCTCGCTGCAGGCGCGCTGCAGCCGCTCGACGGCGATGTCGAGGTCCGGCATCAGCGCCGGGTCCGTCAGCTCGCCCGGCTCGCCCAGGTAGGCGATCGCCTCCTCGAGGCTGCGCACGCCGCGGTGCGCGAGCAGGACGGAGATCAGGCGGGGCCACTCCGCGCCCTCGAAGGCGCCGAGGTCAGGCGCGGCGCGCAGGCGCCAGCGGCGTCCGCCGGAGCCTTCCGAGAGCCGTGCGTCCGTCGTCGGAGCGGTCGGGTTAGTCGTCATACCTCCGGAACAGCAGGGAGGAGTTGTGACCACCGAAGCCCAGGGAGTTCATCATCGCGTACTCGACATCCACGTCGCGCGCGCCCTCGGCCACGTAGTCGAGGTCGCACTCGGGGTCGGGGATCTCGAGGTTGCGGGTCATGTGCAGGCGCTGGTCACGGAGCGAGAGCACGGTGACGGCGGCCTCGATGCCGCCCGCCGCGCCGAGGGTGTGACCGAGCATCGACTTCGTCGAGTTGACCGGGATGCCGAGCGCGGACTCGCCGAAGACCGCCTTGATCGACATCGTCTCGAACTTGTCGTTGAGCGGCGTGCTGGTGCCGTGGGCGTTAATGTAGCCGACCTCGCTGGCCGCGATGCCCGCCTTGCGCAGCGCGATGTTCATCGCGCGCGCGGCGCCCTCGCCGTTTTCGGACGGCTGCGTGACGTGGAAGGCGTCGGCGGACTGCCCGTAGGAGACCGCTTCGGCGAGGATCGTCGCGCCGCGCGCCTTCGCGTACTCGAGCTCCTCGAGGACGAGGATGCCGGCCCCTTCGGCCAGTACGAACCCGTCGCGCTCGAGGTCGAACGGTCGCGAGGCGTGCTCGGGGTCGTCGTTGCGCTGCGTGGAGAGCGCGCGCGAGGCGTGGAAGGCGGCGAGGCCCATGCGCGTCACGCAGGCGTCGCTGCCGCCGGTGATCATCGCGCGGGCGTCGCCGCGGCGAATCACCTCGAGCGCGGTGCCGATCGCGTCGGCGCCGGAGGCGCAGGCGGAGACGGTGTTGTAGTTCGGTCCGCGCGCGCCGTAGCGGATCGAGACCTGGCCGGCGGCCATGTCGGGGATGAAGGCCGGCACGAGGAAGGGCGAGATCCGGTTCGGCCCCTTCTCGAACATCACCTTGAACTGGTCCTCGAGCCAGGTGAGGCCACCCATGCCCGAGCCGATCATCGCCCCGACCTCGTCGGCGATCGGCGCGATGTCCAGCCCGGACTGGTCGAGCGCGTCCTGCGTGGCCGCGATCGAGATCTGGACGAAGCGGTCCATGCGCCGCGCGTCCTTGCGGTCGATGAAGTCGAGCGGGTCGAAGTCGGGCGCCTCGCCGGCGATGCGCGAGCCGAGGTCCGAGGCGTCGCAGAGCGTGACCGGGCCGATCCCGTTCTCGCCGGCCAGCAGCGCATCCCACGCCGCATCGCGGCCGATGCCGACGGCGGTGACGAGGCCGACGCCGGTGACGGCGACGCGCCGCTGCTCCGTCGGGCCCGCGCCCTCAGCCATCACGCACCCTCCCAGCGTCCGAAGAGCAGGACCGAGTTGTGCCCTCCGAGGCCGACCGACGTGCTCATCGCGTTCCGTACCTCCAACGGGCGCGCCTCGTTCGGGACGTAGTCGAGGTCGCACTCCGGGTCAGGCGTACGATAGTTGATTGTAGGCGGTGCGATCTGCCGATCGCAGGCAAGCACCGCCACTGCCGCCTCCACCGCGCCCGCCGCGCCCATCATGTGCCCAAGCATCGACTTCGTCGAGGAGACCGCGATGCGGTCCGCATCCTCGCCGAATACGGTGCGGATCGCCAGCGTCTCGACGCGATCGTTGAGCGGGGTGCTGGTCCCGTGGGCGTTGAGGTAGTCGACCTCGTCCGTCCCCATCCCGTTTCCCGCGAGCACCTGCTCCATCGCCCGCACGATGCCGCGGCCGTCGGCGGCCGCGGCGGCCATGTCGAAGGCGTCGCTGGCGGTCGCCGAGCCAGTCCCAGCGCCCAAAATGCGCGCGCCACCCCCCGGGCCGGGGTCGAGTGACGCCCGGCTCAGGCCGCC
>VXMT01000239.1 GCA_009840965.1 Chloroflexota bacterium
CCCCTCCCAACCCCCCCCACCCCCCCCCCGCCCCCCCCCCCCGGGGGCGCGGGCGGGGGGGCGGGGGAGAACTGCCGCGCGCCTCCGACAGCCCCGATGGCGCAACGCAATTCTGGAGGGCGGACCCTCCCTCACCCACGGGGGGTGTGGGGGGACCCCCCCCACGAAGCACTGGCTCTCCCTCGGGGAGAGGGGACCGGAAGGGATACGCGCGCTGCCCTGAGGGGGCTACGCAACGGTAGCCGCTAGCGCGCCCGCACGGCGTCGTTGAGCGCATCGCCGAACAGCGCGAAGGCGAAGAGTAGCGAGACGACGAAGAACGAGGGGACCAGCAGCAGGTGCGGGCTCGCCTGGAAGGTGCGGACGCTCCCCGCCTCGAAGATCATCGCGCCGAAGGAGGGCGCGGGCGGCTGGATGCCGACGCCGAACCAGGTCAGGAACAGCTCGGAACCGGCGACGGCCCCGAGGGCGGTCGAGGCGCCGAGGATGAGCAGGAAGGAGACGTTGGGCAGCAGGTGCCGCCAGATCACGTGTCCGGTGTTCGCGCCCATCGCCTGCGCCGCCAGCACGAAGTCCCGCTCCCGGATCTGCAGCGTCTGCGCCCGGATGATGCGCATGCTGCCCACCCAGAAGAACAGCGAGAGCGCGCCGAAGACGGTCAGGTACGAGGGCACGCCGTTTTGAACCAGCCCGGAGAGCGGCGAGTTGTCCTCGATCCACCCGGTTGCCTCGATCACGCGCGGCGCGAGCGAGGCGTTGATCAGGATCAGCATCGGCAGCCCGGGCAAGGCGATGAAGATGTCGCCGACCCTCCCGATCAGGCCGTCGATCCAGCCCCCGCGATAGCCCGAGACCAGCCCCAGCGTGGGACCGATCACGAGGCCGCCGGTGATGATCACGGTGAGGGTGATGATCACGGTGGTCCGCGCCGAGTACATCACGCGGCTCAGCATGTCGCGGCCCAGCCGGTCCGTCCCCAGGAAGTGGTCCGCGCTCGGGCCCTCGAGGCCGCGCGTCAGGTCCTGCTCGCGGTAGGAGTAGGGGGCCGTCCATTGCGCGGTGATGCCCATCAGGTAGATCACGATCACGATGGCCAGGCCGATCATCGCGATGCGCTTGCGGCTCAGGCGTCGCCAGAGCTGCAGCCAGGGGCCGGCGGGCCGCCCTCGGGTGACCTCGGCGTCCTCGAGGCCGGCGACGGCGGCGCTCACGCGTTCACCGCCTCGCCCAACCGCACGCGCGGGTCGATGAAGGTGTAGCTGATTTCGATCACGAGGTTTGCGATCAGAAAGGCGGTCGCGACGATCACCGTGATCGCCAGGATCACGTCGTAGTCGCGGCTCTGCACCGCCTCGATCGAGAAGCGCCCGATGCCCGGGATGCCGAGCAGCGTCTCCGTGAAGAACGCGCCCTCGAGGATGCCGACGAGCGCGAAGCCGATCACCGTGACCACTGGAAGCAGCGAGTTCGGGAGCACGTGGCGCAGCGCCACCGCCGCCTCCGTGATTCCCTTCGCGCGCGCCGTGCGCACGTAGTCCTCGGTCAGCACCTCGAGCGCGGTGATCCGCACGAGGCGGGCCACCCCGGCGATGCCGCCGATCGAGAGCACGAAGACGGGCATGTAAAGGTGAGGGTCGGGAATCGGCACGGCGATCACGCCGCCGATCCACCAGACATCGAAGAGGCCGGAGAGGCCATCGCCGCCCCAGCCCCCCGCGGGCAGGATGTCGAGCTGGAGCGCGAACAGCCAGAGCATCGGCGGGATGATCACGAGCACCGGCAGCGCCGTGAGGAAGAGCAGGCTGGTGATCACAAAGGGGTCGATCCAGGTTCCGCTGAAGCGCGCCGCCAGCAAGCCGAGCGGAATCCCCGTGCCGAAGACCACGATCAGCGCGAGGAGGCCGAGCTGCGCCGAGATCAGCATGCGCTTGCGGATCAGCTCGTTGACCGTGAAGCCGCGCTGGATGAACGACTCGCCGAAGTCCCCGCGCAGCGAACCGCCGCCGCTCCCGCCGGGGTAGATGTCGCCCAGCAGCCAGCGGCCGTACTGCTCGAAGATGGAGCCGTCGAGGCCGCGCTCCGCGCGCACGCGCTCGAGCACCTCGGGGTCGCGGTACTGCCCGGCGGCGACGCTCACGGGGTCGCCCGGTCCGAAGCGCGCGATCGCGAAGGTCGCGAAGGAAACGACGGCCAGCACGACCGGCAGCCAGAGCAGGCGGCGAACGATGTACGCGAACATCGCCGACCGGCTCCGTCCCGGCTAGCGGTTCACGGTGACGTGACGCAGCCGCGGGATCACCATCGGAGGCTCGAACCAGCCCTCGACGTCCGCGTTGATGACCACGTGCACTCGCGAGAAGTAGAGCGGCAGCCACGCGGCGTCGTCGATGATCAGCCGCTCCGCCTGCTGGTAGAGCGCGAGCCGCGTGGCCGTGTCCTGCTCCGTGCGGGCCCGGTTCAGGATCTCGTCGACCTCCGCGTTGGCGTAGCCCACGTCGTTCAGCTCGGACTCGGAGTGGAACTTGAGATCGAGGATGTCCTCGGGATCAGGGTAGTCCATGATCCAGCCCGCGTTGAACATCTGCAGGCGGCCGGAGTCCTGGTCCTCGAGGAACGTGGCGAAGTCCGTCTGCTGGATGCGGACCTCGATGCCCAATTCGTTGCGCCACTGCTCGATGAAGGCCTGGGTGTCGATCCGCGCCTCGGCGCCGCCGCCCACCTCGGTGATCACGATCGGCGGGAGGTTCTCGGCCGAGCCGTACTTCGACTCCGCCAGCAGTTGCCGCGCCAGCTCGGGGTCGAACTGCAGTGTCTTGTCATCCGGCGTGTAGCCGGGCAGCTGCGGCATCAGGATGCCGGTGGCCGGCGCGAGCATGTTCTTGAACGTCACCTCCGCGATCAGGCTGCGGTCGATCGACAGCCCGAGGGCGCGGCGCACGTTCACGTCGTCGAACGGCGGCACCTCCGTGTTGAACGCCAGGTAGGAGATCGTGAACTGGCTGAACTCCTGGTAGAGCGGCCCGATGTCGCTGCTCGGGTCGCGCGCCCGGTCGATGTCGTTGACCGAGATGAAGGCGATGTCCAGCTCGCCGTTCTCGAAGCGCGTGAGCGTGGAGCCGCCGGCCAGCTCGTACAGCACCTCCCGCACCGCGGGCTCGCCGAAGTGGAAGCGCGGGTTGGCGCGCAGCACGATGCGCTCGCCGATCCGCCACTCCTGCAGGCGGTAGGGGCCCGTGCCGATCGGGCGCCGCGTCCAGCCGCGCGGGTTGCCCTCGATCTGCTGCTGGTCGACGACGAAGGCGGTCGGGTAGCTGAGCTTGGCGAGGAAGTACGGCTTCGGCTCATCGATCGTGAAGCGGATCGTGCGGTCGTCGACCACCTCGATTCCCTCGATCGTCTCGGCGAGCCCGTAGAAGTGCTCGCGCACGCCGATGATGTCGCCGAGGTAGGCGAGCGCGGTCGGCGAGGCCAGCTCCGGCGAGGCGGCGCGCTCGATCGACCAGCGCACGTCCTCGGCGGTCACGCGGCGGCCGTTGTGGAAGAGGATGTCGTCGCGCAGCGTGAAGGTGTACTGCAGGCCGTCCTCGCTGATCTCGAGCGCCTCCGCGAGGTCCAGCTCGATGTTGAGATCGGGCGAGATCGTGACGAGGCCGTTGAAGACCTCGACGATGTACTCGGCAGAACCGGAGTCGCCCGCGATGTGAGGATCGAGGGTGACGGGGTCGTTGCCGGGCAGGCGGAGCCGGCCGGAGGCGGCGGCGCTGTCGCCATCGCCGTCCCCGCCGTCGCCGGCGCTGTCATCGCCGCCGCCGTCGCTGCGCTGCCCGCCCGTGTCGGTCGTGGTGCCGGCGGCGGCCGCGGGTTCCTCCTCGCCGTCCTCGCCCCCTCCGAGCAGCAGCACGGCGGACAGTCCGCCGATGACGAGCACGAGGGCGGCGAGCACCCCGAGCATGATGACGATGATGCGGTTTTGTCCGCCCACGGCGCCCTCCGCCCGCTTGCAGGTCCGCTACCGCGGCTCGGGTAGCGGCGCCTCTCGGATCATACGTCAGGCCCGGCGTCCGACGCCTGCGCCTCCGGTGTCAGGGCGATGTGCACGTCGGCGAGCTGCTGCGCCTCAACCGGGCTCGGCGCGCCGGTCAACGGGTCGGAGGCGGTCTTGGTCTTGGGGAAGGCGATGACCTCGCGGATGTCGCGCTCGCCCGCGAGCAGGGCGACCGTCCGGTCGATGCCCGGAGCGAAGCCGCCATGAGGCGGTGCGCCGTAGGTGAACGCCTGCAGCATGTGGCCGAAACGCTCCTCCGCCTCTTCCTCGCCCAGACCGAGGGCGCGCAGCACGCGCAGCAGCCGTTCGCGACGGTGGATCCGGATCGAGCCGGAGCCGATCTCCTGCCCGTTGCAGATCAGGTCGTAGGCGCGCGAGCGGACCCGGCCCGGGTCCGTCTCCAACAGCTCGTCGTCCTCCTCGTAGGGCGAGGTGAAGAGGTGGTGCACCGCGGTCCAGCGCGTGTCCGCCGCGTCGCGCTCGAACATCGGGAAGTCCGTGATCAGCGCGAAGGCGAGAACGCCCGGGTCGGCCAGCTCGCGCTGCTCCGCGACGTGGCGCATCAGCCCGTCCAGCACCGGCGAGGTGACGTCGTCGCGGTCGGCGACGATCAGCAGCATGTCGCCGCGACTCGCGCCGCAGGCCGCGCCGAGCGCCACCAGCGTCTCGCCGCCGAGGAAGCGCTTCGCCGGCGACCGCGCCTGCTCGTGCAGCTCCTCGGGCGCGACCCCGTCGAGGTCGCCCTCGCCGTCGAAGGCGATCCAGATCAGGCCGCCGGCGCCCAGCTCCTGCGCCAGCTCGACCAGCGCGTCGGCGCCGCGCCTCGGCGTATCGGCGCCCCCGGGGACGGCGAATCCCCGCACGCGCCCGCCGCCGGCGACCGCGTTGCGGAAGACGCCGAACTCCGAGTCGGCGACGAGCGGGCTGAGGTCGCGAATCTCGATGCCGATGCGCAGGTCGGGCTTGTCCGAGCCGTAGCGCTCCATCGCCTCCGCCCAGGTCAGGCGCGGGAAGGGCGTCGGCGTCTGGAAGCGCCTGCCCTCGGTCAGCGCCAGCTCGCTGTAGAGGCCCTCGACCAGGTCGAGCACGTCGTCCTGCTCGACGAACGCCATCTCCAGGTCGAGCTGCGTGAACTCGGGCTGGCGGTCGGCGCGCAGATCCTCGTCGCGGTAGCAGCGAGCGATCTGGAAGTAGCGCTCCTGCCCGGCCACCACCAGCAGCTGCTTCCACTGCTGCGGCGACTGCGGCAGCGCATAGAAGCGCCCGGGATGGACGCGGCTCGGCACCAGGTAGTCGCGCGCGCCCTCGGGTGTCGCGAGGCCGAGCACCGGCGTCTCGATCTCGACGAAGCCGCGATCGCCGAGGTAGTTGCGGATGAAGCGCACGACGCGGTGGCGCAGCCTGAGGTTCGCCGCCATGCGTTCGCGGCGCAGGTCCAGGTAGCGGTAGCGCAGCCGCGTCGCCTCGTCGACCGGGGTGTCCTGGTTGATCGGGAAGGGCGGAGTCTGCGCCTCGTTGAGGACGCTGGCCTCGCGCACGGCGACCTCGACGCCGCCCGTCGCCAGCTCCGGGTTGACCGTCTCCGGCGTGCGCTCGACGACCTTGCCGGCGATCTGCACGACGTACTCGCTGCGCAGCTCGGAGGCCAGCTCGAAGGCCTCGGGCGCGTCCTCGGGGTGAAAGACCGCCTGCACGATCCCGGAGAAGTCCCGCAGGTCGATGAAGACGAGGCCGCCGTGATCGCGACGGCGGTGGACCCAGCCCGCGAGCACGACATCCTGGCCGGCGTGCGCCGGGCGCAGCAGCCCTGCCTCGAAGTCGCGCAGCATCGTTCGTCGAGTCTCGCACGCCGCCCGTGGGCGGGCCAGCGCCACGCTCGCGATCGCCGTCGCGTGCGCCACACCTCGCAGCGCCTGTAGGCTGGCCGAGGGGCGCCGGCGGCGCGGGGAGCGGGGCGAGACATGGCGCAGGCGCTGTCGCTCTACCTGCACATCCCGTTCTGCACGGCCAAGTGCGGCTACTGCGACTTCAACTCCTACGAGGGCCTCGACCACCTCGTGCCCGACTACACGCCCGCGCTCGTGCGCGAGCTGGGGCTCTGGGCCCCCGCCGCCCGCCAGTTCGAGGTGCGCACGATCTTCTTCGGCGGCGGCACGCCCAGCCTCAGCTCGCTCGACGACATGCGCACGCTCGCGGGGGCGATCCGCGAGCGCTACGCCGTGGCCCCGGACGCGGAGTGGACGCTGGAGGCCAACCCCACCGATCTGAGCCGCGACCACCTCGCGGGCCTGCGCGAGATCGGCTTCAACCGGCTCTCGATCGGCGTCCAGTCGCTGCACGACGACGAGCTCGAGCTGCTCGATCGCCAGCACTCGGGCGGGCGCGCCCTCGATGCGCTGCGCGACGCCCGGGCGGCGGGCTTCGAGAACGTCAACGCCGACCTGATCTTCGGGCTGATCGAGCAGCCGCTGAGCCGCTGGCAGGAGACGCTCGATGGCGTGCTCGCGCTGCGGCCGGAGCATCTCTCCTGCTACGCACTGACCATCGAGCCGGGCACGCACCTCTACTACCGCGTGCAGAAGGGGCAGCTGCCCGAGCCCGACCCGGACGTCGTCGCCGACCAGTACGAGTGGACGCGCGAGCGCCTCGCCCGGGCGGGCTACGCCCAGTACGAGATCTCGAACTGGGCGCAGCCGGGGCTGGCCTGCCGCCACAACCTCGTCTACTGGCGCGCGCAGCCCTACCTTGGCATCGGCGCGGGCGCGCACTCCTTCTTCGCCGGGCAGCGCCTCGCGAACGTCGACTCCCCCTCCCGCTACGTCGAGCTCGTCAACGCTTCGCACGAGGAGCGCGAGCGCGAGGGCGGCGGCGCGCTGCAGCAGATCGCCGGCGGCGAGACGCCGGACGCGGCGACGCTGCGCGCGGACGCGCTGATCCTCGGCCTGCGCCTGCTGGAGGGCGTGAGCGCCGCGGAGTTCGCCGCGCGCTTCGGCATCTCGCTGCGCGAGGCCTTCGGCGAGGCGATCGAGCGGCACGCGGCCATCGGCCTGCTCGAGTGGGATGGCGAGCGGCTGCGCCTGAGCGAGCGCGGCCTGCTGCTGGCGAACGAGGTCTTCGTCGACCTGCTGCCGGAGTCGGAGGCCGCGGCCGCCGTCGCACCCGGCTAGCAGCGACTCCTTCCATGGCCATCGAGGTCTATCGCTGCTCGCACTGCGGCCGCGAGGTGCTGGTGCGGCCACCGGGACCGATCAGCCGCTCGGAGGCGGCGCGCCGCGTCGAGGAGGAGCTGCGCGCGGCGGCCCGCGGCCCGCGCGGACGCCTCAGCCCGCACTTCCGGCTGCGCGACGACATCTGGCTGGGCGTCTCCTCGACGCGCGGCGAGGTGCCGCGCCGCGAGCTGCCGGAGTGCTGCCCGGCCTGCGGGCGCCCGGACACGCTCGACGAGTCGCGAACGATCGAGTAGCCCTCGCGAGGTCAGTCGAGGCCGGCGGACGCGCGCGCAGCGGCGATCACCGCCTCGATCTCGTGGACGACCTCCGGCCGTCCCGCGCCCTGCTCCGGGTCCGGCGTCGGCTCCTCGCCGAGCAGCAGCTCGCACAGCGCCTGCGCGCAGCAGGCGAGGGCGTGCTCGTCGTAGCCGCCCTCGAGGACCGCGACGAGCCGGCCGTCGCAGAGCCGCTCGGCCGCATCGAGGATCAGCCGCGCGACGGCCGTGTAGCCCCCGGTCGAAACGGCGAGCGCGCCAAGCGGGTCGCGCGCGTGCGAGTCCCAGCCGCAGGAGACGAGCACCAGCTCCGGCTCGAAGGCCTCGAGGGCCGGGACCGCCACCTGCCCGTAGGCGGCGAGGAAGGCGCGGTCGCCCGCGCCGTGCGGGAGCGGGATGTTGACCTTCGTCCCGGCGGCCTCGCCGAGCCCACGCTCGCCGACCGTCCCGGTGCCGGGGTAGTAGGGGTAGGCGTGCGTGCTCACGTAGAGCACGCGCGGGTCGGCATCGAAGATCGCCTGCGTGCCGTTGCCGTGGTGCAGATCCCAGTCGACGACCGCGATCCGCTCGAGGCCGCGCGCGAGCGCTGCGGCGGCGGCTACCGCCACCTGGTTGTAGAGGCAGAACCCCATCGAGCGGTCGCGCGTCGCGTGGTGTCCCGGCGGCCGGGCGGCGACAAAGGCGCTGCGCGCCGAGCCGTCGAGCACGGCCCAGGTCGCCGCGAGCGCGGCCCCGACGGCCCGTCGCGCCGCCGCCGGCGACGACGCGCCAACGAAGGTGTCGGCGTCGATCCAGCCGCCGCCGGCAGCGTGCTGCGCCTGCACGGTCTCGAGCACGCCGCGGTCATGGACGGCGAGCAGCTCCTCGTCGCTCGCGTCACGCTCCGGCAGCCGTTGCATGCGCGCCAGCAAGCCCGTGGACTCGAGCCGGCCGAGGATCGCGCTCAGCCGCGCCGGGCGCTCGGGGTGCGGGACGCCGCCGGGCGGCTCGTGGGAGAGGTAGAGCTCGTCGGTGCTGAAGGCGACGCTCACGGCGCCTCGTCGCCGAACTCCTCGACCTCGTCAAACTCCTCGCTGCCGTCGTCCGCGTCCATCTCATCCGGCTCGTCCGGCTCGTCGGTCAGCGGGAGGCGGATGGCGGCCGTCGGGAACTCGGGGTTGTTGGGGTTCTCCACCTGGTAGACGTCGACGACGCCGGTGTCGACCATGAGGTCCATCAGGGAGCGCAGCTCGCCCTGCCGGATCTCGCCCACCACCTGTGGCAGCAGCTGGTCCCGGTAGTACTTCAGGCCCACGAACGGGAGGCTCGACTGCAACGAGTCGATCTGCTCCGCGATGTCCTCGCGGTGCCGCTCGAGCAGCGCCCCGAGGTCGGCCTGCGGTTCGAATCGCCGCGGCGCCTCGACGCGGCCCCAGTCGCGCCGCGGCGGCTCGTCGCTCACCCAGCCACGCCGCGGCGGTTCGTCGCCCGCCGGTTCGCGCCGAGGCGGCAGGTCGTCGGGGTCGCCCTCGAGCCTGGCGAGCGCGTCGATCGCGTCTTCGAGCTGCGCGATGCGCTCGTCGAGCCGGTGGCGCTCCTCGAGCGCTTCCGCAAGCTCCTGCCGCAGCGAGTCGAGTGAGACCATAGAGCCGACTCCAACGTTTATGTCGATTTGCTACTTCATTCAGGCTGGCCCCCTGCGGCAGGAATGTCAAGGCCGGAGCGGGCGATCCAGCGAGCGATCGCCGCTAGACTCCGGCCATGTACGTCATCGGCACCGCCGGACACGTCGACCACGGAAAGTCCGCCCTCGTCGAGGCGCTGACCGGCATCCACCCGGACCGGTTGCAGGAGGAGCGCGAGCGCGGCCTGACCATCGAGCTCGGCTTCGCCTGGATGACGCTGCCCTCGGGCCGCGAGGTCTCGATCGTCGACGTGCCCGGACACGTGCGCTTCGTCCGCCACATGCTCGCCGGCGTCGGCGCGATCGACCTCGCCTTGCTCGTCGTGGCCGCCGACGAGGGCGTCATGCCGCAGACGCGCGAGCACCTCGAGATCCTCGACCTGCTGGAGCTGCGGCGCGGCGTCGTGGCGCTCACCAAGCTCGACCTCGTCGAGGAGGAAGAGTGGGCGGAGCTGGTCGAGGAGGAGCTGCGCGAGCTGCTCGCCGGAACCTCGCTGGCCGGCGCCCCGATCGTGCGCACCTCGGCGACGAGCGGGACCGGGCTCGACGAGTTGCGAGCGACGCTCGACGAGGCGCTGGCGGCGACGCCCGAGCCACGCGACGTCGGCCGGCCGCGCTTCGGCATCGACCGTGTCTTCACGATGGCAGGCTTCGGCACGGTGGTGACCGGGACGCTGCTCGACGGGCGGCTGCGCACCGGCGAGGCCGTCGAGGCGGTCCCCGGCGGGCCCGAGGCGCGGATCCGCGGCCTGCAGACCCACCAGCAGGAGCTCGACGAGGCGCACCCCGGCACCCGAGTGGCCGTCAACCTCGCGGGCGTCGGCACGGACCAGTTGAGCCGCGGCCAGGTGCTGGCGCGGCCCGGCGAGCTGCGCCCGGCCACGACCATCGATGTGCGCGTGCGCGCCCTCGCGCGGCGCGCGCTGCGGCACAACCTGCGCGTGACCGTGCACCTCGGCGCGGCCGAGACGCAGGGCCGGCTGCGCGTGCTCGGCGCCGGCGAGGTGCCCGCGGGCGCCGAGGGCTGGTGCCAGATCCAGATCGCGCCCGCCCTCGCCGCCTCGCCCGGCGACCTGTTCGTGCTGCGGGTCTCCGACCAGACCGTCGGCGGCGGCCGCGTGCTGGAGGTGAACGCGGGACGCCGCCGCCGCGGCGATCCGGCGGTCATCGAGCGGCTGCGCCGCCTCGCCGAGGGTTCGCCCGAGGGCGAGACGCTCGCCGCGCTCGAGGGCGTCGAGCCGGCCACGCTGGCGCGCATCGCGACAGTCGCGGACCTCGACGACGCCGCCCTCGGCCAGGCGATCGAGGCGCTGGTCGCCGCCGGCGACGCGGTCGCCCTCGAACACCCGGACGGCACGCCTCGCTACGTCAGCGCGGCCGGCCTCGAGCGGCTGCGCACGCGCATCGAGCGCGCGCTCGAGGACTACGAGCGCGCGCACCCGCTGCGGCTCGCGATGCCGGCGGGCGAGCTTCGCGCGCGCGTGCGTCTGGAGCCGGACGCGCTCGCGGCCCTGCTCGGCGCGCTCGCCCCCCGGATCGAGGCGCGCGGCGCCGGCGTCGCGCGGTCCGAGTGGTCGCCGCAACCCACAGCGGCGCAGCGGCGCGCCGCCGAGGAGGCAATCGCCACCCTGGGCGCCGCCGGCCTCAGCCCGCCGCGCATCGACCTCGACCCGGAGCTGCTCGGCTACCTCGGCGCGACGGGGGCGGTGGTCGACTGCGGCGACGGCGTCGTCTTCGCGGCCGAGCGGTTCGCCGAGGCGCGTGCT
This sequence comes from Chloroflexota bacterium, assembly GCA_009840965.1. Classification (GTDB taxonomy): domain Bacteria; phylum Chloroflexota; class Dehalococcoidia; order UBA2979; family UBA2979; genus VXMT01. The sequence goes on from VXMT01000239.1 coordinate 10,959, forward strand.
GCGATCGTCGCGCTGATCGGGAGCGAGGGGAGCGTCACCCTCGCCGGAGCGCGGGACGCCCTCGGCACGAACCGCCGCACCGCGCAGGCGCTGCTCGAACGCCTCGACCGCGAGGGCGTGACGACGCGCCGGGGCGACGAGCGCGTGCTGGCGTAGTCGCGTGCTCGATCGCTACGAGGCGGACGCGGCGTTCCCTCGGCGGAAGCGGGAGAGCAGCCGCGAGAGGTCGCCCTCCTCCCAGGCCACGAGCACCTGCGCGGCGATCGCGATGCTGGAGTAGGCGCCGGCGATCACGCCGACGAGCAGCACCAGCAGGAAGCTCTCGATCGTCGGCCCGCCCAGCCAGAGCAGCGCGAGGATCGTGAAGATCAGCGTGATCGAGGTGTTCAGCGAGCGCCCGAGCGTCTGCACGAGCGCGGCGTTGACGTTCTCTGCGAGCGGCGCGCCCGGGGCGCGCGTCACGTTCTCGCGCACGCGGTCGAAGATCACGATCGTGTCGTGCACCGAGAAGCCGATGATCGTGAGCAGCCCCGTCACGAACATCAGGTTGATCTCGATCCCGAAGAGCTTCCCGAACAGCGAGAACGCGCCGAGCACGATCAGCACGTCGTGCAGCAGCGCAATGATCCCCGCCATCGCGTAGCGGAAGGGGTGCGGCATGCTCGAGAAGGCGAAGACGATGTAGCCCATGATGAACAGCGAGGCGACGACCACCGCCACCGCCGCGTTACGCACCGCCTGCTTCGAGACCACCGCCGACACAGAGGCGAACTCCAGCACCTCGAAGGACCCGAAGCGCTTGCCCAGCTCGTCCTCGATCACCCCCCGCTCGCCGAGCTCCTCGGGGCTGAGGTCGGGATCGGCGGCGCCCGTCGCATCGAGGGGACGCGTATCGGCCGGGGCGACGAAGCCAGTCAGCAGCTCGCCGTCGTCGCCATCGACCTGGACGCGGTAGGCGAGCACCGCGGCGGGCTCGTCGTCTGCCTCGCCGCCCTCGGCAGTGTCGCTGCCTTCGCCGCCCTCGGCGTCAGCAGCTTCGCCGTCGTCCTCGCCATCCTCGGCGGGCTGTTCGCAGCCACGGACCTCCTCGAGGATGCGCGCCTCCGAGCCGGCGGGAACGCCGACGATCTCGTCGCCGAAGTCGCAGACCTCGCCGAAGCGGAAGACGCGCAGCGCGACCTCGCCGCTCGCGCCCTCGGCGCCGAGCAGCAGCGAGCCGAGACCGGAGTCCGCCGGCTCGATCTCGATGCTCTCGGGGGCAACCTCGATCAGCGCGGTGTCGGGGACGTCGAGCTTGCGCGTGCGGATCAGGTACTCGTCCGGCCCGGTGGACTGGATGCGCGCCTCGTCGTGCCCGAGCTCGGCATAGGCGGCGCGCAGCGCGCTCTGCTCGACGCTGCGCTCGAAGCGCAGCAGCGTCGTCGTGCCCGAGGTGAACTCGATGCCCGGGCGCAGCGTCGGCGGAATCGCGAGCAGCACGAGCGAGATGAGCAGCAGTGCGCCGCTGAAGATGAAGAAGCGCCGCCGCGTCGAGACGAGGTCGAGGTTCCTCACGCCTCACCGCCCGTCGAGGCGGCCTCGGCGGCGCCGGGCTCGGTGTGGATCCCCGGACCGAGCAGGTCCGGATTGCGCGCGATGCGCGTGCCGACGAGCAGCTTGAGCAGGCTGCGGGTGACGGTGATCGCCGAGAACATCGAGACGATCACGCCAATCGCCAGCGTGACGGCGAAGCCCTGCACGAGCGGCGCATCGAAGGCCCCGAAGCCGGGCAGCGCGATCCCGCCGCCGAGCGCGAAGAGGATGCCGCAGGTGATCAGCGTCGTGACGTTGGAGTCGCGGATCGAGGTCCAGGCGCGGGCGAAGCCGGCATCGAGGGCGGTATGGAAGGCGCGCCCGGAGCGCAGCTCCTCCTTCATGCGCT